>CBFGXU010000153.1:0-5362 GCA_965652935.1 uncultured Nitrosomonas sp.
ATTTAAGAAAGTTAGAATTCAAACTGTCGATTTGGCGGGCCAGCGATAGGTGTAGGCCCAGCGTTTTTTCACGCCATCACTCCAAAACAAAACATCATTTGCCAATTCCAGTACATTGGCCTGATAAGCGACTAATGGCAACGCCCGGCGCAAACCGCTAAACACTTCATCCAGCGATGAGGATTCCAACAGGCGACGGAAGCGCAATTCGGAAAAGGGCGGTCGTTCTCCCTCAGACATGATTACCGGCAGACTGCGTTCATCCAGATTTTTTACGTGTGCGAGCAAACCGGCAATGGCCGCGAGCCGCTCGTTTCGCCAATTATTTTCCGGCTTGTTCTCTTCCGGCCACCCGCGTGACAACAGGATGCGATACAAATGCTGATAGGCACTTGTCAGGGCAATTGCCGTTAAATTGTGCGCACGCCGCAACTCGGCACGATCTCCACGGTTATTGTCCAGCCCCTGCCACCAGCGCAGTAGAGTCTGCCCCAAGGCTGTTTCTGATCGAAATGAAATGTTGTCACTCACGTTTTTTCTCCTTGTGATCAGGTCAATGTTTTGGTAGTTTTTTTGGTTTGCTAGGTTTCTCGGCTGGCAACCCCAAAATCTCTTTAAGCTTGTCACCATACAAACTAACACGTAGCCGGTTGTATGCTTCGGCCACGCGGCGTGGGTTTTGCAGCTCGATGGGAGCAGAACCCACTAATTCGCCTTCAAACAGTTCAAACGCTGCCTCGATTAGCTCAGTGCGCCATTGATTATTTGGGCGCTGCAATCTTGCGGACGCATCTTCGTCACTGTCGTTGTGTGCCTGCTCAACGAGCTCGCTCAATAATCTAAAAAACCCGGATTCAGTTCTCGACCAGAATGCAGCATCAATAAATCCCCAATCGCCTTTAACTTCCGCGCCCTCGCTGAACCATGCCGACCGAACAGCAGAACGCAATAGAAATGCAACATAATCCGCAGCATTTATCCAGTTCGCTACACCCGTTTGAACCAGCTTACGCCCATCCTTGTTGCATTCAGCTAAACCATATAGCGGAAAAGTAGACTCATACCAGCAGCGAGCTTTCATGTTATCCATGTCATAGCCGAAAACCCACAGTCTGAATTTTCCTTTGTGCATCCCATTTTCTAGTACATGCGAAACCTGTGAGGCAGGTTGAATTTTTTTCTTGTCTCCCTGCATTCCAAGAACCCAACCCAACCAGAGCTTGTAGCCCAGCCCTCCCGGCTGGGGGTGTATCGGTAGCCATTCTTCAGGATCGTTTTCGTAGTATGGCGATAGGGGATGCTTCCACGCTCTTTTGTAGTGAAACCCTCTGGGCTTTGTAATGTAGCGGGTGAGTAATTTCACTGACTCGCGGCCACAGATATCACAACGGCCATAGACGGTATTGCCCTGATCGAGCCGAATCCGACGAGGCATACCCCAGAACACATGAGCAGGATGAACTTGAATGGGAGCGGTCTCTCCGCCTGCTGGCTGAATAATGTGCATATCGGACAGCCATGGGAAAATGAATTGCGGCGCAGTCTTGTTAGCGTCTCCGCAACTTCCAAGAAAGAAAGCGCGCTCACGCACATTCAACCAGACGGTATACCAGAGCAAACGGGCGGGAGTTGCGACAATCAGTGTGGTTAGGGGGCCGTTGCCACGCAACGAGGTGAACTGCCCACTGCCTCCCTTTGGCGCATTAGTTTGCAAGGTAAACAACGCCGTCGCGGCACAATGCGGACACAAGCCCGAGGCCAGCCCGCGTTTGATGAAATGATCCTTGTTTTCCTTGAGCGTGCTGTCGCCCGGTGCTTCGATCAAGAGAGAGCTAATGTCGTTGAACTCTGAGTCTTTCTCTCCAGCCGTGCGCAAACTGAAATCCTGCATAAAGCGCGCGCCATCGCCATCGAATTCAAAAGCGTTTGCTACTGGTGCAAACCAACGTTTCAGCGTTTCAGACGAAGGCGGTGTATCGTACCACTGCTGCCATTCGGCATGACTATTCATCGGCGTTGTTGTCTGTACCAAGCCGATCAGAAACTGCACCAAAGCTCCGTTAAAATCCGGCCGCCGAGCATCCAGCGCAACAATATCCGGCTCGCCGATCTGCCATGGGGCTATCCAATTCTGAACACCGCTCTTGCGGTGAACGGGTATCCAGGCTTCATCCAGCAGGTTCATTCCGTCTCCTCAATTGTAGATTTTTCATCTGCTGCCAGCCGCAGCCCCATATCGCCATCATATTCCCACAAGCGAAGTTGTGCTGGCCGCCCCGGACTTTCTC
Source organism: uncultured Nitrosomonas sp. (assembly GCA_965652935.1). Taxonomy (GTDB): domain Bacteria; phylum Pseudomonadota; class Gammaproteobacteria; order Burkholderiales; family Nitrosomonadaceae; genus Nitrosomonas. The sequence continues at coordinate 2,289 of CBFGXU010000153.1, forward strand.
CACCCCATGCTTGCGCTCGCCAGCGTCCGGTCTTGGTTTGCTCCAACGCCAACAGGATTGACCATTTACCTTTGCTTGGTAGCTGGTCTGTGATGCGTAAAAATTCCTGCTGAAGGATACTGTCTTCAGGCTGCGGAACACTTGCAAGCAAACGTTCAGCCACACGCACTGTACTGTACGCCCAAGCATGAGTTGGGCGCTCCGCCCACGGTACTAAATGCCCGCCGACCCAGCGAGCCAATACCACGTTGACACTGGCATCGCCCAAACGCGATGGCGTTTTGGCTTCACTCCACCAATCCATTACATCCCCGCGACGATAGCCCGCTGCAAAATTCAGAGCGTTCATTTTTGCAAGACTGGCTTCAGCCATCTGCTGTCCTTCGACGCTTAGGCTATTCCGCTGTAAGTTTTCCGGTATTTCCGAAGCTTCGCCAAATACGCCCTCGATCAATGTGCGGGCATCTTCCGGCATAGTGAACTTACCAACCTGTAAGGCTTTTGCCGTTAGCCAAAGGTGCGAATGATCGGGATAGACTCCCGCCGCCTTGGGGAATGCGCTTTTAAACCAATGTGCCGCTGGTTCGGCATTCCAGGCAGGGCCATAAACCACCATGAGAGGCGCACCCCGCTGATCCGGTTCGCCATCTGCCAGGCGATTTCCTGAAGCTTCACGATTATGTCGCCTTAGGCGTCCGGCTCTTTGGATCAGGCGATCAATGGGTGCCAAGTCACTGACCAGCAGATCAAAATCCACATCCAGAGATTGCTCGATCACCTGGGTTGCAATTACTAACCGACCTGAGCGTTTGCTGGCTCCGCTAGTAGGGCCAAAGGCAGCAAGAACATTTTCTTCCTTTGCTAACCTATCGTCCAAAGCGAAACGGGCATGGAACAAAATAAGTTTTTCTTGCGGCAAACGTCCAGTAAATAACTCAAACGCTTCCGTGGCATCTGTCACGGTATTGCGTATCCAGCAGACGCACTGCCCGGCAGCCAATGCCGCGTCGATTATCGCGACAACCTCAGTTTGTTGATAGCGGTAATCAATAGCAACTGTGCGCTTTACGGCATCGCGCGTGCCTAACTCAATCTCGTCCGGATCGGCACGTGATGCGCGCCAAGTTGTAGCGAGCGGGTATTCATCGCTCTTAATGCTTGGGCAGATACTGTTGCGTCCGTTGGCATAAGCATTCAAGAAAGCCTGTTTCATCTGGTTGGGCAGAGTTGCCGACAACAAAATCGCGCTGCCACCGGCGCGCGCATGAAATTCCAGAAGCGCCTCCAAAACGCCTTGCATATAAGCATCACAGGCATGAACTTCATCCACGACCAGTACCTTGTGGAATAAGCCGAGCAATCGTAAGGATTGATGTTTGCTGTGCAACACGCCGAGCAAAGCTTGATCTATGGTGCCGACACCCGCTTGAGATAATAATGCGCGCTTATTGTGGTCAGCCAGCCACGCAGTGCAGCGTACCGACGCTGTTTCATCCTGTTGTTCAGGATCATCTTTAGTATGTGAACGGGGAAGAATCGATTTCGCGAAATTCTCCACCAGTTGGCGGCTACCATGCGCTAAAACCAGATTGGCATCGCCTTCAAATAATGCTTTGTAAAAACCGGCCGTTCGATCGTACATCGCATTAGAAGTGGCCATCGTAGGTAGCCCAATGAAAAACCCGTTTGCTGCGCCCTTTGCCATCAAGCGATAAGCAAGTGTCAGCGCGGCCTCTGTCTTGCCTGCACCAGTCACGTCTTCCAGCAAAAATATCTGTGGCTCCCCGGATATTTCTGTATCTACAGCCCATTGCTGCAAGGGGGAAGGAATCAGAATTTTTTTAAAGAGATCGAAAAAAGTGTGATTTGCAACAACTTTACGTGACATAACGCCACTATCTTTCAATGCCTTCTTTGCCTGCTGACTCGCATAGTGCCAATATTCTTCTAATGACATATGCTCGGTCTCGTAGGGGAAATAATCAGTATTGGAACCAACCCAGTCAGCCAATACTGTAATCCCTGCAAACCACCAGGATAGTGCCTGGCTGGCATGCTCGAACTTGATAGTATCGAGCGCGGCAGGCACTGCTGCCGCTGAATTCGGCAATAAAAGCTTACGCATGGCTTCGACGAATGCACACGATGTTTTTTTATCTGACCTAGAGTAATAACTGTCAATATCGACGAAAGGGGGAGGTATTTTCGGTGGTTGACCATGATGCCCGGTGACTGATCGCATCCAAGTATCAAGGCTCGATTTTTGCGCTTCGGTTATTTCGCCAAACCAGTCGTTCTCAATTGCATGATCGGCAAGAAAGTCGCGCCATAACCATTGCCCTAATGAGTCATGGCGCTCGGTATAGGATTTTGTCGGATCGGGTTTACGCCCTTGCAACACTTCAAATAATTGGGATTTTTGTGACTGAAATGCTTCGCTGAATTTTCCTAAATCATGCAGCACTAGCCAAAAAGAAGCCCATTGTAGCCATTCAGAATAGTTGCAATTCAGTTCACGACAAAACCAATTAGAAATTACCTTCTCCTGGCTTAAATACTCAAATCCCACCGCCGCTACATCCAAACTATGATAAACAAGCGGGTGCCACTTTTGCTCACCCGGATAATTGGGGTCCGCTTTACCCCAGTAACTAAAAATTACCTCTTCTGGTTTTTTCATTATTTCAAAATCAAAGTTTATCGGCACAAAAGATTTTATCTGCACCAAAGGCTCAAATATTGAGCCCGTCCATTTATTTTTTCATTCGAATATAACATTACCCCTATGATTCAGATTTTTTAAAGGCATAGGTACTACCATAAAAATGTGCCTTATTTGACAAATGGATAAACTGAATATGAGAGCCACGTTGAATATCGATGATGATTTATACGCGCAGACGATTGAATTGACAGGCGTACATGAAAAAACCGCATTGGTGCGCGAAGGCTTATTGGCTCTAGTTGAACGGGAAAGTACCAAACGCCAGGCATTGCTGGGCGGCCGGCTACTCTGAATAGACGACTTTAATCGTTAGTTCTGATAAATTATTCCAATAATTCAACCCCTGCAT
>CBFGXU010000154.1:0-5287 GCA_965652935.1 uncultured Nitrosomonas sp.
GCTTGATGGGTAAACGTATTAAAACATCACGTGAAGTGCCAAAATTTTGTACACTCGCATCAGACATTCCGAGATCCGTCAGGATACTACGTACCTTCCCGAGATCGGCTGTTTGATCATAGCTAACTTCTAGAACAGTCCCACCCGTGAAGTCCACGCCGAGATTTAACCCTTTTGTGGCAATAAAAAATACGGAAAAAATAAATGTTACTATTGAAATGACAGCTGCCGGACGTCTCCAGCTCATGAAAGGGATGTGGCTAAATCTGAAAAATTCCATCGTTACTTCCTTAAGTACTGTTTATTTTCGCTTAGGTTGCTTGGTGCCAGATGTTTTGCGCTTATTTTTTGGATTTATTTGCTCACCTGGTTTAGTGTTAGCATTGATACCCACCTTATCACTTGGTTGGGCTATAACTTCATTTTGATTACCATCCTCAGATTGGACGCTATTTTTTTTCTGCTCGCTGATAGTTATTTGGCTACTATCTTCAGTAATCTCGCCTGCTGTATGAGGAAGAGTTTTATCGTCAACTGAGCTGTGCTTAGGTATCCAGATTTTTCCGATAGGAACGTGATCAAGTCTGCGGCGACTTCCATACATCAGATTCACCATACCTCTGGAAACAAAGGTTGCCGTGAACACCGAAGTTAGAATACCCAAGCAAAGAACCACAGCGAAGCCTTTTACTGGTCCTGAACCAAAAGCAAACAAGGCGATCCCAGCGATTAAGGTTGTGATATTGGAGTCCACAATGGTACCAAAGGCACGCTCAAATCCCGCGTGAATCGCAAGTTGCGGAGAAGCACCTGCACGCAGTTCATCGCGGATTCGCTCATTAATTAGTACATTCGCATCGATCGCCATCCCTACAGTCAACGCTAATGCAGCCATTCCAGGCAGGGTTAGTGTAGCCTGCATGATGGATAATAATCCTACGAGCAATAGTAGATTTAGGGTGAGAGCGATGACTGAAATAACGCCAAACGCCGTGTAATAAATCACCATGAAAAGAGCAACAGCCAGAAATCCATACAGCGTCGAATTAAAACCTCGAGCAATATTATCAGCGCCCAGACTTGGACCTACTGTGCGTTCTTCAATAATATCCATCGATGCTGCTAGTGCGCCTGCCCGGAGCAGTAATGCGACATCACGAGCTTCCGTATTGGTCATACGCCCGCTGATCTGAACGCGTCCACCACCTATCTCCTCGCGGATGACAGGTGCGGTAATGACTTCCGCTTTATTCTTTTCGATCAAAAGAATAGCCATTCGTTTACCGACATTATCGCGTGTCAATTGTTTAAAAACACGTGATCCGCTGCTATCCAGGTTGATATGCACTGCGGGTTGATTATCTTTATCAAAGCCTGGCTGAGCATCAGTGATATGTTCACCTGTCAGCAAAACCTGTTTCTTTACAAGTAGCGGGCTGCCGCCACGTTCTTCATAAAGCTCAGTACCAAACGGAACTTGGCCGCGCAAGGCTGCATCTAGATCTCGTTCGTCATCAACCATGCGTATTTCCAGCGTAGCGGTTCGTCCCAGAATATCTTTTGCCTTGGCGGTATCCTGTACGCCTGGTAATTGCACAATGACACGATCTGCGCCGGCCTTTTGAATAATAGGTTCAGCAACCCCTAATTCATTAACACGATTACGTAGGGTAGTGATATTTTGCATCACGGCTGAATCTTGCATGCGTACTTGAGCTTCAGGCTTGATCACAGCAATGAGATGGTATCGGTTATCGGCTTGTTCTTCTTTTAAACCGAGATCGGGGTAACTCGATTTCAGTTCAGCTTCTGCTTTTGCACGTGATTCAGCATCACGAAATTTCAGGGTCAGTTTTTTGGCCTGTTTCTCGAGCCCTATATAGGAAATTTTATGTTCACGCAAAGTGCTACGAATGTCGGCACTGTAACGATCCAATACTTTATCGAGCGCACCGTCCATGTCAACTTCAAGCATAAAATGTACACCACCCCGCAAATCAAGCCCCAGGTACATCGGCAGAGCACCCAGATTGGTCAGCCAGTGGGGAGAATTGGGCAGCAGATTCAGTGCAATGATATATTCATTGCCGAGGGTCGATTCCAATAGATCTTTTGCCTTGATTTGCGTATCCGTATCAACAAAACGTACTTTGATACTACCTTCTTCAAGAAAAATTCCGTCAGTAATGATACCGACTTGTTTTAATGTCTCTTCAACCTGGTGTAGCAAGGCGGTATCAGCATTAGCGGAAGTTCGCAAAGGGGAAATTTGAACTGCGGGTGATTCGCCATAAAAATTGGGTAAAGTGTAGAGCAATCCGAATAGGAGCGAAACCGCAATAATCAGGTATTGCCAAAGTGCGTAGCGGTTCATGGGTATCAGTTAAGTATTCAATAATAAAAAGTGAAAAGATGTGCAGAGGAGGAATTGATAGCCAATTTTCTCTTTCTCATAAAAGATTATTTCTTGTCAGTAGCTTTTTCGGCTTCAGCATCTTTATTTGCTGAAACTTCGCCGATATCTTCCGTTTGATTGTCTTCAAGAGGTGCTGCCGGCTTTGCTATTCTGGTTTTTTGTGCTTTGCTACTTTTAGGTTCGATACTCTTTAGCGTTCCTTTAGGCAACAAGGTTTGTACCGAGGATTTAAGGACAGTGACTTCGACAGCAGGTGCGATTTCAACGATGACATAACTTTCACTGACATTGATGACTAAACCCAATATACCGCCATTCGTGATGACTTCATCGCCTCTTTGAAGGGCTTCCACCATTTGTTTGTGCTCTTTTGCGCGCTTTGATTGCGGCCGAATCAGTAAGAAATAAAAAATGATCAGTATACCGATCATCGGTAGGAAGCTTATTAAACTTGCTTCAGATTGTGCCGGTGCAGCAGCTTGAGCAAATGCGTCACTAATCAGCATAAAATTCTCCAGAAATTATGATTAAAAAACACATATTAGCATGATGATTGCTTATGCCAGAAATTCTTGTACATATTCTTCAAATTGGTTGTTTTCAATGGCTGTGCGGATTTCTTTCATCAATTGCTGGTAATAGAATAAATTATGAACAGTATTCAAATGTGCGCCGAGCATCTCATTGATGCGTTGTAAATGGTGCAGATAAGCGCGGCTGAAATGCTGACAGGTATAGCAACCACAGTGTTCATCAGGGGGTGAGGTATCTAAGCGGTACTGGCTGTTGCGCAGTTTGATAATGCCATGACGCGTGTATAGCCAGCCATTGCGGGCATTACGTGTCGGCAATACACAATCAAACATATCAATGCCTTGCGCCACTGCACTGACAATATCCGCCGGCGTGCCCACGCCCATCAAGTAACGCGGTTTGTCAGCGGGGAGGAGCGATGCGGTATGTTTGAGGATGCGGCGCATGTCCGCTTTGGGTTCTCCTACTGATAACCCGCCTATGGCATAACCGTTAAAACCGATGTCATGTAAACCTGCAAAGGATTGGTCGCGTAAATGCTCGTACATGCCACCCTGTACGATTCCAAACAAAGCATTGGGGTTATTGCCATGTGCTTGTTTGGAACGTTCCGCCCAGCGTAAGCTGAGTTTCATAGATAACCGGGCAGTGATTTCATCCGCTGGATAGGGCGTGCATTCATCAAATATCATGACAATATCTGAGTTGAGTGTACGTTGAATATGCATGGATTCTTCCGGAGACAGGAAACAATTGTCGCCATTGACCGGTGATTTGAAGTGAACGCCTTGCTCGGTGATTTTGCGCAATTCTCCTAAGCTATATACTTGGAATCCGCCTGAGTCAGTTAATATCGGGCTATGCCAGCTCATGAATTTATGCAATCCATCGTGTGCTCGGATAACTTCCAGTCCAGGGCGCAGCCACAGATGAAAAGTATTGCCTAGAACAATCTGCGCATTGATTGCCTGTAATGCAACAGGCGGCATACCTTTGACCGCGCCGTAAGTGCCTACTGGCATAAAAACTGGCGTTTCAACAGTGCCGTGGGCCAAGGTTAGAGTACCGCGACGGGCTGCATGATCGACAGCATGTACTTGAAATTTCATAACTTCTTCTCAATGAGCATGGCATCCCCATAACTGAAAAAACGATAACGCGCCGTCACAGCATGCTGATAAGCGCGTCGAATATTTTCCATTCCAGCGAATGCTGAGACCAGCATCAGTAATGTCGAGCAAGGTAAATGAAAATTGGTTAATAATCGCTCGACAATTTGAAAACGATAACCTGGCGTAATAAAAATCCGTGTATCACCATAACCTGCAACCAACTGGCCCTGATGCAGCGATGCACAAGCTTCCAGGGCTCGCAGCGATGTCGTGCCGACCGCAAGAATGCGCCCTCCTGTTATTTTGGCGTATTCAATCGCGTCAATAGTAGCCTGAGGGATATGAAAAATTTCGCTATGCATGATGTGATCGGCGATATTTTCAACCCGCACTGGTTGAAATGTTCCTGCACCGACATGTAAAGTGACGTAAACAATATTCACGCCCATGGCATGCAATTGATTCATCATGCTAACATCGAAATGTAAACCGGCAGTCGGCGCTGCAACAGCGCCTGAGTTTCTGGCGTAAACAGTTTGATAGCGCGCTTCATCCACAGCAGTAGCAGGTCGCGTGATATAGGGAGGCAGTGGTAATTGACCGTAGTATTCCAGTAGTTCGGTGACTGTCTTGGTATGCTCAAAACGCAATATATAAAATTCTTGTTCACGTGCAACCACAGTTACTGGAATCGCAGCTGCCACAAGTAACTCCGAATCCAGCTTAGGCGCATGACTGGCACGAATAGTTGCCAGCACATGGTGATCATCCAGTACTCGCTCTATCATGATTTCCACCTTACCGCCGCTGCTTTTCTTCCCAGACAAGCGCGCTTTAATCACTTGAGTATCGTTAAAGACCATCACGTCTCCGGCGCGCACAAAACCTGTCAAATCTGAAAATAGCGCATCCTGCCATTGATTATTGACGCTATCGAGATAGAGCAAGCGGCTGTCGGTCCGTTGCTCAGCAGGGAATTGTGCGATTAGTTCAGTAGGCAAGTAAAAATCAAAATCCTGAATTTTCATACTGCCTATTATACTGTTGCGGCATGTTTTCGCCCATGCGGCTTGCTGTGATACAGGTTTTCAGTGATAATTGCGCCTTCTATTCAAACAAAAACAAATAGCGCACAGCCGGGATGGCGGAATTGGTAGACGCACGGGACTCAAAATCCCGCGAAGGTAACTTCATGGGGGTTCGATTCCCCCTCCCGGCACCAATA
>CBFGXU010000155.1:0-5135 GCA_965652935.1 uncultured Nitrosomonas sp.
AAAAGCGGGGTGGAGGTTCGAGAAGACGGCCCGCAAGTAGAACAAGCAGCGGCGGCATACAACCCCTCACCCCCAGCCAAAACCCCTTTCCGCGAACGGATAGACAAAATTTCCGATAGCCTGATTTATAACTTTCAGGATCGGTTTAAACCCCTCAAAGATATCCAGAACCGGGCCGGTCCCGTTTCAGAAGACGCGGACGCTTCCCTTGCGGAAGAGCGCTATTCGGGCATGGTCCGGGCGCGTACTGATACGTTCGAGGAACAGTTACGCGATCCCTTGATTAAGGCGATCCATGATTCGGGCGTTTCATACGAGGACGTTGAAAGCTACCTGCACGCGCTGCACGCGCCAAGCCGCAACAAAGCAATGCAGGAGATTAACCCGACCGAATCCGAACTCAAGGCACAGACCGGGGCGCTGGAAAAGCAGCGTGATTCGCTGGCCAAGGACAAGGATGTTACCGAATTCCTGAAGCTGCGGCGGGAGCTGCGCCAAGCCGAAGCCGATATCGAGGACGGCATAGCCGATGAATCGCTCGCCACCATGATCAAGCGCGATATTGCCGCGCTTCGCAAAGTGGATAACGTCAAGGATTACATTGATGCGCTGGACAAACTAAAGGGCCTGCGCCTCGTCAAGCCGTTCCAAGGCGATAACACCGCACTCTCTGGCATGAGCGACAAAGAAGCGGCAGACATTCTCGCCAAGGCCGATAAAGACGGCACGAGAAAGGCCCTGGACAAGATTTCCGGCATAGTCGATACCATCACTGCCAGGACGCGCCAGATTTATGTTGATTCCGGGCTGGAAAAAGCCGATGCAATCGAAGCCTGGGATAAGAAATATCAGCATTATGTTCCGCTGCACCGCGACGAGGTAAGCGGCAACACCATGCCGAAAACCGGCCAAGGGTTCAACATCCGGGGCCGCGAATCGAAGCAGGCCACGGGCTCCACCAAGGAGGTAACAAACATATTGGCGCATGTCGTGGCCCAGCATGAAGCCGCAATCATCCGTTCGGAAAAATCGCGGGTAGACCGTGCCCTTTTCCGCTTCGCTCAACTGAATCCCGATCCTGAGCTATGGACCCTAGACGAGTCGCCCATGATCCGAACCGTGGACCCGGTAACGGGTTTTGTCGTGGATCGGGTTGACCCGACATACAAGAACAAGGCCGAAGTCCTGACCCTGAAAATTGACGGTGACGAGCACACGATTACCTTCAACGAGAAAAATCTAGAAGCCATGCGGCTCGCCGCTAGCATGAAAAACATGTCTTCTGAACAACTCGGGGAAGTCACCCAATTGGTCGGGAAGGTGACGAGATTTTTAGCGCAAATGAATACTACGATGAACCCGGTTTTCACTGCCCGCAATTTCCTGCGCGATCTGCAAACCGCCTATGTCAATCTGACGGATACGGCGATAGCCGACAAGAAACGCGAAGTCTTCCGGGACGTGCCGGCTGCTATCCGGGGTATGTGGAACCTGTCGCGCGGAAAGAAGAACTCGCAATGGGCGAAGTATGCCGAAGAGTTCAAAGCGGCGGGCGGGCAAACCGGTTGGATGGAGCATTACCGGGACATCGGCAAGCGTGCCGATACACTGCGGAAAGAATTGGAAGTCATGAAGCCGGGGCGCTGGAATTTCACCCGGCGCAAGGCTCAAGCATGGCTGGACATCGTTCAAGATGCCAACAATGCCGTGGAAAACGGTGCCCGCTTATCCGCATACGTCAATGCCAGGAAATCCGGCCTATCCCAAGGCAAGGCGGCGCAACTCGCCAAGAATTTGACCGTGAATTTCAACACTCATGGCGCCAAAGGCACGGAATTAAACGCTTGGTACATGTTTATGAATGCGTCTATCCAAGGCACGGCGCGGCTGATTAAAGCACTATCGCACAGACAGGTACGCAAGATCGTCGCGGGCGTAATCCTGTCCGGTTTTCTCATGGACATCATGGCGCGATCCATGGCCGGGGATGACGATGAGGACGGGGAGAACGATTACGATCAATTGCCGGAACACGTCAAGAGCATGAATTTCGTGCTGTGGGCCGATGACCGGCCGATTACGATACCGATGCCCTACGGATACAATTTTTTTGCATCCACCGGCCGCAAGATCAGTGAAATGATATTCCGGGAAAACCACAGTGCGGCCAAAAGCGCGGCCGAGCTGGCCGGGGTATTTGTCGATGCCTTCAGCCCGACCGGGCAAGCAGGCAGCTTCCTGCAATACGTAGCGCCAACGATTGCCGATCCTGCGGTTCAATGGGCAGAGAACAAGAACTTTGCGGGCAATCCATTAAGACGGCCGCAAAGTCCATTTGGCGTGCCCAACCCTGAGTATCAAATGGGGTTCAAATCCACAAGCGCCCCAGCTAAATGGCTGGCCGAAGTCTTGAACGACGAGACAGGCGGCAACGAAGTCAGGCCGGGATTCGTCAACGTCAACCCGGCATTTTTTGATTTTGCCGTGTCTTCGATTGCTGGCGGCGCTGGCCGCACCTACCTGCAAACCATCAGCGGTCCGATGAAAGCCGGGGCGGGCGAAGACATCCAGGCGCGTGAGGTTCCATTCGCAAACATCTTCCTGGGGGCGCGGCCTGAATTCCAAACCGAGCGCAAATACTTTGAAGCGGTCAAACGGGTTGAGCTAGTCAAAAAAGAGATTCAAACCTACCGGGAGAAGGGCGATAAGGAAATGGTCAATCAAATTCTGGAAGACCACGGCCATGAGTTGCGGCTGCAACATGCCGCAAAGGAAACAAAGAAGCTTCTTGAAAGACTGCGTAAGCGTGATCTTGCCTTGGACAAAAAGGACCCGCCAAACAAGGCGGAACTACGAAAGAAAATCGAGGAAGAGCGGCGTGAGGGAATGGCGAAGTTTAACAAACGCTACAGTCTCGCAGTCGCCGGGGAATAACCGTTAAAAGCGAGTTTGGCAGAAGGATATTAGCAGGAATAATGCCAGTTTCTATCATTGTCCAGGGAGTCTCTACGAAATAAATATTGAATATTTATCAAATAGTTGTTGACATTGCTGGTACATTGTACTATCATTAGCACTGTAGGCATTCAGCCTCGCACCGCGCCTCGGGGGTAACAGGGGCAGGAGATAAAAATGCAATCACTCAATAAAGTCGAAATCATCGGCAACCTCGGCAAAGACCCTGAAACCCGCTACATGCCCAATGGCGATGCGGTTACCAACATCACGGTTGCAACGACCGACACTTGGAAGGATAAGAACGGGGAGAAGGTCGAAAAGACCGAATGGCACCGGATCACGTTCTATCGCAAGCTGGGCGAAATCGCCGGGGAACACCTTAAGAAAGGTTCAAGAGTTTACCTTGAGGGTAAGCTTGTCACTCGGCAGTGGACCGACAAGGCCGGAATCGAACGCTACACCACGGAGATTGTTTCCGACAAGTTGATATTTTTGGATAAGGCAACCGGAGACAATAACGACGCGAAACCGGCGAAGGAGAGAAAGCAAGCTCCCGCTCCGACCGGAACCGGCTTTGACGACATGGACGACGACGATACACCTCCGTTCTAGGAACATGGGGAACGCGGCCCCGTGATAAGCGTGACAAGCCGGGAGAGACCGGCACTTATCCGCATGCGTCCTTGTGGCTTTTCCCTAAGCCCCCCCTGACAAGGGCGCAGCCGAATGAGTTTTTTCGTAGGTGGCCTTTATGTGGCAGGTAGGAATTGCCAAGGCTAGGCACCTTTCATGAGGGCCACCTACAAAAAGACTTATACGCATGGCGATTGCGCCGACGCACATCGGTCCCCTACTTCTGTGCATGGGATGAATAAAGACAGTCGCCAGCCGTATGAGCGAAGTTACCCACACCTCCGCATACTATGCGGTAGCTTCGGCGTGGATAACTTCGGCGCTATCAAAACACGGTTGCTATCACTACACCAACGGACAAACCTGCACAAACACTTGAAAGCGCCGCCATTTTGAAGGCGGCTTTTCTTGCAGACTCAACCTCCTTTCTTGCCTGCCCCAACTCCTTCCGGATCGCTTCCAGCCCATCCTCCAGGGCCGACGTAATAGCCATGTTCGCCTGTTCGCTCACATACTCTGCCCCATCGGTAACGATCCTACCGGCGATCTTCTTTGATTCGGCCACACCGTCAGCCATGTTTTTCCGAACAGCGTTGATGAATGCTTGCTGTTGCGCCTCGTTCTGTTCATTCAAAATCTCAACGTACTTTCCCATCACGAGAGCATTCATCTTCACCACCAATAGCGCGGGATCATTTTCTGGAATGATGATCTCATTCTCCATCGCTACTCTTTTCCGAATCTCGGTAAAGTCAATCATGGCTCAGACTACTTCGCCCAGCTGCCCATAAATGGCCTGCTTCACCCGGAACAGCCTGGACTTTGCCATTAAACCGAAGTCTGCCGATCCGTCGATTTCATCGAACGTAAGTTTCGAATCAAGCATAAGCTGAATGTCCTTCCCAAACGTAGACCCGGTTTGTCGTGCTATCCGCACGATCCCGTGAATACGATCACGGTTATTCAAGAACACTTGCATTTGCGTGAATTCCTTCCCGCCCGCGACGATCTCCCCAAAAAATTCATTGAGCCAAACGACAATTTTTGCATCTTCCGGCATTTGCTCAATGAGGGAAGCAAGGCCGGCCAACGTATCCTTAATTGCCTGCCCACCAGTGACGACCGTATGAATGACAACCTGCTTGCCGCTACCCGTGATCACGTTGATAGCATCATTCTCCGCAATGTAGTAGCTCAGCGGGATAAACGACGCCGCCCCATTATCCACAACAAAATTTGAATCTTCTTCCACGATCCTTTCAATCAGGGAATCGAAGTTACGCTCGATGAGCGAACCATTCTCCATCAACTCCAGGCGTTGAGTATCAAACGCCTTATACCCCATCAAAGTCGCGTTTACCGGATCGGTATCTACCACCACCACCGGCTCACCCTTGCTACGTAGGTACTGCGCTATCAAAGACGAGATCAAAGACTTGCCGACACCACCTTTACCCTGAAGTGTGAAATGCACTTGTTTCATTTTTTGATTGCTCCTGTTGACTGTGTTAGACGAGATCGTCGCGTTTGTTTCCTGCGTTCGC
>CBFGXU010000156.1:0-4962 GCA_965652935.1 uncultured Nitrosomonas sp.
TGCGACCAACTGAGCGATCAGCGCAGCGCCTCTGAGCTTGAAGCACCGCGTAATCCCGAGAGTTACGCTGATCGAGCTGGTTTCGTACGCGATTTCGTGCCGGGCGTGGCCGCTATCGAACCAGGTCTGACAAACCTTGCCGATGATCTCGCCGCCCTAGGGCGCTCCGGGACAGACGGCGAGCTCAAATATACCCATTTCTCGATTTGGATGAGCCGCAGCCGCCGGCTCGCTTTATGCACCGCGGTCAATATCGACGGCAACTCGATGCGTCGGTATGCACGCAGCGCGGACCGCTGGTACCTCGATCCGCGTATCGATAAGGATGCGCAGGTGGGCAACGAACTGTATCAGCGCAATCGGCTCGATCGCGGTCATCTGGTCCGCCGCCTCGACCCCGTCTGGGGTGAAAAGAAAATCGCGCGGCAAGCGATGGAGGATACCTTTCACTATACGAACGCCGCCCCGCAACACGAAGGTCTGAACCAGGTCATCTGGAATGAGCTCGAGGACTATATTCTCGACAATGCCGATGCGCATGACTTGAAAATCAGTGTGTTCACGGGACCGGTGTTCAGCCCGCGCGATCGGACTTATCGCGATATCGAGCTTCCCGAAGAGTTCTGGAAAATCGTGGTCATGGCGCGGCAGGGTGCGGATGGCCGTCTGGTTCCTCATGCCACTGCCTACCTGCTTTCACAGACCGATCTGCTTGGAAATATCGAGTTCGCCTTCGGAGCCTACCGCACCTGGCAGGTACCGATCGCGCTGATCGAGGAGCGGACACAGCTTGATTTTGCCGCGTTGCGCCCCTATGACCCGCTTGATGCAGGAACACGGGAAGGACCGGCACCAAAGCCGCAACCCATAGATGGGTGGTGCGATATCGTGATGAGCCGCCAGGCCGCCGCAGGGGTTCCCGTCGGTACCGAGCCCGGCGCTTTAGAGCAGCTGCGCCAGATGGTGCAGACTGGGCAGCGGCGGTTCTCCCTGGATTACATCGCCGAGTTCGCGAAAGCTCCGCCGACCGACTTGCCCAGCCGGATCGCAACGGTTCTGCCTGCCGTGGTTGGTATTGAGCCCGTTTTCGCCAGCGATCCGCGTTTTGTGCGGATTCGCCTGCCTGGTCTTGATCCGATTAAACTGAGGAGCAATCCCTTCGAACTGGTCGAACCGCTGCGTACTGCTCTGGGGGCTTTAAGCGTAGAACCGGATTTGCCCACCGACTTTTTTCCTGTGGCACCTCTGCCGGAGGATCTGGCTCGTGAATCTGCGGATTTTCTGGGGTGCTGGGTCGGCAATAGCATCGCTCCTCCGGCCGATCCGAACTGGGCGCTGAGTAACACGAGAATTATCGAAGCCTGGGCTTATTCGAGGGCTCAGGGCTGCCCGAGCCAGGGCGAAGGAATTGTCATCGCCCAACCCGATACCGGCGTTACCAATCACCCTGAACTTGCAGATGCCATCGACAAGCAGCTTTGGTTTGATCTATTGGATGGCCGCGAACCCATTGATCCCCTGGAGGCTGACGGCCTGCTGCGCAATCCAGGGCATGGAACCGAGACGGGCAGCGTGGTCGTAAGCCGTGAATCCCTGGTGATAATCGGGGCGGCGCCCGCGGCGCGCCTTGTACCCATCCGTTGCATTGAGAGCGTGGTAAGAATTACTCAGTCCCGTGTCGCACGCGCCATCGAATATGCCATCGAGCAGGGCTGTCATGTCATTACCATGAGCCTGGGGGGACTGTGGAGTTATCCGCTGGCCGTGGCCGTGCAGCGCGCAATCGAAAACAACGTCATTGTTCTCGCTGCCGCGGGCAATTGTGTTGGATTCGTGGTATGGCCAGCACGCTTCGACCGGTGCATTGCGGTAGGCGGAAGCAACGTCGACTACGGTACCTGGAAGGGTTCCTGTCATGGTGAAGCTGTCGACATTTCGGCTCCGTCGCAGCATGTTTACCGTGCCAGCTGCAAGCAGAATGATCCGGATCCCTATGCCATTGGTCCTACGGAAGGAACTTCTTTTGGTGTCGCGCTGACTGCGGGCGTGGCAGCTTTATGGCTGGCTCACCATGGACGGCAAAAGCTGATCGACAGCCTTGCTCCGGGGGAGAAGCTGCAGGATCGCTTTATTCGACTGCTCGAGTTAACTGCCCACGTGCCTTCTAATTGGGATAAGCAGGAGTTTGGAGCTGGTATCGTGGACGCCGTATCTCTCCTCAAAGCTGGAATGGGAAGCCCGGTTCCATCGGAAGTGCCTGCTGGTTTAGAAGTTCATGCGAGAAAATCGCGAGGTACGCCGTTAGATGCGGATCAAGCTGAAGCGGCAAGAGACCTCATGCGGGAGCTTGTCGGTGACGCTGAGGCAATTATCGATGAATCATTGCTCCAGCGACACGGCCTCGAATTGATCTGGCTCGCATTTCAAAAGCGTCGCCCGGTCAGCAGACTCGAGACCTTAGCGGTGCCTGCGGCCTCAAGTTCGCTCACACAGGCGCTGGAAAAACCCGAGAATTTCGCAATTGCTCGCTCGCTGGGGTTGCGGTGAGGTTGTAGCGGTCAAATAAAACCGTGCACTTATGCTATAAGCAATATATACCAGTGGTTGTATGTATCTGCCCGTGCTTGATGCTAATCAAGAGATTCTCAATGATTGATTAACCTGCAAGTCCAACTTGTTCTAAAAATGGGTTATTGAATATCACCTTACATTCCTTATTTTCAAGCAAGCTCGTTCTTGCTGCCAACCATTTATCCACTGCGGTATCCCCAAACCTTTTGCGGATATTGGAAGGCGCATAATTATTCACTTTACCCCAGTGCTGGGTATAGTGAATTCCTGCCTTGTCAAGCCGCTGCCATATCTGATCAAAAAAAGCGCGGGTTCGAATAGAATTTATGCCATCCATATCAATGACACACCCAGGTTTATGCCGAGTAAACTCAAGCGTACCCTCAGCATGATTGACATAGCGGCAAGCAAATGCAATTGGAGCAGCTTCACCATTTTTCTGTTCATCAAGCAGAATCTCCATTACACGAACAACATCTGGTAATGCGATCCCTATACCAGCACCAAGTGCATCCGACTTCGGCGTTGTAAAATCGAAAGTTTCTCCAATTGTGCCAATCCTGTCATGAAAAGGTTTTAACTTGATTTTGGTTGATTGATTAACCAATAACGGAATACTCTGACCGAAGGTATCCGTCAGTGCGCCGATAGTACCTAAAAGCTCATACCCTGGATCTAGATCACTATTAAGTGTGTAGTCAATATTTTCACCATGGTAGGGTTTTTTATACATAACGGTGACGGATGCTTTGTCCAGGTCATAAGGATTAATTACTGCTTGAAAGAAATAGGGTCGCTCATGATTTGTTACTGCGTTCTTGCCCGGCAATGAAATATTTTCAAAATCAAGCGTGGTTAGAACTCTTTTTAAATTCTCATCATAGTGAACCCAATCTCTGCTTGCATTTAAAAGAAACAACGGCACAGTTTTTAACATCACAGCCGCAACAAATCCCATGCAACCGAAGCTGACGAGTGCAGAATTAAAAATGTCATCATCACGAATCAACTCGGCACCTAGCATGCCTGCAAAACGAGTGGCCTCTGTCGCCGGGTCTGAGGCTCGCTCGATCCAAACATGTCGACTCGGCCCTGTCACCATATGCATGCCAACAATATGATTCTGTAACGAGCCTTGGTCAATGGCTGATCCATGTGTGCCTGTCGCAATTGCTCCGGCTATGGTCTGCCCATTGCTGGCTCCTGAAGTATTCAGGGAGCGTTTATAGTCTTTTTCGATAATGCGGTTAAGTTGTGAAATTTTTGTCCCAGACTGGACAAAAAATAGCTCATCGGTTTTCCCAGCGTAAGCGCCGGCAAGAATATCACCTCCCATCGGGAAAACCCAGTTCAGATAGGCGGTGTCCACCATCCATCCCGGAGAGGCCGCTACATGGGAAAAAGACCAGGTACCACCGAAGGGCCGTACCTGCAGTGCTCTGTTACGCGCTTCGTTAAGCAACACCTGAATTGTTTCGACAAGACGTTTGTGTCCATCAAGACTTGGAGCTTCATTTACATTTGCAATATCAAAATAACCTGCAATCGGTTGCTTGATATTACGATGCCAACTAATCCACACGTCAATGTCACGGGGACGAATGGTTTCTGGCAACAAAGCTTTCAGCGCATTATCGATAGGCATGATTATTTATCACCTCCGATACGTTGGCCAACGGGAGATTTTCCTGCGGAACATTTGTATTCCATTTCCATGGGCTTAATGACACCCAGTGTAATAACAGAAATAAAATCATAAGCTAAATTGTCACGCGCTCGTACGACATCAAGCGCATCGGTGATATCGCATTCAATTGCACTGTGGGTAGGTTCAATCGCACCCCAGAAATAGGAATAGAGTGTCACTGTATGAGTTTGACCTGCCGGATTGGGTTCGGGAGCTTGAATTGTATAGTGCGCGCAACCTTCTACTAAAAATACAAAGAGCAATAAACTTGCAATCCGATACAAACTCTTATAAGTATTCCAAGGCATTTTCTCTCCTGGCTGTTGATGGTTGAGGTAAGTATAAACAAAATCGTAACACTGAGGTTCTCACCCCACCGATAAGAAGACAAGCTTGCAAGGCCCAATTAACTAATGCTCAATGATGAATTTCAGTTTAAGCGAGAAGATTCTGCTTCAAGAAACGATTGATAACAAGCGCAATTTACGCTGGTGATGGAAACCATGCGAGTGGGTCGCCCGTGGCATCAGCCTAGTGCAGGCGCAGTCGGTCAAAGAGCTGCAAGCCATCTGGAAAAGCCGTACAGGCAACACCACCAGGTCTGAGGTTAAGCTAATGCTTATCCAGCCTGCGATACTGAACCGCCTCGGCAATGTGTTGATTGCTGATTTGCTCAATTCCGGCTAAGTCTGCGATGGTTCGTG
>CBFGXU010000157.1:0-4887 GCA_965652935.1 uncultured Nitrosomonas sp.
CATGGGGCGATTCTGCTCATCGACAATTTGAATTCTTAACCCGTGTCTAGCAGTCCAGCCACACTCCCTACGAAAAGATAAGCTTTGTTGCGCACGGCTACATGGAAAAACGGCATAAAAGAGCAATAACGGGGCCACTCGTTTGCCGATAGCACCAGCGCCATTGCTAGTGGTTAAATCAATTCCGGCTCCTGTTTTTCAATAAACTTTATTTCTGAGGAAAGGGTTGTGTTGGATCTCTCTCTGGAGGTGTTCTTTCAGGCGGAATAGGTTGTGGTGGAATTTCTGGCTTTGGAGCCTGATCTGGAGGCATTATTTCAGGAGGTTGCT
Source organism: uncultured Nitrosomonas sp. (assembly GCA_965652935.1). Taxonomy (GTDB): domain Bacteria; phylum Pseudomonadota; class Gammaproteobacteria; order Burkholderiales; family Nitrosomonadaceae; genus Nitrosomonas. Next base: position 331 of record CBFGXU010000157.1, read on the forward strand.
CTTGAGGTGGAATATGTTCTGGTGGTATTGGGGTTGGAGGAATAGTTTCAAAAACTAACGGCTCTGTAGCAAAGAAATTCATATTCATGATCCTGTTTTGTAAGAATAGACTGATTATCTTATTCTCTACTACCTCTTGTTTTTTCTATCTGTTAGCGACAGTGTAAAGATCCTTTGTTAACGCAGAAAAAATTACTTTCTCCTCCCCCTGGGTTGGAGAAAAATGTGGCTGTGAATTTTTCTCTATATCTCTTTTCTCAAAATAATTTTCTTCATCAGGCAAAGCCGGTGGCGTGACCGGAAAACATAATAATATTATAAGAAACAAAGAGGTATAAATGTACAATAATAAATAATGAACCATAAGAATATTTCCTCCTCGAATTTAATAATCCGAGAATTTGAAGTTTCGGTCTGTGCGATATCCAACGTTCAGACAATAAAACCGCCCGCAGCCATTCACTTGCGCAGACATTTATTCAGAGATTCCCTAGCCTCTTCGCAATTCAAAATGATGACTTATTTGCTTGCTTATATCGTTATCTTATGAATTTTTATTTGCTTAGCCTTCTTGTCTGATCCACTTCTGCACTACCAGACTTCCTACCAGATCCCCTTCGACATTTACCATTGTACGAATAGTGTCGAGTATCCGGTCAATCGGCATTAAAATCGCAATTGCCTCAACAGGCAATCCGACTGCTTGAAGTACCATCGCCATCGTTACCATACCGGCGCTGGGTATGCCAGGCGCGCCGATTGCCGCCAGCATGGCAGTTAAAAATACAATCACCTGTTGCAACAAGCTCAGTTCAATACCGACCAGATTGGCTACAAATAGAGCAGCAATTGCTTCATAGAGTGCCGTACCATCCATATTCATGGTAGCTCCGAGAGGAATCACAAAACCCGCTACATCGCGTTTAACATGTAAATGCTGCTCGGCACAACGCAATGTGATAGGTAATGTCGCTGCACTGGAACTGGTAGCAAAAGCAGTAATGAGTGCTTCGCGCGCACCTCGCCAGAATTTAAGGGGTGTCATACCGGTAAGTAAATATAGGATAAGTGGCAGTACGACCACGCCATGAAACAAAGTAGTACCTAACACAACAGCTATAAATTTGATTAAAGTTCCTAACAGATGAGTATCTTGTGTTGCGATCAGTTGCAGCAGTAATGCCATGATGCCGAGCGGTGCCAAACGCATGATCCAACCGACCAGCATCAGGATTAATTCCAGGAACTCCTGCATAAGTACCAGGATATTACGATAACGCTCACCACCCACCACAAGCGCAATACCCAGTAATAAAGCAAATATCACCACCGCCAGGACGTTACCTTGTGACAAGGCTGCGATTGGGTTTTGAAACAATGAATGCAGAAAGTGGGCAAAGAAATCAGGTAATGACATCTGCGTTGCCTTGAAGCCTTGCATTGCTTCCTGAAACATCGCTATCTGCAATTCCCCCCCTGGTTGCAATACATTAGCGGCTGTCAATCCCAGCGCAATGGCGAATACCATCGTCGAAAAAAAGAAAATTAGTGTCACTTGCCAGACACGGTTCATCTGCCGATGTGAGCGTAAATTCGCCACACCGACCACAATCGATGTAAAAACAAGGGGAATCAAAACCATGCGCAGCAGATCAATGAATAAGGTGCTTACCAGTTTTGCCGCATATAAGCCGTTTTGCGTAACGCCTGATTCCTGGCCTAATAGAGCAAACCAGAAACCCAATAAAATTCCTATTAAACTGCCCAGCAAAATTTGAGTATTAAGCGATATCTTTCTCACTTGTCGATTCCCGCCATGAATAAAATCGATTACACCCAGTCTTTTCCAATCAGAAAGTCGGTATACAATTTGTCTTCGGCACTACCTGCTGCTGGTTTCCAGTTGTAACGCCATTTTACAATTGGCGGCAAGGACATGAGGATAGATTCTGTACGTCCTCCCGTTTGCAAGCCGAATAAAGTACCGCGGTCCCATACCAGATTAAATTCAACATAGCGCCCACGTCGGTAAGCCTGAAAATCACGTTCTCGTTCACCATAGGGTGTATCTTTACGTTTTTCCAAAATGGGCCGGTAAGCCATCAGAAAATGTTCTCCTACATTCTTGGTGAGACTAAAACAAGTAGCAAAATCGGGCTGATTCAGATCATCAAAGAAAATACCACCTATGCCACGGGGTTCTTTGCGATGCTTTAAATAGAAATATTCATCGCACCATTTCTTCAGGCGGGGATAGCGATCCTCCCCAAACGGTTGTAATGCATTCTTGCAGGTTTGATGGAAATGAATCGCATCTTCTGCAAAGCCGTAATAAGGGGTTAAATCCATGCCGCCGCCAAACCACCAAACAGGCTCAGCATTTTCTTTACAGGCTTCAAAAAAACGCACATTCATATGCACTGTCGGTGCGTAGGGGTTGCGTGGGTGCAAAACTAAAGATACGCCCATCGCTTCAAATGAACGACCGGCTAATTCAGGTCGCGCGGCAGTAGCCGACGCAGGTAATCCGGCGCCATACACATGGGAAAAATTAACACCGGCGCGTTCAAGAACATTGCCCTCTTCAATGACACTGCTCATTCCACCACCTCCCTCAGGCCGATCCCACTGATCACGTTTGAATGTTTTGCCATCTACCTGCTCAAGTTCTTTGACGATATTATTTTGCAGGTTGATAAAAAATTCTTTGACTTGTGTATTCATGTAAGCTCCGGTTCTAATCTGATTTTATTCAATAGAAGTGTAATTCGCTGCATTTTACCCGCAGGTATATTGCATGAAGAAATAATTTCACTATTGATATTCATCAATCTCAGTAATAGCAGTTCATGCCGGATTGAGCGAATTACATTTTTCGGCATGAACAACGCGATTCCTCGCATGCAATTCAGAAAAATGAGGATACGTATGATAGACTCGCCCAATCCGTTTTAAGAGAAAAATAGAATGTCTGGGAATACATTTGGCAAACTTTTCAGTGTTACCTCTTTTGGTGAATCTCATGGTCCTGCAATTGGTTGCGTTGTGGATGGATGTCCACCTGGATTAGAAATAACCACAGAAGACATCCAGCGAGAACTGGATCGGCGCAAACCCGGCACATCACGTCATGTAACGCAACGGCGCGAATCTGACACTGTAGAAATTTTGTCAGGCATATTTGAAGGTAAAACCACGGGTACACCGATTGCACTGCTGATTCGTAATGAAGATCAGCGCAGCAAGGATTACAGCAAAATCATGGATGTTTTTCGTCCTGGTCACGCCGATTACACCTATTGGCAAAAATACGGCATTCGCGATTACCGTGGGGGTGGTCGTGCATCGGCTCGCGAAACTGCAGTCAGGGTTGCAGCCGGGGCCATTGCAAAAAAATGGTTGCATGAAAAATTTGATATTGTCATTCGTGGCTATATGGCTCAACTTGGACCCATTCAAATTCCTTTCAAGCGATGGGAGGATATTAATCACAATCCCTTTTTTGTGGCGGACAATAGCTATGTTAATCAACTGGAAACTTTTATGGATCAATTGCGTAAATCAGGTGATTCAGTTGGCGCCAAAATCAGTGTGGTTGCCCAAGGCGTGCCGGTCGGCTGGGGTGAACCTGTTTATGACCGCTTGGATGCGGAAATTGCTTATGCCATGATGAGCATTAATGCGGCAAAGGGTGTGGAAATTGGCGCTGGCTTTGCTAGTGTTACGCAAAAAGGCACGGAGCATTCCGATGAAATGACACCCGATGGTTTCTTAAGCAACAATGCTGGCGGCATTCTAGGTGGTATTTCTACCGGGCAGGATATCAAAGTCAATGTGGCCATCAAACCGACTTCCAGTATTCGCCTCGGGCGCCGTTCAATTGATAAAAATGGTGCTTCGGTGATTGTTGAAACCCATGGCAGGCATGATCCCTGCGTCGGTATTCGTGCTACACCGATTGTGGAATCCATGCTCGCATTAGTATTGATCGATCATGCGCTGCGGCATCGCGCACAAAATATTGATGTGAATTGTAAAACACCCAAAATACCAGGCAAGGTAGGTATTATCAGAAACATTGGATAATAAAAACAAGAACACCACTTAAAGAAAATCTGGAACCCGAAGAAAGTATAATAAGCTAGTAGCATGTGCTCTTGACAAGATTTGTTAAATACACCATTATCGCCCCCGCAAAAAGAAATTGTGATTATGGAATAAGAAAACAGTCGGCTTAATCGATTACAGTTTGAAAGCATGGAATAGAATAAACAAAAGCGTAAGTTCGAACCCGGTAGTTGCTTCAATCTGATATAATCCCGCCGTTATTAAACAAGCTGGAAGTAATTAGATTGTACTTAGCGCCCGTAGCTCAGTTGGATAGAGTACTTGGCTACGAACCAAGGGGTCGTGGGTTCGAATCCTGCCGGGCGCGCCATTTCAATTTCATAGAATAATCTCATTACAATCAGTGAATCAATGGATTTTGCCGTTCATTGTTCAGCAATTTTTCAAATGGCCAAGTAGCTCAGTCGGTAGAGCAGAGGACTGAAAATC
>CBFGXU010000158.1:0-4822 GCA_965652935.1 uncultured Nitrosomonas sp.
GATAAGGGAAATTTAATTAAATTAGGGGAGTAAGGTATGAGAAAAGTATTGTCTGCAGTTTGTGTTTTATCAATGCTGTCTGGATGTGCAACAATTATTAGAGGTACAGAGCAGAGCATTCATGTGAATACTAATCCGATAAGCGCAAAGATTGAGTTTTCTAACGGCCAAAGTTGTTTATCACCATGCTCAATCAAAACTAAGCGTGACCAGTCATTAGTAATCACAATATCTAAAGAAGGATGCAGCACACAAACCGCTACAATGATTCCTACACTAGCTGGCGGAGGTGTCATCCTTGGAGGTTGGATAGACTACGGCACTGGTGCCGTTTATGACCTCCAGCCTAATCCCCTAACTATTACTCTGGCATGTACTGAAGTAGCAAAGAGTTCCTCTACTATTGAAATAGATACGGCTCAGACTCATAAGCCGCTATTAGTTAAAGAAATAGAAGCGAAATAATAATTAATTAATCGCTTAGTAAATTAACATTAAACAGTCTAGAAGGGGGTTGGAATGGCTGGCTATACAACTATTGATAGCATACAGGATATAACTAAAGAAGAAATCGCATCTGCAATCAATATGCCATTTTCAGATAGTGAAGATAATAGCTATGTATATATAGAGATTAACGAATTTGGACAAGCTCCATTTAATCCTGTCTACGAGATTTCAGCTACACAAGGATTATCTTATACGTTTCTTGATATTAGTTTTCATGATCCCTATCTAAGGATTTATGATTCATTAGGCAATGCCATATCTACCAATTCAGAATCCGAAGACACGGAATCAGAAACTTATTTTTATGATCAACTACATATTCAAGGTGAATTAGAATACTCGCTAGATATAATAAAAAGCTGGATCCCTCCTTACACAGGCACTTTCTATGTCAAGCCTGGATGGGATCAGGATTCATATTATCAGCTTTACCAACTTACAATAATGGGAAAAATTTTGCCACCTCCTCCTTATGTAGATGACAGAGACCGCGTCTTTAACTGGGGAGAAAGCACTTACTCAAATCTCTTTCCTAGTCACACCGAATCTCAAGAAGTATTTGGATATTATGCCCGCATCTACTCGAACGGTGACGCGCTCGGAGAAAAAGACGGCAATATTTATTACTATGACGGCGGCTCGGATGGAAATGGTCAAATCATTCTTGTTGGTGAGATTTCTGATTTTCTACCTCAGGCAGTAGCAGCGGGGTTTTAATGTTCCTGGCTGAGCTGAGAATGTTGGGGTTTGTGAGGTTTCAAAGGAAAGGGTAAACTTTCATCTATTTAGTGCGTTATATAACATATTATCCTATTTAAAGAGCATAATATGCTAAGAACATTATAGGTTAAGAGCATAATATGTTAACACGTTACGAGAGAGTAAGGCTATGACAAAAAAGACAAAAAATCTTCTTAGAGGAATAGGAAGCGTTATGGATATTGCACCAAACGTTAACAAATTTCTAAGACTTGTACCAAAGCAAAACGCCAATGAACGAATGAAGTCAGCATGGGATAAAACTGGCCTCCAAATCTCTGATGCTATAGCTAAATACTCTGATGGGAAAAGGTAGACCAAATCCTCCTGTTGCGCCTAAAAACAATCAGCCAAATTCTATTAATAAGCAACTAGCTCAAGTCAGTCAAAGTTATTCAGGACCAATACCCCCACCGCAAATACTCGAAGAATTTGAACGAATAATACCAGGAGCCGCAGAGCGAATTCTCCATATGGCTGAAGAGAATGGTAAGCATCAGCGTGAAATGGAAAGATCCGCTCTAAACATGGTTGCTGATACAACACGTAGAGGACAACGTTATGGTCTGCTTATTGGCTTAACAGCCTTTATTACCTGCATCATTGCTTTATGGCTCGGTTCAGAAGAAACCGCAATGACAATTGGTGGCGTAACCATTATAGGATTAGTCACCGTTTTCGTGACAAGCCGATCTTCAAATAATAATCAATAGAACCCGCTACGGCGGGTTTTTTATCGACCTTATTTCCCCCAGCACCACCCTTCCCTTCTGTTTCAACTCGCAAAAAACCCCACCCCTGTTGTCCCTATTTTGTCCCGGGTTTGAAGTATAGCATGAGAATTTTATATATCGATAGCATTTGCTATTGACGAGAACGACAGCATTTGCTATTGTATCCTCATCAACCACCCGAACACAATCTGAGGAGGCAAGATGAGGAACAGAGACATGAAGGATTTCAGGGCATCATCCAAGAACGCCAGATTTGGCACATTAGTTTCCATGCTGATAGTTGTTGCTTTGTTTGCTGTATTGGCATGGGCTGGAGAAAGGGATCACAAGGCAAGAATTGAGCAAGTGAAATTTGCTGCTCAGTGTGGTTGTCTCGCGTCAATTAACATGGCCGATTGCACGACAATTATGATGGCCGGTTGAGCCTGTTTATTAGGTCATGATTTTTTCTGGTTTCTCCTCCTGTAGCTTTCGCTGTCGATTTCGATGATGGTTGCGTGATGGATGATTCGATCAATCGCGGCAACAGTCATCATGGTGTCAGGAAAGATCTGATCCCACTGGCTAAAAGGCTGGTTAGAGGTGATGATCAGACTGCCGCTTTCATAGCGGTGAGCGATGAATTCAAACAAAGCTTGTGTTTCTGAGTCAGTTTTTTGACCTAACCGATATCCTCGATAATCAGTACGAGATACTTGTCCAATCGAGTCATGGCGGTCATCAGATCCAAGTCTTTTTTGGCTTGTTGCAAGTGCTGAACCAGCGCCGTTGCCGGTATCCATTTGACTCTAATGCCCTGTTCGATCAGATGCAGCCCCAATGCTGCAGCAATATGTGATTTGCCAACGCCGGAAGGACCGATCAGCAAGATATTGTCTGCCTGATGTGCCCACTGGGTATTGTCGCGCAGTGCAATGATCTTTTTCTGAACTGCCTGGGGTAAGTCATTGAGTGCCAGTGTGGCCAAGCTTTTGCCGCGTGGTAGTTTGGCTTCGCGTGTCCAGCTGCTGATTCTGCTTTGAAAACGCTGAGCTATTTCCTGCTCACAAAGTGCAGCGAGATACTGGCTGTAACTCCAGGCCTGTTCAGAGGCCCGGTCTTGATAGTCCTGGTAATATTGCCCGAAGGTGGGTAGCTTAAGTTCTTTGAGCATCAGTGGCAGTGCTTCAGACATAAGCCATCTCCTGTGTCATCCAGTTTCCGCTGAGTAACTGATCATACGCGTCGATGGTATGTTGCTTTGCTGGTATATCCGGTTGTGCCGCATGATGTCGGATGAAGCGTTTTTGCAACACTTTCAGTTCAGGCAGTGGGTTTTGTTGCAACAATTCAGCAGCCAACTGAGTTTCACAATCATGGTCATAAGCAAACCGTAGGACTGATACCATCCATTTGCAAGCCTGCTGCGGATCAAACTGTTGCTCTGCCCGCTGCCATAATTGGTGATACTGTAATGTTGGCAGCAAATCATCGCGCAACTGGGAAAAACGAAAGGCCTGGGGTTTTGCCGCTAGTGCATGGATCACGTGCCGGTAATCAATTCGTCTGGCACGGCCTTCAGATGTTTTCGGATATACACGGGGTAACGTGATGACCGGTGTTTGGCCGACAAAGCATTCCAGGCGATCGTGATAGAGATGAACGCGGATGTTTTCGCCGATCAATCTGGAAGGCACGCTGTATAGCCCGCGCTTGACCGCTATCGTGCTGCTGGTGGTCACCTTGACGGTTAATTCAGTAAAGTCCATAAAGCGATAATGCGGCAAGGGTTTAAGATGCGGCTGTTCTTCCGCCAATCTGCCCTGGCATCGCTTGTTCAGCCTATCAACAATCTGATCCAGGAAACGGCGATAAGCTTCCAGGCTCGGGAAATCTGCAGATCCTCGCACTTTGATGGCCTGTTCGATCCTGTGTTTGAGTGAACCATGGGCATTTTCTATGGCGCCATTTTCATGGCTGATACCTGGATTATTCACCGTCGGTTTCATGCCATAGTGCTGACACAAAGCTTCATAAGCTTGCGTGAGTTCCCGTTTCTGGGTCGTGTTGATGTAAGCGGCACTGAGACTATCCGTGCGATGTTCTACGGGCACCCCGCCAAGTTTATGCAAGGCATTTTGCAAACCATCAGCCAAAGCGCTGTAGCTTTCTCCACCCTGGATGACATGGACATCACGCCAATGACTATAGGCCAGACGAAACTGATATAGCAAATGCTCAAAGGGTTGACCTGCAATCGTAATTGCCGTGCGAGGTCGGGTAAAGTCAGACAATCCCTGTTGACCGGCAGGTACTGACTGGCAAAAAATGACCGCTCTCTCCGGACCCTGTGTGGCTCGCCAGTGTTTGACACGGCGCTGCAGGGTTCTAAGTAATTTCTCCGGGTATTGACCGGGATAATGATCGTCAAGGTATTCCCAAAGCGTGGTGCCGGTCAATTCGGGCTCCCGGGCAAGCAATGGAATTATTTCAGTTTTCCAAACCGCTTCGAAAGGATCTTGACGTGTGCGCCAGTGCCGCTGTTTCTTCCGCCCTCTCTGATTCTTCTCGATACGTCGCCCACTACGCACGCTGATCCCGGCTTTTGCCGATGAAGTTTCCTGCCTAAAACCTCGCTGTCGATTCTTCATGTAAATGCTTTCCTGTTGTTGAGTGATATGTTTACCAGGCAAGTTCTTACTCCTATTGAATAGGTAAGAACTCATACTGGCCCTAGCACTCAACCGGTCAAGTTAATTGTCGTCTGATCGGACAGGTTAATTGTCGTCTAATACTGTTGGACGGTTCATCCCCACGGGCGTGGGGAACACATTACCCGT
>CBFGXU010000159.1:0-4797 GCA_965652935.1 uncultured Nitrosomonas sp.
ATACCAACGAGCCCGTCGTCAGCGTAATGGCCGTCAGCGTGGGATTGTTGTTCAGCGTAGCAATTTTACCGCTGCAGAAAATCACATTGGGTTTGGTTATGGCATGCGCCTTCAATCCAAATAGTCAACTGTGATACCGGGTATCACTCGCTTCAGTTTTTTGTACAATACTGTATTTCTGATCATTCTTCATTGCTTTGCTGTATTCTGTACGTTCATTCAGCAGAACCAGAAAAGCGGTTGATGAATTGAAGTAATGCGCGACCATTGAGTCCTTTATGGGATATCGCTGATGCAAACTAATAAAGAGTTTTTCAATTTATACCATCATGGTTTTGTACGTGTTGCCATTGGTGTACCCGACGTTCGTGTTGCTGATCCAAGATTTAATGTTTCTACCACTATTTTGCTGATGAAACAAGCAGTTGAGCAGCACGCCATCCTTGCCCTTTTTCCTGAGCTGGGATTGACTGCTTACTCGTGTGAAGATTTATTTCATCAGCAGGCGCTTTTAGAGTGCGCGATTGAGGCACTCCATGAAGTGCTCTCAGCTTCAAAGCAGCTCAATCTGGTAACGGTTGTCGGATTGCCTTTGCAAGTAGATCAGCTCCTCTACAACTGTGCTGCAATTATGTATCGGGGGCGTATTCTCGGGGTCGTTCCCAAGACATTTTTGCCCAATTACCGGGAATTCTACGAACTGAGGCAATTTGCACCGGCTACTGCAGCTATTCGGCGGAGCATCACATTATGTGGTCAGGATGAGATTCCGTTTGGAGAAAAGTTATTGTTCCGGGCGCAGAACAAATCGCATTTCAGTTTCTTTACAGAAATTTGCGAGGATTTGTGGGTGCCAATTCCACCTTCATCTCATGCTGCATTGGCAGGCGCCACTTTGGTTCTGAATTTGTCTGCTTCCAATATCACAATTGGTAAATATACGTATCGTCATAGCCTGGTAGCCAATCAGTCAGCGCGCTGCCTTGCGGCGTATCTGTATGCGGCTGCTGGCACGGGTGAATCAAGCACGGATCTTGCCTGGGATGGGCATGCAATGGTTTACGAAAATGGCATGCTGGTGGCGCAATCCGCTCGATTTCAGTATGACTCCCAGCTACTTCTCGCTGATCTTGATCTGGATCGCTTAATCCAGGAACGCATGCGGCAGAACAGCTTCAGTCAGAGTGTGCAGCACTTCCGTGAAGAAATACGTCAATTTCGTGAAATCCCCTTCGAAATCAACTTTCCTGATACGGAACAATTGCTTTGCCAGCGGCAATATGATCGCTTTCCTTATGTTCCCTCCGATCCGGCAGTGCGTGATGCGCATTGTGACGAAATCTACCACATTCAGATCCAAGGTTTGGTGAAGCGGCTTAAGCATACCGGTATTCAGAAAATTGTTATTGGTATTTCCGGTGGGCTGGATTCAACTCACGCTCTGATGGTGGCAGCGCGGGCGATGGATGCACTTCATCTGCCGCGTGAACAAATTCTAGCCTATACCATGCCAGGATTCGCCACTAGCGATCAAACCTTGGCCAATGCCCGAGCCTTGATGCAAGTAATAGGTTGCGCCGTGCATGAAATCGATATCCGGCCAAGCTGTGAACAGATGCTTCGGGATCTCAATCATCCTTTTATTCACGGTGAAGCGCTGTATGACGTTACCTTTGAGAATGTGCAGGCAGGTGAGCGGACCAATCATCTTTTTCGTTTTGCGAATTACCATCATGCATTAGTGCTGGGCACCGGTGATCTGAGCGAATTGGCGTTGGGCTGGTGCACATATGGCGTAGGCGATCAAATGTCCCATTACGCTATCAATGCCAGCATTCCCAAAACACTGCTTCAGTTTCTCATTCGCTGGGTGGCCGATACGCAACAATTTGATCGTGATGCAAGTAGCGTTCTTTATGCCATTTTGAATACGGAAATCAGTCCCGAATTAATTCCAGGGAAAGCAGGTAGTGATCAGCCTTTTCAACGTACCGAGGCGATCATCGGACCTTATGAATTGCAGGATTTCAACTTGTATTACACAACCCGATTCGGCTATCTTCCGACTAAAATAGCTTTTCTTGCTTATTGCAGCTGGCATGACCGAACTCAAGGTCACTGGCCTCACATACCTGAGAGCCAGCAGCATCAATATACGATAGGTGAAATCAAGCATTGGCTGCAAGTTTTTGCCTACCGGTTCTTTCAAATCAGTCAGTTCAAACGCAGCTGTATTCCAAATTCGCCGAAAGTAGGATCTGGCGGTTCACTTTCGCCACGGGGAGACTATCGAGCGCCCAGCGACAGTGAAGCGACAGTGTGGCTTGAGTACGTTCAGCGCATTCCAGATACTGCACCTGAAGATGCCTTCTAAAAACAATCCATTCTAAAAAGAGAAAGAAAACATAGAGAACAGGTTTAATCTACCTGCTCTCTATTGATTTTCCGCTTACACTAACAAACGGTGTTTACTTGCAGGGTTGACGCAGCATTTTTCTGACCGCATCAGCATGCATTTCCTCTTCAAGGATCAGATTGCGGGCGTATTCCTCCAGCAGTACCGATTTGCCTTGAGCCAATTCCAGTAATTGATAATAGGCCTTCAGCGCTTCATTTTCGTGAGCCAGGGATTCCTCCAGAATATCAGCGATCGGCATCGAGCAAACCGACTTGTCATCATGCTGATGTGTCTCTAATAAGGGGCCGATGGCAAGCGAGGGATGCCCTTCCAGCAAAGTGACGAGTTCACCTGCCTTTTGGGCATGCAACAATCCTTCCTGAGCTTGTTTGTTCAGCCATTCTACGATGGGAATGCGGTTATAACCATACACCATCAAGGCGTAGTGTGTATAACGCACTACGCCAGCAAGCTCGAGTTCCATGATCTGATTCAGTAATGCTACTGCTTTATCTTTATCCAAGTTCATGTGTTTCTCCTTTTAGCTGGTTTAACAAGCTACAGTGAAGCAACTGTTTGGGATTACAATTTTTCTGCGTGGTGAGTGAGATATTCTGCAACCCCTTCAGGACTTGCTTTCATGCCAGGTGCTCCCTTTTTCCAACCCGCTGGGCAGAGTTCACCTTGTTCTTCAAAGAATTTCAGCGCATCCACCATTCGCAACATTTCGTCGACATCGCGTCCAAGTGGAAGGTCATTGACTACCTGATGACGCACGATACCCTTTCGGTCAATCAAGAAAGAAGCTCGCAGTGCTACATGATTGGGATGGCTTACTCCATAAGCATTCATCACTTCACCGCCCAGATCCGATACTAATGTGATATCGATGGGACCGAGACCACCTTTGGTGACGGGGGTATTACGCCAGGCATAGTGCGTAAATTGAGAATCTACCGATACCCCGATGACTTCCACGTTACGTTGCTGAAAATCTTTTGCCCGGTGCGAATGCGCAATGATTTCCGATGGGCATACAAAAGTGAAATCCAGCGGATAGAAAAACAATACAGCATATTTGTCGCGAATATGGTTATGAAAATTGAAGTTATCATCGAAACTGCCATTCGGCAGAACGGCGGGCCTAGTAAAATCGGGGGCAGGTCGAGTTACGAGTGTAGACATTATTTCTCCTTTGTAGTTATAAATAAAAGCAATTTTTGAGTAAGTTAAATTACGTTGTTTCCTATCAAAGAAATCCGGAAAAACCGGAAACCAGCAGACTATATATTACCTGATTGGAAATCAGGTTTCATAATCAGCATATATGAAGTCAGTCGAATAGATACCATCTTTTTACTTTTACTTTGAAATTATACTGATTATCATAATCACGCAACTCATCAACGTAAAAAAGTATTTAACAAGATTTATTCTAGCAAGCTGGAATAATGGAATAATCTTGATCTTAAAGCAAATTTGACAACCTATCGCGTTTTTAGTACTTTGCAGTTAGAGATTAGATCGATTTATTTTTCAATGTCTTCTTCACCAAGCTTAGCCTGTTCAATGACGAATTCCAAAATCGCAGAATATAATGCGGAGTTACGAGATAAGCCGGCACTCGAGATAATACGCTGGGGCATTGCACGAGCAGACGGTCATGCTATTGTGTCCACGAATTTCCGCCCTTATGAAGCAGTCATTCTTCATCTTTGTGTTCAAGTGCAGCCGGATATTCCGGTGCTTTGGGTGGACCATGGTTACAACCGGCCAGCGACTTACCGGTATGCTGAACAGCTATGTGAACTACTCAATCTCAATCTTAAGACTTATTTGCCAAAGCTAACCGCTGCTCATCGAGATGCAATTTATGGTCCGGTTCCAGATATTGATGATGAAGTTGGGCTAAAGAAATTCAGTGCAATGATGAAACTGGAACCTTTTCAACAAGGTATGAGAGAGCTTGCACCGACCGTCTGGTTCACCGCATTACGCAAGGTGCAAAATCCGAATCGCGCCACTTTGGACATTCTTTCTAAGGATGAAACTTATGGCACCATCAAGATAAATCCTGTTTTCTACTGGGCAGACGCTGACATGGAAGCCTATCTCAAGCAATATCATTTGCCGAATGAATGGGATTATTTCGATCCAGCGAAAGCTGACGAAAAACGGGAATGTGGACTACACATAAGATAAGCACATCAGAGAACAATCTGAAAATAATCTAAATGATATGAAGGTATAGACAGTTTGTAATGAATGTAATGAGACAAATTAAATGATGTTGATTTTAATTTTTAGGAAGGTGCCAAAATGATTGAGCAAGATAAAGTGGTTGAACCAGAAAAAATTGCTTGTGAGGTGTGCTTTAAAGAAATACCCATATCCGAAGC
>CBFGXU010000160.1:0-4714 GCA_965652935.1 uncultured Nitrosomonas sp.
GAGAAGCAAAAGGAATTAGAAAAACAGAAAGAATTAGAGAAGCGTAAGGAACTAGAGAAACAGAAAGAGCTGGAGAAGCAGCGAGAACTCCAGAAACAGAAAGAAAAGGAGCTGGCAGACCGACAGCAACGTGAGAGAGATGCGAAAGCTCAGCGGGAAGCTGAAGCTCAACGTGCTGCACAGCAAGCAGCTGCAAGAAATCAGATTACGAATGAGATTTCAAAATATAAGGCCATGATTCTTGCCAAGATCAGGAGTAGAATCGTCATGCCGCCTGATTTACCTGGTAATCCAGTGGTTGAATTCAATGTTACGCTACTGCCGGGCGGTGATATTTTGGATGTCAGGCTAAGCAGGAGTAGCGGGTATGCGGCTTTTGATAGTGCCGTCGAGCGTGCGATTTTCCTATCGAAACCATTGCCGCTACCGCCCGATGCTGCTTTATTCAATGAATTTCGTAACTTGAATATAACAGTGCATTATCGTGAATGATTGTTATAATCAACAGGAAATTTTCTGCTTTCTAACAATTTAATACTTATGTCAATTCATTGGTTCAAACATATCCGTAGTGCATTGATCGTGCTGTTATGGTGGATCAGTGCCCCCTTGCATGCGCAACTGAATATCGAGATTTTTGGCGGTGGAGCATCCCGCATTCCCATTGCCATTGTTCCTTTCGCAGACGAAAATAAACTGCAACAGAGCATCACACCAGTCATTAGTGCAGATTTGCAGCGCACTGGTTTGTTTAGACTGGTTGATCCTGCCGGATCGTTTCCACATACGCCAACCGAGGTGGTCTATGCTGACTGGGCTGACCGGGGTGCCAGCGCCTTAGTGATTGGCCGTGCAATCAACTTGCCTGGTGAACAGGTAGAAATTCAATTCCGTGTGATGGATGTTGCGAAGAAATCGCAACTCACAGGCTTGGCAATCACTGTTCCTGCCGCACAATTGCGTGCTGCAGCGCATCGTATTGCTGATGTTATCTATGAAGCACTTACAGGCGATGTAGGGGTGTTCAGCACTCGTATTGCCTATGTGCTGAAACGCGGTAACAAATATGCCCTGCAGGTTGCCGATTCAGACGGCTATAACGCGCAATCCATCATTGAATACACGGAACCGATTATTTCTCCTGCCTGGTCACCGGATGGCAGCCAGCTCGCTTATGTTTCATTTGAAAATAAAAAGCCGGTTGTTTATGTGCAGACTTTAGCAACGCGTGAACGCAGGGCGGTTGCCAGCTTTAAAGGCAGTAATAGCGCCCCGGCCTGGTCTCCCGATGGCAAAAGATTGGCTGTCGTTTTAACCGGACAAGGTGGTTCACAAATATTCCTCGTGAATGTCGATGGCAGTGGCTTACAAAGGCTCAGCAGGAGTTCCGGAATTGATACTGAACCCAATTTTTCTCCAGATGGCAGGTCGATCATATTTACTTCCGATCGCGGTGGTAGTCCACAAATCTATCGCATGTCGGTAACCGATGGTGAAAATAGTCATGCAGAACGCCTTACTTTTGAAGGCAGTTACAATGTCAGTCCAGATTTCAGCCATGATGGCAAGAGTTTTACTTTTATTCATAGAAACAACAATCAATTTAATGTAGCAGTCCAGGAAATTGGCTCACGTCAAGTACAGATACTGACAAATTCCAAATTTGATGAATCTCCCAGTTTTGCACCCAACGGTAAAATGATCTTATATGCAACCGAGACTGATGGGCATGGTATATTATCCGCTGTCTCGAGGGATGGGCAGACAAGGCAGCATCTATCAGTACAGACAGGCGATATCAGAGAGCCGGCATGGGGTCCTTTACCAAAATGGAAGTAAGAATTTAATTTTTTATTCAAAAGGGAGTTAAGAAATGAGGAAGTTAGTGGGTGTTTCATTGATTGTTCTGTTAACAGCGTGTGCCAGCCAAACAACCCAGCCTGAGGTTGAAGATCTGGCAGGTGGTGCGGGCAGCGGCTCGGGTGGAAGTGATTTGATGGGCTCCGGTTCCGGAAGGCCCAGTTATTTTAATCAATTGCAAGACCCCAACAGCATCTTGTCACAGCGCAGCGTTTTTTATGACTATGACAGTTATACCGTTAAAAGTGAATACCGAGAATTGGTGCTGTCTCATGCCAGATTCTTGCGTGATAATGCGAATGCCAGCGTGATTCTGCAAGGAAATACGGATGATCGTGGTAGCCGTGAATACAATCTCGCGTTGGGACAGCGTCGTGCCGATAGCGTAAAAAATATGATGACACTCGCCGGTGCACGGGACGGACAAATTGAAGCCGTTAGCTTAGGAGAAGAAAAACCGCGTGCATTGGGACATGGGGAATCAGCCTGGAGTCAGAATCGTCGCACCGATATTATTTATCGAGGTGAATAAACATGCTGATACGCGCTTTCTTTTTGCTGTTATTAGTGAGTTGTAATGCGAGTTATGCGTCATTGTTTGGCGATGACGAAGCACGCGAACAAATTAGTGCATTACGTAAACAGGTCAATGAAATGGAAGCGCGTATTGCCAAGATGGATCAGGCACTGAACAGCCAAGCATTGCTCGAGCTTTATGCACAGGTTGAAACGCTTGGGCTCGAGTTGGGAAAATTAAACGGACAAATAGAAATGCTGAGTAACGATAATGGTCTGTTGCAAAAGAGGCAAAGAGATTTCTATATTGATCTGGATAATCGGCTGCGTCAGATTGAACAGCCTGATAAGCGAACCCCATCTTCTCAGGCAAGTCCTAAAATTTCTCCCCAGAGCATGGTAACTCCTCCGCCTGAAGAGCAGGCAGTAGCGCCACCTGTAGCAGGGGTACCGGAATCTATACCAACAGAAGAAACAGTAGCTATGGTGCGACCTGATTTCGGATCAGTATCAGCCGTTGAATTGTTACCGCCCAGTCCGACAGAAAATAATGCTTATAAAGAGGCTTTTAATTTATTTAAAGACGGGGATTATGCGAGTGCCATCGCGCAATTTGAGAATTTTCTGGAGAATTACCCTCAATCTAGTCTGGCACCCGGTGCTGCCTATTGGGTTGGCAATGCACGCTATGCATTGCGGGATTACAAGGCGGCAATTGATGCGCAGAGAAGATTGATCAATAAGTATCCGGATAGCCTTAAAGCGCCGGATGCCTATCTTAATATCGCCACTAGTCAGTATGAGATGGGCGATAACAAGGCAAGTAAACATACTTTAGAAGATTTGGTAGCAAAATATCCCCACAGTGAAGCAGCAAAAAAAGCCAAGCAACGCTTGGCTAATTTCAAATAAAATTCATCATTCACAAATAGCTCCTCGCTATTTGTTGCATTAACCAGCAGCATGGTTAAACTTCTTTCTTTCAGCTAATCAATCAATGTGCAAACGCTAGAAACGACAACTTTGCGTATCAGTGAAATTTTCTTTTCCCTGCAGGGAGAAACCAGCCGAGTTGGTCTGCCGACGGTTTTTATCCGTTTGACGGGTTGTCCTTTGCGTTGCGATTATTGTGATACTGCTTATGCTTTTAGCGGGGGTGAGAGTCTATCGATAGCCAATATCCTGAATCAAGTAGCGCAATATAAAACCCGTTATGTCACGGTCACCGGCGGAGAACCCTTAGCGCAGAAAGCCTCTTTGGTTTTGCTGGCAGCATTATGTGAAGCGCAATATTCAGTATCACTTGAAACCAGCGGTGCATTGGATTTATCCCAAGTAGACACACGCGTATGTAAAGTGATGGATATCAAGACCCCCGGCTCGGGCGAGGTAACCAAAAATAATTGGCTGAATCTTGCTCACCTGACACAGCGCGATGAGATCAAGTTCGTACTTTGCGATGAGGCCGATTATCAGTGGGCTTGTGAAATCATTCACAGCAAGCAATTACATCAGTTATGTCCTATATTATTCTCACCTGCTTATGAGAATCTTGATCCCGCGACACTCGCGGCCTGGATTTTACGTGACGCGCCACCGGTTAGGATGCAGATTCAGATGCATAAATTATTGTGGGGAGAAGGACCGGGACATTGAAATTTGTAATATCCCGATCCATTAAGCTGAGCAGCGTATGAAGAAAGCGGTTGTATTGTTGTCAGGGGGGTTGGATTCCGCGACGACGCTTGCCATTGCACGGCACCAGGCATTTGAGTGTTATGCCTTAAGTCTCGATTACGGTCAGCGGCATCGATCAGAATTAGAAGCTGCGCAGAAGGTTGCTCAATCGTTGTGTGCTCATGCACACCAAATTATTAAATTAGACTTGACCGCATTTGGCGGATCAGCACTCACAGACTGGTCGATCGAGGTACCAACTTCTGGCGAAACTAAAACTACAGACATTCCCATTACCTATGTCCCAGCCAGAAATACCATTATGCTGTCGCTGGCGCTGGCGTGGGCCGAAATATTAGATTGCCAGGATATTTTTATTGGTGTGAATGCAGTGGATTATTCCGGTTACCCGGACTGCCGTCCAGAATACATTCGAGCGTTCGAGCAGATGGCAAATCTGGCGACCAAAGCAGCTATTAAGGGCAGAAGGCTTACCGTTCACGCGCCACTCATCCATTTATCTAAGAGAGAAATTATCGAGGCGGGACTTGCACTCGAAATTGATTACGGGCTGACTGTTTCCTGTTATCAGGCGGATGAGTTAGGTAAGGCCTGCGGCATTTGTGACTCCTGCCGCATTCGACGCGCCGGATTTGCTGCA
>CBFGXU010000161.1:0-4660 GCA_965652935.1 uncultured Nitrosomonas sp.
TGTTGGGAAATTCAGCTACCCTGCCGACATATAATATTTCATTGTCGATTTCTTCCTTACGAATTGTGATCGTATAAGCTTCTGGATCGAATTTCATTTTAAGTACTCCTTGATTGCTTCTTCGTGTTGCTGTACAAATTTGTAGAGCTTCTTGATATACGGACGCTTTACTGCTTCACCCTTATTATGACCGCAATTATAGTTAGGATACTCAATTAATGATACGGCTGGATGTCTGGCGATTTTGTGACCGGCACTACCACAGTTTTCTATTTGGAATCCTAGGGCTATTAGAATATTAGTAAATTCTCTGCATGATGTGTTGGTGCTACCCGTTAGAGCTTCGAGTTTTTTGAGTAGTTTCCCAAATTCTGACATGTGTGTGATGATAAGAATTTATGGGAAAATAGTATAGATACAGGAATAAACAAAGCGTTATTGAAAACATTTAATAAGCTAAATATAGAATTTTAAACAATTCTATTGAGGATGTTGTTTCAATATGCACGATGAATACCAAAAAGATTTAGCAATGTTGTTTAGTGTCGGCATTAACTTCGGTAAAGTAATATCAAAATCATATAATATTCTCAATAAGTTGTCAGCTTCACTAACAGGAAGGCAATATTTTTTTAATGAATGTCTGAGCTTAGGCGTATTCTCAATAATATCTTCCAAAGATGGCCATTTCTCATTTTCGAGAAAATATGTATTTGCATACGGCATATGCGTAAATATGCCTTTTTGAATACGAAGGAAATTATTCCGATGCCTTGGGGCATTGATTGTTACTATTTCTTTAGATCCAGATAAGCTGTAAGTATTAAAACAAAGAATAGCAATTTCTTCTGAAACTATTCTATCAGTTTTAGGAGTTAAACTTGAAACAGGCAGTGCTGCAAAGAAACATGCAATTAATGGAGATTCCGTCCAATCAAGTAGGCGTGTTGGTATTCCATGATGCTGTGCCAAAGCAAACTCTTCTAAAGTTTTTGGAGTGGGAAATGGCAATTTTTCAAGGACATTATTATTAGTAGCATTTAGAATGAAATCGCTATGATCATGTACTCGAGTGTAATCAATAGGTGTTTCAATTCCTAATTTATCGGCTTCTTCCAAAAATAAAAAAACTGATCTAAGTTCGGCAGATGCGTGGTATCCGACATAGGCTGCGATTCCGTATATCTCTTTATACTTGGCATAATTTGGAGGGGGTTGGTGTGTAAATTTATCCAGCGAGCCTTCTACGCGAAATACGCTTGGTTTTAATTCATACTCTGCATCCGCATGGCCTCGGTATATATGATTACCCTGGCCTATAGCATGAGCATCCCAAATCTTTAGCGTTCGAAAAGATAAATTCTTTTGAAAAAAATCAATTAATTCCTCCGCAGTTTTAAAGCTTTGTTTATCTTCAAATATTAAATTATCTCTTGGAATATTTTCTAACACTTAAGATCCTTTTCAATCATCAAAATTCATTAAAAATGCACTTAATACAAACGGCATAATAATCGAATTTCTTCTGCATCAACGCCTGATTCAATCAGGCGTTTTTTATTCACAACTTGTCGATTTTAATTCGAGTATCTAATATAGATTAGCCAGGGTTAAGAACTTAATTAAACAATATCAGGTTAATGAAAATATTAATGATTACGAACTGAACTGATGTTGGAAATTATTTACCCTGTACAATTTGAGGTAATAACGTTGAAGAAAACTTAGATTGAATATGCTCATCAAGGCGGTCTGCTAAATCAATGCATTTATTTATTAAATCAGTAATTTCAGATTCAGAAATTACAATTTTAGTGTTTTCTTTTGTGTAACCTGCACGATGTGCACAGTCATGCCGCTTCTCAATAGCTTGAGATAACCATTCAACATTACCTAATTCAAAATCTAAGATATTTTTATATACTGGGCGTATTTTGTTAATATTATGAAATATTATAGTTTTAAGAAAATCAGCAACTGTAGTATTTAACACTTTATACTCTTTAAAAATATCTTTAAGTAAAATTTTTCTTTCAGAAAAATGATTATGAGTCTCAATTAATCTTTGAGTTAAAGTATCCGAATTTAGAATCGTATGAATACAAATGGATGCGAGAAATGATTCCATTGCAGCTATAACATGTAAATATAACATTACTAACAAGCTAAATTTAATGTCAGGGCTATTTCGATCAGCAAGTTGCAACAAATATTTAACATTAGTTAAATGAGTAATAAATATCTCGTGGTGTTGAGTATATTTAATTTCCCACTCGATTTCATCGCGATTTAAATCTTCCTCATATTCCCAAGGCATAAGGTAAACGTAAGTATTACCTGCTTCAAGTCTATCAATTTTAGACAATATTTCTTTTGGAGCCTCTTCTGAAAAATATACTAAATAGCCATAAAGCATGTCATCAGAACCTAAATCACTTTCGATCCAAGGATCAAGCGCAGCATATTCGTCCGGAGATATTCCCAAGATGTTGGCAATTCGCGCATCATGTTGTGATTCTAGTAAGTTGCTGTAGTAATCTTTCGCACTTCCCATATAAGGCAATCAAAAAAGGTCATAAAGTTAAAAACTAACACAATGGAGATGCAAAATCTATTTTGTTCAGCAATATGACTAAGTCAGGAGAAAGTTAAACCGTGGCAGGGTTCGGGCAGCATGCCCGCTTTGCGGTCATACCCTTCGCGCCGGTCTACGGCGCGACCCTTGAACATGAAGGCAATAAACTTACCTCTTGAAAGCTCCGCAAGCATCAAAACGTTGAATGAATTCAATGCGCCTGTGAGGTGGCAATTTCATGCTTTTCTCAACAAATGGTTGTTTAGGTTTCGTCAGTAGTTTAGGTAGCTCTAATTGAGGTATTTTGAGGTGGATTTTAAATCAAGCTTATTGACTTAAAAGTAGACTTTGCTCGAGTAATGTGTAATTCTTTTAATTGATGACAATCAAAAACAGAAACTTAAGGCCCCGTTTTTGATTGATTAGTATGAATCTGAATTAAGCGATAGTTTCTTTTTCTCTGAGGCGTAATCTATACCCCAGCAAGCCTAAGCCAGCTAGAAGCATGGCATATGTTTCTGGTTCAGGAATTGGATTATAAATCAAATCAACCTGTCCAATTACATAATCTCCTCCTACTCCAAATCCATTAAATGATATTTTATTTAAACCATCGAATAGTAAGCCAGTAGTATCAAAAGTAATAAATTCAGGCCCTGGAGATATATAACCATTATCTGCAATAAAATTTCCTAAGAATGTGTCATTAAAAAAAACTGATACATCAACATCTGGGCTATTCCATAATCCGTATTTAACTTCTATATTACTAGGTGCAGAGTTAGATGGAATATGAGGAGGATCTAAAAATACCTCATAAAGCCCAGCACCAGTAATTACATTATTTCCAAGATCACCCGTTGATACAATATTAGGCGCGGCATTTACATTATTAAAAAATATGCATATAAATAATAAGAAAAAACAAATTATTTTTTTCATTTTTTTCCTCTAGTATAATTTACGTACAAATTATCATGAGAAATCAATTTAACAAAAGAAATCTCATTTGCACATAGAAAAACAATCCTATTTTTCATAGTACATAAATACTAGTAATTAATAGTAAATATGTACTGCTTCTGTTTAATACTTAAAACTCGACCAGCAAAAAATCATTCAGATCAAATAAAATTTTCGGCTAAATATCATTAGTATTTTTATTTGCTAGCAAAAAAATTTGTCATTTGAAGGCTCCACAAGCTTCAAATCTCTTTATGAACTCAATGCGTCTATCTGGCGGCAATTTCATGATTTTCTCAACGAGCGGGTGTTTTGGTCTCGGTAGCAGTTTTATTTGCTCTAGCTGTGGTTTCTTGGGCGGATTGATGAGCTTTCCAATGACGGATCGTGCCCCTTCCCCATACCATTTGTGCAGCTGCCTGGATGACAGCAACATATAAGGCGCTGAGTCATCAGTAAATATTTGTCTTGTGTCGTAACAGGTAAAAAGGCTCGGGTACAGTATGCCGTGGCCGGTGTAATACCAGCGGTTCACAACCGGCGCATAGTTGCTTTTGCCGTATTTGACCGAGGCAATATGCAGCTTCATGAACTTACCGGAGAATCCGGCAATCTGTAAGAGCGATCCGATGAATGGAATTTTGACGCGATCTAAACGCTTGCACACTACCAGGTGTTCAACCACTGCATTTCTTAACTGTTTATCCAGCATATCGATATGCTGCACCAGCAAAAAGACATCCCAGCCTAACTTTCTGGTGTGCAGAAAAAACTTGATGATTTCCTTCCTGTCCTTGTCGTTCCAATCCCTTGTGTTCATGCTGGCTCCGAGTTCATCGAGCACGAGCGCGCCAAAGGTGGACTCATCGGGTGAATCGCTGCCCTTCCCCATTGCCCAGAGTTCTTTTGAGCTCGGGAAATCGCTGAGCCTTACCGGCATGTTGTCATTAGTATCCGGCCAGAGGTTTTGCGGGTTGATGTTCATATTGGTGGCAATGCGTTTATTGGCTGCGCCATAATCGCGCATCAAGCCCACTGTAATGAGAGACTTGCCGCTTCCCAAGTCTCCGGTGACTGCATAGACGGCCATATCAGAATAATGTGTACTGAATGATTTTATGG
>CBFGXU010000162.1:0-4569 GCA_965652935.1 uncultured Nitrosomonas sp.
TCAAATCCCATTAAATCAAACAGTGCGTCATACAATGGACGTAAATAAGGATCGACTTTCTGAGTCAGGTCGCCTGGCAGAAAACCCAGACGTTCACCCGCTTCAACCGCCGGGCGAACCAGTATCAGGCGTGCTACCAGGCCACGTTCCAGCGCGTCTACTGCGCTCGCCACCGCGAGATAGGTTTTGCCCGTACCGGCTGGGCCGATCGCAAACGTAATATCATGCTCCTGAATTTGCTGCAGATATTGGGCTTGACGCGGGGTACGGCCGTATAAATTGCTGCGGCGTGTCAACAGCTCGGGCGATGCGGGTTGCTTGATGTCAGTGATCTTCTCATCACGATGAGTGGTCGAATCGGCCCTGTTCTGTGGGTTCAGTGCTTCAATCAAGCCGAGTTGCACTTGTTCCAGACTCAGATGATGCTGTGACTGGTCATAGAAATTGCGCAGCACCTGCGCTGCCAATTTTGTCTGATCTGATTTACCTGTCAGGCTAAAATGTTCGCCGCGACGTGAAATGGCTACATCCAATGCTATTTCAACCTGTTTCAGGTTTTCATCCAATGTGCCGCACAAGTTGGCCAATCGTTGATTATCGACGGGACTGAAAGAAATTTCGATAGGTTTAGATTTCAATGTTTGGAGGAATTGTTACGATAAGTAAGATTCTCTCAGCGGCCGAGATACTTTGCAAGTAAAAATACCTTCGTTTATTCAGATAGTACCTCACCACGCAAGGTATGAGATCGTGCTTCAGTAATGCGCACATCTACAAAACAACCGATCAAATCGGGATTGCTCGCTAAATTGACAACACGATTATTATCGGTTCGACCAAAAAATTCATCGGTATTTTTCTTGGACACCCCTTCCAGCAGCACACGTTGTATCGAGCCGACCATCTGCTGGCCGATTTTCCGGGATTGTTGATTAATCTGTGCCTGTAATCGCTGCAATCTTTCCAGTTTGACTTCCTGTGGTGTGTCATCAGGCAAATCCGCAGCCGGTGTGCCGGGGCGCGGACTGTAGATGAAACTGTAGGAATCATCAAAATTCATTTCCTCAATCAGTCGCATGGTTGCGGCGAAATCAGCCTCGGTTTCTCCCGGAAAGCCAATAATGAAATCCGAGGACAATGATATATCCGGACGTATTGCGCGCAGCCTGCGAATGATGGATTTGTATTCGAGCACGCTATAACCTCGCTTCATCGCCGCCAGCACTCTGTCGGAACCGGACTGCACCGGCAGATGCAGATGATTGACCAATTTGGGCAGCTGGCTGTAGGCTTGAATCAAACGCGAAGTGAATTCTTTCGGATGAGAAGTGGTATAACGGATCCGTTCAATACCGGGTATCTCATGAAGATACTCAAGCAGTAAGGCAAAATCGGCAATCTCGCCATCATCCATCACCCCCCGATAAGCATTGACATTCTGCCCCAGCAGCGTGATTTCCTTGACCCCTTGATCAGCCAGAATAGCAATTTCGGTCAGCACATCATCCAGTGGTCGCGAAACTTCCTCGCCGCGCGTATACGGCACTACGCAAAAACTGCAATATTTGCTGCATCCTTCCATAATTGAAACAAAGGCGGTAGCACCTTCAGTGCGGGCGGGCGGAAGATGATCGAATTTCTCGATCTCAGGAAATGAAATGTCAACCTGTGAACGCCCGGTGGTCCGCCGTGTCTCGATGAGTTGCGGTAACCGGTGCAAGGTCTGCGGTCCAAATACCACATCGACAAACGGGGCGCGGCTGACAATGGCTTTACCTTCCTGGCTGGCCACGCAGCCACCGACGCCAATCAATAAACCGGGATTGCGCTCTTTCAAATGCCGGACACGTCCAAGATCATGAAATACTTTTTCCTGCGCTTTTTCGCGCACCGAACAGGTATTGAACAAAATGATATCGGCCTGCGCCGGATCATCGGTAGCCTCCATGCCATAGGCGGCGTGCAAGACATCGGCCATTTTTTCCGAGTCGTACTCGTTCATCTGGCAGCCAAAGGTTTTGATATAAAGTTTGTTATTCACGAATTGACTAGCACTGGTTTAAAAAAATAAAAAACGTTTTTTGGGTATTTCCTGCCCCTCTTTCTCTGCCGCTTTGACTTCGTCCGGAGTCAGAATCCAGACACGATGCAAATTACCCATGATATCCAATTGATAGCGCACCATGCCAACATAGTTTGCCATGCTCGGCATAATGATCATATTATCAACGCCCCGAATCTGGCCGCCCGCTCCCATTTGCATCTGTTGATCATTGATGGTGAATAATGGAAAGGAAACCGCGGTCACGTTACCCAGCTTGCTATTGGCAGGAAAATTCCGGGGCTGCTGGCCCGACACAGGCAACGAGAGCACAGTCAATACAATAACCAGAAACCATGGCATTACCTGCTTTTTCCATAATTTTTGAATCGCAAGCGGATAAAATGCAATTGGCATAAGTTGGAGATTTGATCTCGATCGATACCTGATGTTTTTGGGGAGCCTTATGATACGCTAAAGGGAAATTGAGTATCAACGGTTTTGTAATTTTCCGAGTACATCACCCGATGAATAATTCAAAATAAATCAATGAGCAATCTCCAGCGGATCTATCAATTACACACTATCCTGTCATCTCGCCGTCTGCCGGTATCGCATAAAAATCTGCAAGAACTACTGGAATGTTCCCGTGCGACGGTTACGCGCACCATCGATGCGCTGCGACTTTATTTCAATGCGCCGCTGATTTATGACCGCGAACGCAACGGCTACCGCTATGATGCCAAGGAAAATGGTGTATTTGAATTGCCCGGCATCTGGTTTGATGCCCATGAACTGTACGCACTGCTGACTGCGCAACAACTGCTGGAACAAATTCAACCGGGACTGCTCGGCACGCAACTGAAGCCGATCAAAGACCGGCTAGAAAAGATCCTGGCAGCACAGCATTTGGACAATTCGCACCTGATAAGCCGCATCCGCATCTTACGCATGATGGGAAGAACTGCAACGCTCAAGCATTTCCGATCGGCCGCAGGCGCAGTGCTGCAGCGTAAGCAGCTCAACATTGCCTACCACAGCCGCAGTCACGACCAGCAAACCGAACGCATCGTTTCCCCTCAACGCCTCACGCATTATCGCGACAACTGGTATCTCGATGCTTACTGCCATAAACGCGAAGCCCTGCGCAGCTTTGCAGTGGAGCGCATCATCGCGTCCAAAATACTCGATCACGCCGCGCACGAAATACCCGAGACCGAACTCAACGAACATTTCGCCACCAGCTACGGCATTTTCGCCGGCAAGGCCAGCCAAGTTGCGGTATTGCATTTCACCGCCGCACGCGCCCGCTGGGTCGCCGATGAGCAATGGCACCCGCGGCAAGAGGGAAAATTCCTGCCGGATGGCAGCTATGAACTGCGCATTCCGTATGCCGATGAAACCGAGCTGGTGATGGATATCCTCAAGCACGGCGCGGCAGTCGAAGTAATCGCCCCGGAAACATTATGCAAAACGATCATGCAAAACTTGCAACAGGCTCAGGACAACTATTTGTTAAAAAGGAATAAATGAAATACGGACGCAACTAGGACTAAAAAACCCGGAAGCCCGAATCTCACCTAGATAAGGAGGTACATGAACAAACAAATCATCCTACCCGCCTACACAACCGAAGAACTTGCAAATAAAACATTGCAGGAGCTGACCGGCATTCTTATCAAAGACGAAGACCGGCTTCCCCTGAATGTGATTGTGGAATGTGCCCGGCGCGGCGAACCCATGCTGGATTTGCTCATTCAACAGCACCAGGATAATTCCCTGTGGCAATATGAAAGGGATTTCGATCAGTTCTGGCAACGCTTCCATACCGTGATGATCCTGGGAATGATGCCGGATGAGCGTGCCGGTTTATTGCTCGTTGAACTGATGCGCCGCATGGCGCTGGAAGAAGATCATGACTTGCAGGATTGGCTCGATCCCGACTGGCCCGGGCTGTATCGCAATAAGCCGGAGAGCATCCGGCGGGAATTATGCAAACTTTGCGAACAAAGGGGACTGGACTGGTACCTTCGCGCCAGCGCAGTTAACGTGATCATGGAATTAGCCGGCGAACAAGGCGGAGATGATCTTGAACGAAAGCTGGCATGGCTTGCCGGTATGGCTACGGATGAAAATGAAGATTTTGATTTTCGTTTGTTATTAGGTAATTACTTACTGGATCATCCGCGCGTAGCATACCTTCCCTTATTGGAAGATCTAGCCAACAGGCAAGATAGTTTTCTCAAACATTTTTCCATGGATGATGTGCGGCGTGCTTATGCAGGTGAAGAAAAGATGCCGGGCAAAGAATACACAAAAAATCCATGGGCATTCTATGAACCCGACGCCATTATCGAGCGCCAGCTGCGCTGGCAGGAAGAAGCAGCGAAAGCAAGTCAGCGTCAACAAAGTATGGATAATAATACCGCCTACGAACCGTTTCACCCGGATACCTATATCCGCCTTGAACCCAAAATTGGCCGCAATGATCCATGCCCCTGCGGCAGCGGCAAAAAATACAAAAAATG
>CBFGXU010000163.1:0-4531 GCA_965652935.1 uncultured Nitrosomonas sp.
CAGGATTACGATAAGGTGTGGAAATTTACTGAACGCAATGGTTTCTATTCTGCCTTTGCTTACCAACCTTAACAGGAAGTCGCAGAATTTAAATCCTGTTACCCCATGCTTCTAGAGCGACTGCATTTACCTACATAGCCTTGAGTCATTGAGATACAGGTTTTCAATTATTTTTCTCATGCCTAACGCGCAATCCCTTATTTTACTGTGCCTGCTGGCAGTGGTCATCGCTGCCTGGTCATATATATTTTATCAGCACTGGCAAATGACTTTGCTGCCTATGCCGGACATGTGGATGCCCCCCGCAGACATTTACTCCTGGCAATTTTTCGATTTCGGATTGGTTTACCTGATGTGGGCAGTGATGATGGCTGGCATGATGTTACCCTCGGCAATTCCGATGTTCATGGTGTTTGCCAAAGTCTGCAGGCAACGCTACCAGCAAGCTTCTTATCATTTGAATTTTCTATTTGTCCTGGCTTACCTGGTGGTATGGTTTTTGTTTAGTATGGTACTGACATGGCTGCAGTGGCACTTGCATGGCCTGCATTTCTTATCACCGATGATGGAAAATCAGAATGAGTATCTGGCGTCTGCCATTTTTATAGGAGCGGGCCTCTATCAATTTACACCCTCCAAACATGGCTTTTTACAAGCTTGCCGCTCTCCGATGGGTTTTTTGTTAAATGAATGGCGCGAAGGCCCGAAGGGCGCTTTTTATATGGGATTAAAGCATGGCAATGTTTGTGTGGGCTGCTGCTGGGCACAGATGCTGATCATGTTTGCCGTAGGAGTGATGAATGTGTCAGGAATGATATTGATCACCTTGCTGGTCTTGCTAGAGAAAATGATCCCGAGTCAGAGCCAATTGATTTGTAAAACAGCAGGAATGCTATTGATCGGTTGGGGAATTTGGCTAATGCAAGTTGTCTAGTCTTTAGCGGCTAAGTGTTTAATCCTAGAGTATGGTGGAATAGGTGGGATGCTCAATCGTTCCGACTTTGCCCATATCTTGCAGAGTCTTTAACAGACGATAAATCAATAGCAAAATTAAAAAAACTGGAAGCCATTATTGTGTCTTCTGATGCCGTTTTTCAGCATCACAGGACGGAATTAGCCCGTAACTGTGATGATCACCCTCAACGGCATGTCTTGGATCACCTAATACCAGAGACCCTGCCTAATCCGTTCCGCCTAAAAATTTTAATCAATTGATTTAAGAGAGGTATACAACAGAAAAAGCCAAGAAGGACAGCTATGCAGAAATCTTTATTGCGGATCTATGTGGGCTAACATACCGACAGCGGACATTCACTTGATTATTTTTTAATCATTAAAGTAGGCTGGATGAAAAGGAGCATTTTTTATGTTTTTTAAAAGGCTGAAGGCCTCTGGCTTAGGACAAAATTCTTATATGCTTGGATGCGCTAACGGAATAGGCGTGGTGATTGATCCGCGTCGGGATGTCGAGGAATACTTGGAAATCGCACGAAACAACAATCTCAGCATCAGCTATATTTTTGAAACGCACCGCCAAGAAGATTTCGAATTCGGCTCGCGATCATTAGCACAAGCCACCGGTGCGCAGATCGTGACAGGCAAGCATGAATTATTCGGTCGATCAGATATCAAGCTAGACAACGGACAGGAGCTCATGATCGGGATTACGCGTTTTGTTGCCTATGAGACACCTGGTCATACGCCTGAAAGCATGGTTTATGCAGTCTTCCCGAAAGATGTTGGAAAAATATGCTGGGGTGTTTTTACTGGAGATACCCTTTTTGTTAGCGAGACCGGGCGAACGGATCTTTCAGATCCCGAGAAAACACGTGAGAACGCGGTAGCACTTTATAATGCCATCCATGAAAAAATCGCACCCTTGGGCGACCAAACAATAATTTTTCCCGCTCATGGGGCGGGCTCAGCATGCGGGGGCAACATTTCCGATCGAGATGATTCCACACTAGGCATAGAGAAAGAAACAAACCTGGTTTTTAAATTAAGCCGTGAAGCGTTTGTGGAGCATAAGGTTGCTGAGAGAATACCCCGTCCGCCTTATTTCACTCATATGGAAAAAGTGAATCTGCAAGGAGGAAGGCCATGGTGTCAAGAAAGCAAAGTTCGCATGCTTCAGCCCCTTGATTTTCAGGCAAGCATGAAAGAAGGTCTCGTGATCGATTGTCGATCACCTGAGGCCTTTGCTGGCGAGCATATTCCACTTTCTTATAATATCTGGCTACAAGGTCTTCCAGCGTTTGCGGGATGGCTAGCAGACGAGAGCACGGATATATTTCTGGTATTGGATGATCCTCAACATATACACCAAGCGGTGACCTCATTGGCACGTATTGGAATAGACCGAGTGGAAGGTATATTGGCCGGTGGAATAGAGGCATGGCAGAATCAAGGACTTTCAATTGAAACGTTGCACACGATCAGTGCCCAACAGTGCGCGGAAAGTCTTAAACAAAAAAGAATGCACGTGCTGGATGTTCGTGATGACAATGAAAGGGAGGAAAAGCGCATCCCAGGCTCGCTCCATACTTATGTCGGTTACCTTGAAGAGAATATTCCTCAGTTGCCCAAAGAAGATGAGCTGGTGGTTCATTGTAGCGTTGGGCATCGGGGAGGGCTTGCCGCAAGCATTCTTAAACGTAATGGATTTACCAACGTTTATAATTTGCTCGGTGGCATCAAAGCATGGGAGGCCCTTAATCTTCCCCTCGACAAGCCGAGCAATAATAAATCCTGACAGATCCGAGCATCCAATTGGAGGTGATAAATGAGTTACATTGAAAGTGAAGGCGGTGCATGGTCTCCCTATTTAGTCGGTGCATTGATCGGATTGCTCTCTATGGCGACATTTTATTTTTCTAATCAGCCTTTAGGCGCATCAACCGCTTACGCTCGCATTGCCGGGCTTATGGGGAAGCTGTTTTCAAAAAGTCATACTGAATCGCTTAAGTTCTATCGGGAAACAAAACCAAAGATCCAGTGGGATGTGATGCTGTTAATCGGGATTTTCATAGGCGCTTATATGGCAGCGTATAGCGGTGGAGAAATAACCGGCAAGTGGATTCCCGCATTATGGGAAGAACGGTTCGGTTCAAGCTATGTGCTTAGGCTCGGAATAGCATTCCTTGGCGGTGCGGTCATGGCATTTGGCGCGCGTCTAGCGGGTGGGTGCACGAGTGGGCATGGCATCAGCGGTACATTACAACTTTCAGTAGGCTCATGGATTGCGCTGATATGTTTTTTCCTTGGAGGAGTCATTAGCGCGAATCTGCTGTTCAGCTTTTAGAGGAAGGAATATGAATACACCCAGTAGTCTGCTAGATCAGACAGAGCAGAATTTCGAAGCGAAATTATCCCAGTCCGAGAGGGAAGGCAAACAGAAGAAATTCCAGCCAGACACAGCAAAACAGCTTATGCTGGGCCTCTTCTTCGGCACGATATTCGGGTTTTTACTTCAAAAAGGCGGAGTAGCTCAATACGAAGTGCTGATGGGCGCTTTGTTTTTGACCGATTTTACGGTAATGAAGATTATGCTCACCGCCATTGCGACGGGTATGATTGGCATCTTCTCGCTGCACGCCTTGGGGCTTGTCGAGCTGCACGTGAAACATACGCGTTACGCGGCTAATATAATGGGCGGCTTGATTTTTGGACTGGGCTTTGGATTGCTGGGTTACTGCCCAGGTACGGGAGCCGCAGCCCTGGGGCAGGGAAACTATGATGCAATCGCGGGTGTGTTAGGTTTATTAGCAGGAAGCTATCTCTACGCCGAAATGTCAGGTTTTCTTGATTCAACCGTTTTGAAATGGGGAGATCGCGGCAAGATCCTATTACCTGATATGGTGGGTGTGTCACGCCGTGTTTTCATAATCTGTTTTGTACTTTTTCTGGCAGTAACTCTATATTTATTGGAAAGATTTCTTCCAATGACAGGATAAGGCCGGTGCCCATTAATTAGTAATTTAACTTTTTTTCCTCAGCTGAATCTATAAAAACACCGGCAAATAGAATACTGTAAAGGTTTTGTGTTGAATGAAGGAGCCGCTCAACGGTTTGATCGACCGCTCTTGTAAGGAGCAGCGAGATCGGATTAAGGCTACTTTATCTACATAAGTTCTTGATATTTTTAAAAGATAGTCGAGGCAGCGTGTTAGAGTGCTTGATGCTATTTCTATTTTTCAGATAGCTTAATTTCTTGAATTTTTATTCTTCCACAAGGACCATCATGCTTGAAGAGATGTCAACCACTATTGGCTATATTGCTGCTTTTCTCACTACCGCTGCCTTCGTGCCACAGGCTTATCAGTCATGGAAAACACGGGATCTGTCAGGTATCTCGCTGCCGATGTATGCTATGTTCACTATCGGCGTCGGGTTCTGGCTGTTCTACGGCTATCTGATCAGTAGCGTGCCTGTTATGTTAGCCAACCTGATAACGTTCTTATTGTCCAGTATGGTGCTCGGCCTGAAAATTCACCAAATGAGGGTCCTGCGCGTCAATCGCTAGCTTTGGCGG
>CBFGXU010000164.1:0-4460 GCA_965652935.1 uncultured Nitrosomonas sp.
TTATTTAATGACAGCACGGACAAACCATGGGTGCTGGCGGTAGATGACCATCCAATCAATCGTGATTTGCTGGTGCGTCAGATCAAGCTGCTTGGCTTGCGTGCCAAAACTGCGGAGAACGGGCAACAAGCACTCTCGATGTGGCAGCATGAGCATTTCTCACTGATCATCACGGATTGCCATATGCCGGAGATGGATGGTTATGCATTGTCGCGAGCGATTCGTGCAATCGAAGTCGAGCAAAAACTTGCACATACGCCGATCATTGGCTGGACAGCCAATGCGCTGGCTGAGGAAAAAGGATGCTGTTATTCTGCCGGTATGGATGAATTACTGGTCAAGCCGGCCAGTCTGGCGCAATTAAAGGCAGCGCTGAAAAAGACCTTGGCTATTGCTGAAGCCGAAAACTGCCAATCTCATCCTTCTTTGCTTGATGAGAGTAATGAGCAAATCGAATTCATCAATTTCGACGAGCTAAAAAAGATTGTGCCCGGCAGTGCCGCGCAGATTCAGGTGTTGCAAGATTTTCATTTGCATATTCGTAACGACCATACCAAGCTGATTAAAGCGCTGAATCAAGATGATCTGATCAATGTGAACCGTATAGCTCATCGCATGCATGGCTCCAGCCGGATGGTCGGCTCGAAGTACTTGGCAGAAATGTGCGCAATCATCGAGCGAGCCGCGCGAGAGGGGGATAGGGCACCTGTAAGAGCAGTAGCGATTTCATTGGATGAAGCTATCAAACAGTTTGAAAGCTTTTTGTTATCGCGAGAGATGAAGGCAACCAATTGAATAACTTGTGATTATAAATCAGAATCTTCCATTAACTGTCCAGGTTGCTTGGAAATAAGAATGGCTGTAGGGACAAGGTTCAATAGAATTAACTTATTCAGTTATGCACTAGGTGTTTAATTCCACCGAGTATTGGAATGAGTAACCTTAAAGCGTCAGGTTCTTTTGAAAGTTGCTTCATTCACAGCCACACCATCAGGCCCATTTCCAATGGGTGAGTCATCAAGTGGTGATAGGGATAAATTCGAATGAAATATTCTTGCTTGCCGCATAACTCCGGAGTTAGCTCAAGTTCGAACAAGTGCTCATCCGAATCCTGAATCCCTGTAAATTCAAACTTGAAATGCTTGAAGTTGCATAAGTGGGTCGTCTTGAACTGGCGGCATATCAGTAATTCAATCACGACATCTTCTGGCGTCAGGTTGTTCAGTCTGGCGGCCACTTTGAAATTCAGCGCTTCATTAAAAAAAATACGTTCATAAGGAACATCCAAGCGTCGGAGTGTGACGCCATGCCATGCATTTCTTATCTTGGCTTTCCATGCGGCAATATTTTTTGCGCTTGCATAGCCTTTGTCTGCATAGAGCATGCCCTTATGGCTGGCCGGGCGGTAAAATTTTTTAACGTATTCATCAAGCATACGCGTTGCACTATAACGAGGCAGCAGTGACTTCATTGAATGTTTAGCCATTTTCACCCATTCCGGTGAATAGCCGAGTTTGCCATAGTTGTAATACAAGGGAATGACCTGGTCTTGCAGAATTTCATACAGCGCCCGGCTTTCTTCTTGGTCACGCAGTGTTGCGGCCATATCTTCCGGGCCTGGTTTTATTGCCCAGCCATTTTTACCGTTGTAGCCTTCTCCCCACCACCCATCCAGTACGCTCAGATTGATTGCGCCATTGATCCCTGCTTTCATGCCTGATGTGCCACTCGCTTCGAGCGGATAGATAGGATTATTAAGCCAGACATCGACACCGGCAACCAAACGCCGGGCGAGCCTTAAATCGTAGCCTTCAACCAGTAAAAGTCGTCCTTCAAATTCAGGCAGGCGGGCAATTTGACTGATGCGCCGAATGACATCTTGTCCGGGAACATCTGCCGGATGTGCTTTGCCGGCAAAAATCAGCAGCACGGGACGTTCTTGATCAAGAATGATTTTCCGCAGCCAGTCGGGATTCTCGAATAATAATGCTGCGCGTTTGTAAGTTGCGAAGCGACGTGCAAAACCCAGTGTGAGAATACTGGGATTGATGGGATCAACAAATTTTAATAAACGGTCCAGATGTGCTTCAGAGCCATGATTCCTAGTATTTTGCTCAGTGATGCGGGAACGGATACCGTAAAATAACTGCGATTTCAACGATTGCCGTACACTCCAAAACAAGTGATCCGGGATGTTGTCAATATGTGACCAATATTCGGTATCGCACATTTTATTGCGCCATTCATAGCCGAGATACCGGTCAAACAGGTCAGACCACTCCTGCGCCAGGAAGGTTGGCACATGGATGCCATTGGTTATATAGGTAATCGGATTTTCTTCCGGCTCGATTTGTGGCCATAAATCCTGACAGATCTTTGCTGATACGCTTCGGTGTATTTTGCTGACGCCATTGTGCGTGCGTGAGCCATGAATTGCTAATGCGGTCATATTAAAATCAGGACTTCCAGGCACATGACCGAGCGCCATGAACTCTTCCGGGGTGATGTTGAGGCTGCGGTAGAAGTCGTCAAAATAGGTGTGCATCATGTCCGCGCTGAAATGATCATGCCCCGCCGGTACTGCGGTATGTGTAGTAAAAATCGTATTGACAGCCACACTTTCCAGAGCGCTCGGAAAATCAAGCCCTTGCTGTACCAGATTGTGAATGCGTTCCAGGATCATAAAAGCGGCATGCCCTTCGTTGATATGCCATATGGTAGGCTTGATATCCAACGCTTGTAATGCGCGCACCCCGCCCATGCCCAAAATAATTTCCTGTTCAATGCGCATGACTTTATCACCACCGTAGAGGTTATGCGTGATATAGCGGTCTTGTGGAGTATTTTCCGGTAAATCAGTGTCTAGCAAATAAAGGACGACATGACCAATTTTTGCCCGCCATATTTTTACAGTGACATTGCGTCGGGGTAGGGCTACTTCAATATGCAGGCTTGAACCATCTGGATTCAATACCGGCGTGACTGGAAGATCTTCAAAATCCGCTACCGTATAGGTGACTTGTTGATTGCCCTGACTGTCAATGGCTTGGGAAAAATATCCCTGGCGATAGAGCAGGCCTATCGCGACGAATGGAAGATGTAAATCACTGGCTGCCTTGCAATGATCCCCAGCGAGAATGCCCAGGCCGCCTGAATAAATGGGCAGGCTTTCATGAAAGCCAAATTCGAAACAAAAATAAGCAACCTGATCTTGTGCACCTAGACGCTCGGTATTGTTTTGAGAGGATGACTCGTCATGATACGAATCATAAGTCGATAGAATGCTATTGTACGTGGCAAGAAAAACCCGGTCTTCCGTTGCTTCCAACAATGTTGATTCATCCACACGCTTGAGAAATGCCTTCGGATTATGTCCTACCGCTTCCCACAAGTGCGGATCAAGCCTGGAAAAAAGCATGCGTGTCGCACGATCCCAGCTATACCACAGATTATCAGCCAGTTCCTGCAGGCGTTTAAGACGTGGCGGTATTTTAGGATTAACAGTAATGGTGAAAGCAGTTCGCGGCAACATGGTGGCTCCTTAATGAAAATTTTTTTATTGGATAAAGAATTCATTGCGTTGAAGAATGGGGAATTTAAACTTGAAACTGTTCAAATTTCAATTTTGACTATTCATGGTTTTAATAGATTATGTGCTTCGCATTTAGCACCGAGTAGGCTGATTTCAGGGTTTGTAATCACATGCACGGGGATTTCATTCATTAGGGCGGAAAATCGCCCTTTATCGCGGAATGCGCGCATGAAACCACCTGCCTTAAGTGTGTTAATGATTTTTGGTGCAATGCCACCTGCAATATATACGCCCCCGCGGCATAATCCGGCCAGCGCCAGGTTACCAGCATAAGCACCGTAAATTTCAGCAAATAAATTAAGCGATTTGATGGCGATCGGGTGCCGGTGTGTTTGTGCAAGAGTCGTTATCGTGGCGCCGCTGTCTTCCTTCAGATGGGTTGCTGTCAAACCGGAAGGGGTTACCTGATGCATTTGCAGAAAATTAAAAATATTGGTTAATCCTGAACCGGATAACAAGCGTTCCACAGAAACATGACCAAATTTATCATGTAGCGTTTCAAACAAACTGATCTGTAGCTTGTTGGTCGGGGCAAAATCTATGTGGCCTGCCTCAGTCGAGAATGCAAAATAGCGGCCTTCCAGCCAGGCAAGCCATGCAACACCCATTCCCGTGCCTGCACCCAGGACGACTCGCATTGCATGCGCATGGGCTTGCCCTGTTTGTAAGGTAACCAGATCGTCGGGTGGCAGATCCTCAACGGCTAATGCAGCTGCTTCAAAATCATTGATGAGCTTAACATTGGGAATTGAAAATTCGTGCGCAATTGCAGCGCTATTGATTTGCCAGAGCAAATTGGTCAATGTTGCTTGCTGTGCGACAATAGGTCCTGCTACTGCAAAACATGCAGCGGCCGGAGGATGTGCTA
>CBFGXU010000165.1:0-4361 GCA_965652935.1 uncultured Nitrosomonas sp.
GAACAACACCGTATCGTCGCCAAAATCGAAGAACTGTTTTCCGAGCTGGACAAGGGCATCGAAAACCTAAAAACCGCCCAGGCGCAGCTCAAGGTGTACCGCCAGGCGCTGCTGAAGCACGCGTTTGAAGGCAAGTTGACAGCACAGTGGCGCGCGGAGCGTCGTGCCAAACAATCCGTCGCCCCCGCGCAGGCGGGGGCCCAGCCTTTGAATGACATGGATTCCCGCCTGCGCGGGAATGACGAAGTAGGTGGCGAGAATGACGAACCCCTCGAAACCGCCGCTGTCTTGCTCAAGCGCATCCAGCAAGAACGCGAACAACGCTACCGGCAACAACTGGTCGAATGGGAAGCCAACGGCAAGCAAGGCAGCAAACCCAAAGCCCCGAAAACCCTGCCGCCGCTGACCGCCGAAGAACTGGCCGAATTGCCTGAATTGCCAGAAGGGTGGGGGTGGGTTCGTGTAGGTGAAATTGCCGAAGTTCAACTTGGCCGCCAACGCTCGCCAGATAATCGTTCAAATAAATTCCCAACAAAATATATTCGGGCAGGAAATTTTACTGATAACGGGTTGAATTTGGACGACGTGTTAGATATGGAGTTCGAGCCGCAAGAGCGGGCGCGGTTTTTATTGAAGGCTGGTGATGTACTACTTTCAGAGGCTTCTGGAAGTGCACATCAAGTGGGTAAGCCTGCTGTTTGGCGAAGTGAGATTGAAGAGTGTTGTTTTCAAAATACCGTAATTCGAGTCAGGTCGCTGGATGAGTTGAGTGAATATCTTTTTTGGGTATTTAAGACCTATTACATTTCTGGTGTTTTTTCTAAGTTATCTGGTGGAGTGGGAATCAATCATCTGAGCGCAGGTAAGCTTGAAAGCATGGCAATACCACTCGTTGCCATTGCTGAATCAAAAAAAGTATTGGAACTCATCAATGAAAAACTTTCATTGATTGAGAATCTCGACCAAACCATCACCACATCCTTACAACAAGCCGAAGCTCTCCGCCAATCCATCCTGAAAAAAGCCTTCTCCGGCCAATTGGTACCGCAAGACCCGAACGACGAACCTGCCTCGGAATTGCTGGCGCGCATCAGGGCGGAGCGGGCTGATACTGCTCTCAAGACAAAAAGAGAAACGACATGAACACTCTGCGCCTTTTTGCCTTAAAAGATTTTTCCATTCCCGCCAGCACGTCTTGGTATCTCGCCGATCTCGGCGAGTTTCGTGGCAAGCAGGCGCTTTATACGCAGCAGTCGCCGCAGCGACTGAAGACTTTGCGCGAGCATGCGCTGATCGAGAGCGCGGTTTCTTCCAACCGTATCGAAGGCGTGTCGGTTGATCCGTCGCGGGTGCGCGAGGTGTTGGTTGCGGCCAAGCCTTTGTTCCGGGATCGCGACGAGGAAGAGGTGCGCGGTTATCGCGATGCGTTGAAGCTTATTCATGAAGGGGCTGCGCGCATGCCGGTGAGCGAGGCGGCGATATGCGAGCTGCACCGGCTGGCGCGCGGGCAAATCTGGGATGCAGGCCAATACAAGGAAAAAGACAGCGACATCATCGAGCGTTATGCAAATGGTCGTGAACGGGTGCGTTTCCGCCCGGTGTCTGCGGCGGGCACACCTGCCGCAATGATGGAGCTGGTTACTGATTGGCAGCATTGCCTGGACGAGCGTTGGGTACATCCACTAATTGCGATGGCGGCCTTCAATCTGGATTTTCTGTGCATCCATCCTTTCCGCGATGGCAACGGGCGCGTATCGCGGTTGGCACTTTTGCTTCAGTGTTATCAATCGGGCTATGAGGTGGGGCGCTATATCAGCCTTGAGCGTTTGATCGAAGAAAACAAGGATCGCTATTACGAGACGCTGGAGCAAAGCTCTCAGGGTTGGCATGATGGCAAGCATGAGCCGTGGCCTTACATCAACTACGTATTGTCCATTCTCAAGATGGCTTACCACGAATTTGCCGAGCGTGTGGGTGAAGTGAAAGCGCCACGCGGCTCGAAGACCAATCTGGTGTTGGCAGCTATCGACCGCTTTGTGGGCGAATTTACTGTGGCTCAGGTGGAGCAGTCTTGTCCTGGTGTGAGCAAAGACATGGTGCGTCGTGTTTTGCGAGAGCAGCAAAATGCAAATGCAATCGAATGCCAGGGCAGAGGTCCGGCGGCTCGATGGAAAAAGAAAGGGTAATTACCCTTTAGTAAGGGTAATAGAGAGGGTAATAACAATCCGGTTAATCCTGCGTTTTCTATGCGCCTTGGCGTATAAATGGCGCATAGGAAAATATTATTACCTAATAAACAATTAGTTACTACTATGCGCCAGGCGCATAAACTAGATTTGAGGTTCACATGAATGCAACCGCTTCCATCGTTTCCAAAGTCTGGAGTTTCTGCACCACGTTGCGCGATGACGGCGTGGGATACGGCGATTACCTGGAACAGCTCACGTATTTGATTTTCCTGAAAATGGCGGATGAATACAGTCAGCCGCCGTATAACCGCGAGGTGGATATTCCTGCCGAGTACAACTGGCAAAGCCTGAAGGCTAAGCGCGGCGCGGAACTGGAAGTGCATTATGTGACGCTGCTGATGGAGCTGGGCAAAAAGCCGGGAATGCTGGGGACGATTTTTACCAAGGCGCAAAACAAGATCCAAGACCCGGCCAAGTTGTACCGTTTGATCGATATGGTGAACGAAACCCAGTGGGTGACGATGGGTGCGGATGTGAAGGGCGACATCTACGAAGGTTTGCTGGAGCGCAATGCGGAAGATACCAAGTCCGGCGCGGGACAATACTTCACGCCCCGCGCATTGATCCGGGCAATGGTGCAATGCGTGCGCCCGGAACCCGGCAAGACCATTGCCGATCCGGCGTGTGGCACGGGCGGCTTCTTTTTGGCGGCGTATGATTTTCTGGTCGCTGAGCATCCGATGGACAAAACACAAAAAGCATTTCTGAAACACGAAACGTTTTACGGCAATGAAATTGTCGCGAGCACACGCCGCCTCGCTTTGATGAATATGTTTTTGCATAACATTGGCGAGATCGACGGTGACAGTATGATTTCTCCCAATGACGCATTGGTGGCGGATTCCGGCCGCCGATTTGATTATGTGCTGGCGAATCCGCCGTTCGGAAAAAAAAGCGCCATGAGTTTCACCAACGAGGAGGGTGAGCAGGAAAAGGACGATCTGACATACAACCGGCAGGATTTCTGGGCGACGACCTCCAACAAACAGCTCAACTTTGTGCAGCATATCCGCACCATGCTGAAAAGCACCGGACGAGCAGGCGTGGTGGTGCCGGATAATGTGTTGTTTGAAGGCGGCGCGGGCGAGACGGTGCGCAAGAAATTGCTCGAAACTACCGATCTGCATACCATTCTGCGACTGCCCACCGGTATTTTCTACGCCAATGGCGTGAAGGCGAATGTGCTGTTTTTCGACAACCGCGAAGCCAGTAAAGAACCCTGGACAAAGGAAGTCTGGTTCTACGACTATCGCACCAACATCCATCACACATTAAAAAAGAAACCGTTACGTTTTGAGGATTTGCAGGCGTTCATTACGTGCTATAACCCGCTTAACCGCCACGAGCGCAAGGAAACATGGAACGAGCAGAACAACCCGGAAGGCCGTTGGCGCAGATTCAGCCTGGATCAAATCATCGCGCGCGATAAGACCAGTTTGGATATTTTCTGGTTGAAGGACAAAAGTCTGGCCGATCTGGACAACTTACCGGAGCCGGATGAGCTAGTTGGTGAAATTATTGAAAATCTTGAAGCTGGGTTGAATAGCTTTAGGGAAATCGCAGCAGGGTTGGAATAATTAGAAGGGCTCTAGACTAGCGCCCAGGAGTATTCGTTGAGGAAGATTTGCCAGCCGGAAGCATTGGTTGATAGAAGCCCACACTCTACATCATGACTCCCAATCCTCGTGGAGTTGCTAGAAATCTTAAAAAGTAGCGCCCGGCCTCACAGCCGGGCGAGGATTGAAACGTACTGAGAACTTTGCACGGTCAGAGCCAGTTTCAGATGCGATAAATGATTATGTTTTTAATCATACCATTGAGTTAATTGATATGAGCTTTTCGGAATTTGATGTCACCCGCCGCACTCGCAAAGGAAACTTTCACCAAAAGTACTTCATTGCTCACAAAAAATCTGGACTGAATACGCTTCAGGTAAAGCGCGAAAAAACAGGATCGTCTAAATACTTATCTCAAGCGTAGTATCTTGTCGTTTAAGCTGTTGGTAATCGATGAAATTGGTTATCTGCCTTTTGGGCGCGCCGAAGCGAATCTGTTCTTCTGGAGAGCAAATGATTAAAGATTTCGTTCAATCTCCTTGTGTTGATCGATTAC
>CBFGXU010000166.1:0-4356 GCA_965652935.1 uncultured Nitrosomonas sp.
CGATGATGTCGG
The DNA here is from genome assembly GCA_965652935.1 of uncultured Nitrosomonas sp. GTDB lineage: Bacteria > Pseudomonadota > Gammaproteobacteria > Burkholderiales > Nitrosomonadaceae > Nitrosomonas. The sequence continues at coordinate 13 of CBFGXU010000166.1, forward strand.
TTTTAGCTTCGGCTAGGTCAGTGGTTACAGAGGCAGGAAGTGCCGCCAGTACAGAACCGCTAACAAGAGTTAAGGTAGTTCCAACAGAAACTAAAGCAACTTTTCCGAGTTTTTCAACTTTACGATACGTATTCATTTTATTTTTTCCTTTTGAGATATGGTGCGGGATTGCACCCCATAAGCCACTTTATAAAATGGCTTACTGGCTGTAATCAGAAGCACAGTCCCCATACAAAAACGGTTACACCTGAAATAAAAAAAGAGCCTAAAAAGTAGTTAAGGTTTTTCATTTTTGTGCTGGTTGTGCGCTAAGAATTCTAGGAATGTCGAAAGAACCGATCATTTGAAAATTAGTGATTGCTTGCGTTGCTTTGCCGCCAGCACCCTTTTTTAACGTTGTGGTGAGATCAAGAACCGCTGGCAAATGGCCGCGCAATTTTGCCGCCAAATCTTCCGGCATAGGCATCTTCATGCTGGGATGGCCTGAACTTTTATCTTCTGAAGGGTAAGAAAAATCGGTGACTATGGTTAGATTACAGCCTTTGACTTGACGGCCTGAATCTTCATCTTTGAAATCGTAGGGATCAACTGCTAATGCTAATACTCTCATTTGTAATACTCCTATATTTAGTTATGTAACACAAAATCTAATTGTGTATTACATATTATATATATGTTTTACAAATGATGCAAAGGTTTTACAAGATAAGCTTTTGTCGATTAAGAGCACATTTTGCCCTTAATTCTGAGACATAATGATGAACTGCTATTGCGCCGCCGTTTTGGGCTATTAGTAATACTTGAGAACGTGAACCATAAGCTATGATGTAACGCCATGATTCTGCATCTATATACGCTAACTGGACAGTATCATATTCAGCACTGTTAGCTATTTCCTCATCCGTTTTGTAATCCAACATGAAGAAATCTTTTAAACCTGTTGAAAAATAAAGCTGACGCTTGCCAGAGAATGCAATTGCGTACTCTTTGAACAATGCAGCGGCTTGCTTGTCACCCAAGACAGAATCACGCAGTAAATCAAATGGTGTACGGCCTTTACCGTTGGATTTTTTTGAATGACCTTGTGTTAATTCTCGCCCTATGTCCCATTTAGGTTCATGACCGTATTTGGCAATATAATCAGCAGCTTTTGATCCGTTCTGAACCGTTACACCACGAGCAGCCGTGACAGGAGCCATGCCAGCTTTTATAAGTGTTGTATTCCATACCTTGAATAACTTTTTTTGAATATTGGCAAGCAACAAAGACGATGGAGTTTTTTCAATGAGCCAAATTTCATGAATGTGAGGATGCCAGCCATTTTCACCATAGGTTACTTCAATAGATCGAACGCGCCCAATGTAGCCAAGTTCTTTACGTAGATTTTTGTAAGTTCTATGATTGATATAACGATTCCAAACAAGTTCTAACAGATTAGCCAGCAAAAGGCGCAAATCATCATTAAGATCATGTCTTATCGTATTCGTAACAAACAAAACACCTTTGCCGGAAGCTTGCCATATATCCACCATTTCGCGGATTTGCTTGCGCCTGACTTCGCTTATCCTTGCTGAACAAATAGGACAATGCCAAACAGAACCGCATGTCTGCAACCCTGTAAACCGTGCTTTTTCATTTAATTTTGATCCGACAACGCGAACCCCATGTGAACCACTAGCCTGATTACGCAAACAATCACAAACCCGATAAACAGGAACAGGACGACCGGAATCATTAAGCTTAGTTTCTGACTTGAGTATATTTCTAGCTTCGGATTGAAGAACATAACGATTGATAAGATGCTCGGATTCATCAAAAAAAGGCACTATTTCTTTAGTCCTTTTTTCTAAAGTAAGTCTTTGTATTTCCCCAGTTTCTTTGTCAATTTCCTCGAAAAATTGACTTTGACTTTTCGCAGGAAGTACCAAGGGCGCTTTCGCGCCTTCGCTCCTCGTTGCCTCGTCGCTAAGCGCTCTTTGTTTTATGGTAAATTTGCGGATTCCGTCAGGCGTAATTTTCGGATTCAAACACGCCGACCAGGATTTGATTAAACGAAAAGAATCACGAGAATAGACTAAATCACCTTTAGTAATCTTATTCTCAAGATCTTGTTTAAATTGTGATTCTTTTTGAGATTTAACGAAGCGCTCAAACGCGCGTTTATTGATTTTGTCCTTTGAGGACTGTAGAATAGTCATGTGCCTGCATTACCCGAATTAATGTAAGGTTCGTAACACGAGGGCAGTTTGGCGACTGCCCTTTTTTATTGCCTAATCGAAAAGCAATGAAGAAATACTACATTATTTAATAACGTTTAACAAGATGTGATTCCGTTAAACGTAAATCCTATATCTTTAACAGTTCTTACAGCAGAATCAAGCGTATTAAATACACGCTTCTCACCCTTTCTAGCATCAATCAAATGAGCCACCGATAAAGAAGTATCACGGAAGTATAGCTGGATAATCCAACCTCCCTCATAGGGCAATATGTCGAAATGACTAAATAGACCATCACGAAAATAGCTTTTTGCGCTGTCCATCTTGATATTCATAGTAAACCTTAATTTAACAAGCGCATCCATAATAACCCTATTAATCAGTAGTGAAAAGAAAAAATGACAAAGTTTTATGAGTTACGGCAAGCAAAATAGAAAATTGAGTAATGGAAACACTTATTTGTCTAGCAAGGAAGGAAGGTTGTTAACAATTCTCATTATTGTTGATTCATTAAAGTTGACCCGCGACGAAAAATCGGGAATTCCCGAATTTCTGTACAGAAATTCAGGCACCCTTTCCGATATTTTCTGCTAGTCAATGTAACCCTTAGAACGGAATTCTTCGTATTTTTGACGTGATCCGCATATGAGAGTGTTCATTTTGTATTTATCTTGTAAGTGTTTTGGCTTTCGTAATTCTTTCTGAAATTGATAAAAATCACGTATGCAAAATAAGTAAAAAGCTAATTTTTTAAACATTTTGTTCATTTATGTTCGCTTCCGTTCCCATCCATACTTTGCCGCTAATTCGCAACTTTCCTTTGGTACTACAAGCCTTTGTCCAGAGGTTCCATAACATACGCATCCGGCTGATTCCATAGTTAAGCATCCTGTTACAGTTGACCAATCAATTGACCTGGTCAATAACTGAGTATCAAACATAGGCTGCTTTACGTTAGGTGGTTCAGGTATTGGCTGAATTACGGGAATTACTGGTTTAATTTCTGCTAATGGTGATGGTTTATTTTCTAGTTCTATTAATTGTGTATCTGGTTCTTTCTTGAAAAAATGCTTTGTTCCAAGGTTATAGCCATAATATAAGACTACCGAAATGGCTATTAACAACAAAAATAATGCAGTTGGTAGGGTTCTAGTTGGTTTTATGTGTGCCGTTGCAGAGTGGTATAAACTAAAGGCGTTTTTTGGTAGCTTGTAATTCTTAGCTATAGCTAAATCACGGTTGCTCTTTGCCTTTGTGTTATTGCAGTATTCTGCCCATTCATAGAGCTTACGTCCTGCCCAGGTGCAACGAATATGAAGATGCTTATCAACCAATTCGAGCACATAGCGATTAATAAGCTTTGGTGATTGAGTTATGATAAAGAATGTCAATCCGTAATGACGATGTACGCTTAAATCTTCAATATCCTTGGTTTTTTTGTTGCCCATCGCTGGCCATAGCTTTTGAACCTCATCAATAACAATGATTGAGTTATGCTCCAGATTGACCAATTCAGGAAGCTGCTTTTCATTGATAGTGATATCTGACCATCTACGCAACTGCTCATAGGTCAGTTCAATTGTTGGTACTGTTAACTTTGGTATGCCACAGGTATAAATCACTTTTCCTTCGTTATGTGCTTGCAATATAACATTTGCGACAGCGTAAGAAGTTTTACCGCCACCAGGAACAGAGGTTAGTAGTGTGATGGCCATTATGTAATAACTCCGAGTCTTTTCATGGTTGTGAAGCCGATCTTGAACAGCATGGCACCGGATATCATGCCTAATGCTTCACCTGCCCCTGCAAGGTTGATTATTTGAAGCACATCAGACGCTATATTGTTAAAGTGCGTTTGTGCTATTGATACGATTTGATTAAATGCCGTTGTGATTGCTGTAAAGGTAAGTACACCAATTCCAAGCGCAGCCAAAACACGCTTGGCGATTGCACCAGCAGATCCGGCAAAGAATGTTCCAAGTAATAATGGTATGTTCATTTAGTCTGTCCTGATAGAAGCCACAATCATGATGCTGACGATTGCTGCGATTAATAGAATGATGGGCTTAGCCATGCCAGCGAAATCACACGTTAGCTGATAACTAAATTGATGAGTACCGAACAT
>CBFGXU010000167.1:0-4275 GCA_965652935.1 uncultured Nitrosomonas sp.
AGATCCCAAACCACAATAAAGAACGCTGCTAAGACTGGACCAATGACAAATCCGTTTGGGCCAAAAAGCGCTATCCCACCTAGCGTTGAAATAAACACCACATAATCTGGGACTCGAATATCTTTACCCACCAATAAGGGTCGTAATATATTGTCAATCAATCCGATTACGAGAATACCAAAAATAATAATCGTTATTCCTTTCCAGATAACCCCAGTGAGAAGAAAATAGATGGCTACCGGGCCCCAAATCAAACTAGAACCTGCCGGCAATAAGGAAAGAAACGCCATCAAGGATCCCCAAAGCAACGCCCCTTTGATACCGAGGAATGCAAACATTATTCCTCCTAAAGCACCTTGCATCGTTGCTACCGTAATATTACCTTTGACGGTAGCACGCACCACAGTAGTGAATTTATTGAATAGCTGCCGTTTGTGCTCTACACTGAGTGGAATTGCGCGCTTAATTCTAGCTGCCAAGATGGTTCCGTCTCGCAGTAGAAAAAACAGCAGATATAACATGATGCCAAAACTGATGACAAATTCAAAAGCGTTCTGACCAATATTCAGTGCTTCCGCAGCGATGATTTGACTTCCCTGTAATGCTTCATTGGACAGCAAATCATTCAACTCAGAAAGATTGGTAAGTCCCATCCTATTCAAGAAATTGTAGATTCCGGGGGGCAATGCATCTATTGCTTGCTGAAAATAAGTACCGAAGTTAAGTTCTCCTGAACGAATACTTTGATAGATAAGTCTTGTTTGTTGAACAAGAGAGATAGCAATCAATAAGAAAGGTAAAATTACGATGATTAAACAAAGCACCACTGTGGCAAGTGCTGCCAAGTTTTGACGCTGATGCATGATATTCAACAAACGTCTATATATCGGCGAAAAAATGATTGCTAAAACGGTACCCCAAAATATGGGACCAAAAAAAGGCCACAATAGCCATCCGAAAGCTAAAGATACAACAAGCAATAAAAGCAAAAATGATTTTTGTTGAAAACGCACGGAGCTCAAGCTGAATCACCATACTTGTGGTGAGCACGCCGAACTACCAGCAGAAAAATAGGAAGGAAGTCAGAAATGCAAGGCCGAACTTGGTTCAAGCTAACCTTTTGACCATTTTTCTTAAATCTCATTTTTCACTCCACAGTAAGAGTTCTAAACCCGCCTTGGAATTACATCAAGTTGTTATTGCCCTCTATTGATTAGGAAGCACAGCCAATAGCTGTGCAGTATCAAACTGGTGAAGATCAAAGTGTTCTCAAGTCTTCGTTTCTTTCATTGATGCCCGGAATGTTGTATATAGCGCATTGATTGAGTTGAGTAAATTCATTGCGGTCATGAGATGCTTGGAAATGTCAGTTGGCTCAGCCGTCTGAGATTCTTCGGTAATATGAGGATGAAATTTTGAAAACTTGCCTTTTGTAAGCTCACTGAGAATAAATCCTATACTAGCAGCAAGCAGCAAACTAGATGGAGTCGTAATTTTTTGTTGTGCTTTCTGAATTAAGACATCCGTGCAGACACTTACCATCTGTTGATGATGCTGCAATTGTAGCTCCGCATCCTTAATTTGGGCTGTTAATGATTTGAACTTACCTTCATCTAAAGGATGCTCTGACATTACTTTTTCTCCATATTGCGAGGCCCAGATAATATGAATTTAAGATTGCGAATGGTGGCCGGAAATTGTAAGTAGTTACTTTTATTGTGTATTACGCGCCATAGAATCAGGACAAGGAGTAAATTTAAAGCAACCGCAAGGAGGATTGATAATATGTTATCAGTCAAGATTCCATATTTATCAAGGGCCAATATCGCCGCTGCTAAAAGCCCTAACCATGCAGCACAAATTAAAATGGCAGCAACCAGGCCTGCTATGATCATAATCACCAAGCTAGTGCCCGCAGCCCGCGCTTCAAGGGCGGCGAGCCGGAAGTGAGCGTGATTCAAGGCACGTAATTCATGCCATAACAATTGAATGTCATCAATTACTCCCGGCTTCTCGGAATGGCTATCTGTGATAGCTTGTTCAAACTTTTCATTTTCTGGAGTCCTCGAATCCATGGCATTTAGCGACTACTGAGTAATCTGCTCAATAAAAAGCCTACTCCGACGGCGATACCAACCGAAGTTACCGGATTATCTCGAACATAATTACTGACTTCATTCATCAATCGTTGTTCAGCATTTCTCAGTTCATCTCCTTTTGCAGCCAGCTTATCCGCAGCCTGTCGGGCTGCATCAGTTGTTTTATCAATTGCTTCATGAGCCCGAGTATTCAATTGCTCTCCTTTTTCAACCAGCTTATCCGCAACCTGATTGGTTGTATGAGTAGCTTTATCGACAACTTCATGCGCTAAATTGGATACTTTATCCACATTAGATACTTTGTCTGCTTCCATGGCTGTCTCTTCCTCTATAGTTTACTGTAAACCGCACTTATGCGCACGGCTCCTGGGTTAGTGCCAGCAGTATTAGCGATGATCGCTAATACTAAATAATTTACTCAGCACAAAGCCTATTCCTACCGCGATACCCATCGATGTGATCGGGTTATCGCGAATATAATTACTGGTTTCTTTAATCAATCGTTGTTCCACATTTCTAAGTTGCTCTCCTTTTTCGGCAACCATATCTGCAGCCTCATGGGCTACTTTGGTGGTCTTATTAAGAGCTTCGTCTGCAAAATCAGATGCTGTCTCTACAGCTTTATTAATAGTTTTCATATCTATTTCCTCTCCGTTCTTAGTTGATCTAGGATAATATAGTTGAATGAAACAAACCCTTTTTAAGGTTTCATTTGAGCTTTAGCTTCATTCATGGCTTGCTCTTTTGCAGCTTTTGCTTCTTCGACGCAGACATCTTTAGCATTACCATTTAAATCATCGCACTTCTCTTTAGCTATTGAATAATCCGCATCAATTCGTGCAACACGAGCATCATATTGATTTTTGTTTGTTGGATTATTTTTAGCTTCGAGGTTGGCTTTGTCAACATCACGGCGTCCTTTTGCTTCCGCAACACAGACATCTTCAGCATTACCTGAAAGCGATTCGCATCTTTCTTTATCTACTTTGTAAGTAGCCTCAATTTTATCTTTCTGAATCTTATATTCATCTTTGGACATAGTGTCGGCTATTACACTGGCACTACCTAAACCAATTCCTACCACAAACATAAAAGTGCCAATATGGAAAATTTTCATGATTTCTCCTTGTTTAGTTTTGAATAAGTAATTCAGAAATTTGGCTCACTCCAACACGGGAACGATGATTTATCTTTAAATATACCGTCCCACGTTAGATCTTTTATGAGTCCATATAATTCATTCATACCGGTGGTTTACTGCTTTGTAGTTCCATAGTAGGAATGAATTGTCTTCTCCCAGGACTCATCCGCCATATCGGGCCAGTGATCCTTATCGAATCCAGGTGCATTGTTCAGGCGTTCTTTGTCCACGTTTAGTATGAACCGTTTATTTTCAGTGTCGAGTTTTAAAGCACTCCAAGGCACTGCAAACAGTTTGCTTCCTACTCCAAAAACACCGCCAAACGATAAAACGGCGTAACGTACATTGCCGGTATTTGTATCTAACATGATTTCTTTGATGTCTCCCAAATCCTCACCTTGCTGGTTATAAACATCATTGCCAATAAGTGTTTCAGCGCCCATCAAACGTGTAGTTTCATAACTTGTATTACCTTGAGTACTGCGATCATCGTAATTCATATAAAACTCCTATCTTACAAATAAATGTGAATAAAGGATCTTTCGCGAGATGCCTGATCTTTAGATCCACTGGTAGAGCGTATATGATTTAGCTCAGAGATAACGATATCTGCGAAGCTAAAGGCAGTCGGTTCGGTAGTTAACTTAAATACTTATAAGAAGGAATAAATATCCCTAATGATTCAGACATTCTGTTTTTGAGTGGAGAGCCGGAAGACCTGCTTGTTTAGTCCTAAGATGGCACTTCAGGTCTATCAATTACAGTAGCGCGAAAATAAACCTCATCAGCAAGTGCCATGATCCAGTTGGTTCATTAATTTATCCGCCTAAGAAAATTCTGGATAACCGCATCATCATTACGAACGCACAAAGGAAGCTTTAACAAGCAATGCGATAGACTGTTGCGCCTTGCTCGAAATGACACTGGTTCAGAATCTTCCTATTATCAAAAGCAGAAATGACAGCAATTTCAGCAGTACCTGTCCAATTATAGCTATAACGGCATTTTGAATTTGCCAGGACTCACGGAGAAATT
>CBFGXU010000168.1:0-4189 GCA_965652935.1 uncultured Nitrosomonas sp.
GCCACAGTCACGCTTGCCCATGGTCCCATTGCCAGCCTGGAATGGCCTGCCATGGTGATGGATTTTCGTTTGCTGGAACCGGCATTGGCGCAATCGTTGAAACCGGGTCAGAAGATCAATTTCGAGATCACCGAAGAAGCGGCGGGTGAGTTCGTGATTGTGCATATCCAGCCCGCGGATGCCCCTCCTGCCGACCGCAGCCATCGAGGACACTGACATGCTCAAGTACATCATTGAATGGTCGGTACGGCATGTTTTCCTGGTGCTGCTCGGAACATTTTTCGTCGTGGCCTGGGGCATTTATGCGGTATGGAAGACGCCGGTCGATGCCATTCCCGATCTGTCCGATGTGCAGGTCATCATTTATACGGAATACCCTGGCCAGGCACCGCAGGTGGTCGAAGACCAGGTAACCTATCCGCTCACCACCGCCATGATGAGCGTGCCGAAATCCAAGGTCGTGCGCGGTATTTCCAATTTTGGCGTATCGTTTGTGTATGTCATCTTCGAAGATGGCACGGATATTTACTGGGCGCGCTCACGGGTACTGGAATACCTCAGCTTTGCAGCGAACCGGCTGCCGGCTAATGTCAGGCCTGCGCTCGGCCCGGATGCCACCGGCGTGGGATGGATTTACCAATATGTTGTCACCGCCAAAGATCGCACGCTGGACGAGCTGCGCACTATCCAGGACTGGTTCTTGCGTTATCAGCTCATCGCGGCGCATGGTATTTCGGAAATAGCCAGCGTGGGAGGATTTGTCAAAACCTATCAGGTCACGGTAGATCCACGGCGCCTGCAGGCCTACGGCATACCGCTCAAGACGGTATCCGAGGTGATCGCCGCCAGCAACCGCGATGTCGGCGGGCGCGTCATTGAAATGGCAGAGACCGAATACGTGGTGCGCGGCAGGGGTTACCTGCGCGGCATTGACGATCTGGAGAATCTCGTCGTCAAGGCGCATGTTGGCATGCCGGTATTATTGCGTGATGTTGCGCGCGTCGAGCTGATTCCCGACGAACGCCGCGGCATTGCTGAACTGGATGGGGAAGGCGAAGTCGTGTCAGGCATTGCGGTGGCGCGGCATGGCCAGAATGCCCTGGATGCCATCCACAACCTCGAAACAAAAATCAGCGAGATCTCATCCGGTTTGCCGGAAGGCGTCACGATTCAGTCTCTCTACAACCGTTCCGAGCTGATCCATCGTGCCATCGCCACACTGAATGAAGTATTTATCGAACAGATCATCATCGTGGCGCTGGTCTGCATTGTTTTTCTGATGCATGTGCGAAGCGCCTTAGTGGCGATCATTATGCTGCCGATCGGGGTATTGATCGCTTTTGTCGCCATGGCGCAGCTCGGCATCAATTCCAATATCATGAGTCTGGCCGGCATTGCGCTGGCGATTGCGGAGATGACCGATGCCGCCATTGTCACGATGGAGAATGCACATAAACATCTGGCCCGCCTGGAACCGGGGGAATCGCGCACAGAGGCGGTGATCGCGGCTTGCCAGGAAGTCGGTCCGGCGCTGTTTTTCAGTTTATTGATCATTACTGTATCGTTTCTGCCGGTATTTACCCTGGAAGCCCAGGAAGGGCGCATGTTTCAGCCGCTCGCTTACACCAAGACATTTGCCATGGCGGGCGCTGCGCTGCTTTCCATCACCCTGATTCCGGCTTTGATACTCCTGCTGATCCGCGGCCGCATTCCGCGCGAAGAGGATAATCCGCTGGGTCGGCTGATGATTCGAGGATATCAACCCATGGTTGCCTGGGTGATGCAATGGAAAAAATTGATTATTCTGTTAGCACTTGGGATGTTAGCAATTACCCTTTATCCCGCATCTAAGCTGGGAACGGAATTCATGCCAACGTTGAATGAAGGCACACTGCTTTACATGCCGATCACGCTGCCGGCGGTTTCCGTCACCAAGGCTGCGGAAATCCTGCAAACCCAGGACAAGATCATCAAGAGCTTTCCTGAAGTGGCATCGGTGCTCGGCAAGGCCGGGCGCGCCAGTACCGCAACCGACCCGGCGCCGCTGGAGATGGCCGAAACGATCATCAACCTGAAGCCGGAAAATGAATGGCGCTCCGGTATGACGGTCGACAAGTTGATTGCCGAAATGGACCAGGCGCTGCAGATGCCGGGCGTCAGCAATTCCTGGACCATGCCGATCAAGAACAGGATCGATATGCTGGCCACTGGCATTCGCACGCCGGTCGGCATCAAGGTATTCGGCAAGGATTTAGGCGAAATAGAAAACCTCGCCAAGCAAATCGAAGCTGTGGTGAAAACCGTGCCAGGAACCAGCAGCGCCTATGCAGAACGCGCTACCGGCGGCTACTACCTCGATATCGAACCCGATCGTATCGAACTCACCCGTTATGGGTTGGCTGTCGGCGATCTGCTGGATGTGGTTTCGGCGGCGCTGGGTGGGGAGATGGTGACGACGACGGTGGAAGGTCGTGAGCGCTTCGGTGTCAGCATCCGTTATCCGCGTGAGTTGCGCAGCGACCCGCAGGCGATCGCTACCCAGGTGCTGGTGCCAACGATGGGAGCGACGATGATTCCGCTGGGCCAGCTGGCGAAAATCAAGCTGGTGCAAGGACCGCCCAGTATCCGTACCGAGAATACCCTGCTATCCGCTTACATTTTTGTCGATATTCGCGATCGTGATATCGGCGGCTATATCGCAGAAGCGCAGCAAGCCGTGCGCGAGCAGATTCAGTTCTTGCCCGGATACTATGCAAGCTGGAGCGGACAATTTGAATATATGCAACGCGCCACCGAGAAGTTGAAAATAGTGGTGCCGCTCACGATCTTCATGGTGTTTGTGCTGGTGTATCTGAATTTTAACCGTTTCACAGAAACACTGATCGTCATGCTGTCGATTCCTTTTTCCGTAGTGGGTGGTATCTGGCTGATGTATTGGCTCGATTACAACCTGAGCGTGGCCGCGGTGGTCGGCTTCATCGGCCTGATCGGTATCGCGGCCGAATCTGGCATGGTCATGCTGGCGTTCCTGGATCAGGCATTTGATGCCATCATCACGAAACGCAAGGCCGCCGGTGAGAAAATTGTCGTCAACGATCTTTATGAGGCCGTCGTGCAAGGCGCTGTCTACCGCATACGCCCGGTAATGATGACCATCGCAGGCAGTGTGATCGGTTTGCTGCCGGTCATGCTGAGCACCGGCACCGGTTCCGAGGTGATGCGCCGCATTGCCGCACCGATGGTCGGCGGCATGGTGTCCGCGACGATCCTGACACTGATCATTTTTCCGGCGGTATATGCGCTGGTGAAGGAAATTCCGCTCCGACGCGGATAAAAACGAACCAGCCCAAGCCACTCATACTCGATTGCAATCGATCATTAGCTGGTTCACTTCGGTGAACCAGCTGCAATTGCGATACGGCTTGCCCTGCAACAACTGTCGGTAGCTATCCGGCAAATCGCGCACAACGGCCTGGAATTCCTGTTTATCCTGCGCCGTGATGATTGTCGGGCCGATAAACGGGGTTTTGTTGCGGCGCAAATCCGTATTGAAGACCGGCTGATGCGGCAAGTCGAAAAAGTCGACCATGTCTTTCAACACTGTTTCCCGTTTGAGATTCACATCAACGTCGATAAAAAACACCCGATCTTGCCAGTGATGATCCTGGATCAATTGCATCGCCCGGTGCTCAATCTCCAGCCACTGCAGCACATAAAACTGAAAGCGGCTGAGCGTCGCCGGATAGTGCTGAAACAACGCTTCCTGGCCGGTCAACGCCCAGCGGAACAAGTGCTCGCCGGTATCGCTTTTATAGTCCACAAACGGAAGATGCATCTTGCGTATCGCCTGTTCGCGCACACATTCGCTTTTTGCCACCAGCAACGGATTGCGCACCAGATGAATAAAGCCGGGATTGTGCAGCAGTGCTCCGGCATGGCGGTTAAAAGCTTTCAGAAAAGCATGGTTGGACTCAAAATAAAACGGCTCCTTGCGGCTCGCGATAAAACGGCATTTGCGCTCCAGCACCGGCAATAACGCGCTGTCGTGATGCCGCGTATTCCATGCAATGGGCTTGCCAAACAGTGTGGGATTACCCGGCGTGAAATAAGGCTCGTGAGTGCTGTAACACTGCGTGATATTTCTGGCAAAAAAATCAGCGAGGAAACTCGTGCCAGAGCGGCCGCTGGC
>CBFGXU010000169.1:0-4111 GCA_965652935.1 uncultured Nitrosomonas sp.
TGTGTTTGTCTTTTGCATGTGGCGTATCTTTAGCATCTGAGTTATCTTTTTTATCGGGCAGTTGTGATTTTATTTTTGCTTCTAATACATCCAATTTTTTATCAGCTGCTTGGTGACATGATCTCAATGCCTCTCTATCTTTCGCAGATTGTAAACAGTTGAGACGTTCTTCTGATATGCGCATTCTCTCTTTCGAATTGGCAACTTCACGATCTCTTTCGGCTTTAAAATTGTCATCCTGTCCGGCAGCTGCCATTATCGAAGTTGAGAAAACTAGACCTATAGCTAATATCAATAAAAAATTATAAAGTTTCATTTTAGATGTCCTTTAATTTAAATTTGTTAACCAACAATATTATTTACATCATGGATCATCTTCCTTACTCTCATGCTCATCTGTACGGTACAGAACATTTCTTTAAGATTCTGGCTAATTCTTACCTGGTTGAATAACATTTTCTACTTGGATATATTTCTGGCTGATACGCCAGACATTGAAGCAAGTTCGTCTCTGGTTTCACCTGACTCATAACTTCCCGGTAAATTTGCCGGAATGTTCAAATCATTTCTTGCGCCTTGCCGATCTCTCGCCCCAGCAGCTAAAAACGGCTCAGCCCGTAACGTTATCCTGTAACGCTAGCTTGTAATGTTAGCCTGTAACGTAACACTGTGATGTTACTCTGTAACGGTAGACTGTAACCTTATCTCAGCAAATATAAAAAAGCCTAGGGGTAAGGCCTAGGCTATTGAAAAATAATCGCTTGTGGTTGATTCTGAAGGGTTTTATTTTTTGTTATGACTGGTTTAAACGCTCATTTCTGACTTTAATCCGCGCTTGCATTAAGCCTACGCGGTATTCTTTGGTCTTGTAGGGATTGAGTGCTTTTTTACGCCACTGTTTAGCTGACTCTACAGAGTCGACCGGCATACCTTGCTTAATTAATTTGTAGATCATTTGGCGTGATATACCAAGAGCACCCGCTAGTTCGGTTTTGTTCATATCGTCAACCTAAGCAAATTTTTATATTCAGAAAAAATAAGTGATAGCTCTATATCACTTGTAACTGTTACAAGTGACAAGTTATGACGTTGTGGAACTTTCAACAGTATTTAGTGATAACGGTTATCACTTTTAGTTTAAATTTAATCCAGTTAGCTGATTCATTAAATTGTTAAGTAAGATGCAACTATGTTTGGATTTTGGATTTCTAGCAAGCAGATGGGGCTCGAAATACCCGCATGGCACAATGCTCTGGTAAGACTCATGAATTTATAATAATCAATCAATATTAAGAAATTTATTAACTAAGAATTTCCAGCCCAGCAATGCACATCACTGGCTTTCATTCAATCTTGACAAATTTCTCCTGGAAATCCTGACCAGTTCCTTCCCATTCTTCAATTTCTTTATGCTCTTCCGTGGTACATGACACTAAACAAATATGGTTACCTCTGAAATCTACATAGGCTATTTTCCATATTACACCTCCATGTTTCTTGGTGAATCTGTCTCTAGATGAGATATCTAATTTCTCTGGCCATGTTGACTTTCCGTAATCATCATTCATAGTTCTAGCTCCGTTGAATTATGCTCGTGACCTATCCCCTTAATATCTGAAATTTAATTTTTATGCTCCCATGATCTGAAACAATGCGGGCATTAACATCTTCTTTAGAATTACTCATGAATCCTCCTGAACGCTCAATAGAGATAAATTGAATACAAGTTTCATCCTGTTCTACGTCATCAGCTATATTTCTTAACCTCTCTGCTATTTCTTTATTGGTTATCACTTTAGCATCCTTCTATTAATTATAATAATCAATAACTTATTAATTTGATGCGGTTGTGCTAGTAAGTGGCTTGATATCCTTTCGCGCATTAGCCAAGTATCTCAAGTGCGCATTCTGATCAATCTTACATTTGTCCAAAATGAAATGATGATCGCTTTCATGGCAGCCATGCTTGCTTAACCATACACCAATTTCTTTTAACTCACTTTGAATATTTATTACCGTCATGATTTATTTTTCCCTTTAAAGATCATATAAAACAAATATATATCATTAATTACTTGATTAAAAAAGATTGTTTTAATTATTCTTATTCATATTCACCTCGCGCATGTTTCAAGAAATATTCCATCGCTTCAGAATCATTTCTACACTTATCCAATACAAGGTAGTGGTCTTCTTTAGGCTCATCGATTTGGAATAGCCAAGATTGAATTAATAAAATATTTTTCTCATTTACTGCCTGAACAGTACTGACAAAACTGACAGAAGTATCTTTTGGCGGTTTTGTCAGTTCATTTACATGGGAGTTATCAAAATTTTTTTCGGTTTCAATCTTTTTTAATCTGGCAAGATAACTCATGATTCCACCTTTACCCAGTGATATAAAGTTGAAGGTCTGCCCTCTGTGAAGATTTCTTCTTTTATGAGGTGACTGTAATCAAGCAATATATCTACTGCGACTTGCGCTTTTTTCGGTGTATCAATGCCGGTCCAGCACTTTCTGTAAATATCACGCAATGTGAACGGACTGCTTAGCTTATTTTTCTTAAGCTTCACTAGCACCGCCTTAGCAGCATCTATACCGGGTTGTGTACCGTAGCTGTAGACTCTTTTTGCATGTGATTCCAAATATTCACTATAAGCAAGCGCACGCAGCAAAGCAGTTTCAGATACCTTTTTATCTGTGCTATCGCATAAATGATTAATCAGCGCCAATGCCGGAACCAGCTTTCGATATTTGGAAAGGTGCGATACGATAGCCGGATGATCTTCACCAGATCGCAATCTTGTTTCTAGCTTACAAAGCCATTCGATAAATATTTCCTGCGCGCTATCATCAAATTGAAGGTAGGGTGTTTTGCAGAATTCACCCATCGTTGCTATTGATTCAACATCCAGGCTGTAGAGTCTTCTCACCAGTTGATTCACTGTTTCCTTGGCTGACTTGTCCGGGTATCGGTCAATATATTGATATTGTAGCGATATGTCCGGATAAACCATTAGGCCGAACCGCTGAAGCAAGCCATCAGCTCCCGCACCGCCTGATAATGCATCTCTGACATATTCACTCATTACCCCTGGCTGTATGCCGCCGACAATCGATAAGCAAGCAGACTCAATATGTAGGTTAGTTCCTCGCATGATTCTGTCTATCGTATAGGACTGATTACCATCAGCTGCAGTCAGATAAAATGCGCGTGCACCTTCCTGGCCTTGTTTATCCAGATTCTTCAGTAATCCGATTAATTCATCAGCTTCAAATAAAATGCCGTTTGGATTTTCGATCATTAGCTGACCAAGTGCTTCAACCGTTGCATCATTAGTGATGAATCTTGGCGGCGTTTTTTCTTTTAATTCAGATTTGACATCATCGCTTAGCAAGTCGGAAATGTCTGCTTCTGGATTTTCTTTTAAGCGCTTTTTCGCTTCCGTGCGCCTGACCGATTTTTTGATTTCTTCACCAGCAAACATTGCATTCAGTTCTTTAATGATCTCATCATTACTTTTTGCAATCTCAGCAGAGATATCAATTTGCAATTGTTTTAGCGGCTTTAAGACTTCATTACGATTAGGTGATTTCATAATGCCTGAACCGCCGATAGTCACGCCCCAAAGGTTTGGCACAATTACCCAGTTATCGCGTCGTTTGGGTCTTATCCCGATCTTACAGCCGATTGGCGCACTCAGCATCACGTAAGTATTGACCGCAGCAAAATCAGGCGGACATTGCATTCTTTCGGAAATATCTTTGACATATCCACGAATACTGTTAGGCAGAAAGTCATAATCAAACCGCCTTACTTCAGGCAGTTCTGGCAATGGCTCGGGCGGCTTTGCTTGCTTTTGCAGTATCTCCAGCCGGGTAATGGTTTCTTGCTGCATGACAGTGTTAAAAGCAGCTTGCTGTTCTGGTGTCGCTTCTATCGTTTCAAAGGAATTACTCATGCTGCTGCCTCCATGACTGATTGTGAATAAATCAGCTTGAAAGCTGGCTCACTTCGCGTGACCGCACTCATATTAAAAGTGGCTAAAGTTGCTGGTTGAATGGATAATATTTCAGTAACCAGATCAGACAAGATCGGTTCATCACAAT
>CBFGXU010000170.1:0-4104 GCA_965652935.1 uncultured Nitrosomonas sp.
AAAGGAATTGCCAGTGACAAAGTGTACCCAGGAATCATTTAATTTTCCAGATGTATCCAGATGTAAAGAGGCGTACTGTTGAAGTAAATTTCCAGGGCGGAGATATTACTTCAGAAGCTATAGTCAAATCTGGTGTATAGAGAATCAAGCGACATTCTGTTTTTGATCTGCTGTTTGTTTAATACGGTTAACGAACTTAATGTTGTCGATAACTTCGGCTAACAGGTTATAGCCTCTTAAGCGGAACCATTTTCTCTGCGCTGTCTCCATCAGTTTGAACGCCCTCGTCAGTGTTGTCATCCGGCTTCCGCAATTTTTCGTTCTGGCAGTTCTCAGTCTGACAGTAGCAAATACGGATTCAATCGGGTTGGGCGCGCCTTCGCGCAGCACTGCTTGCAGTGGATCATCCTCTGGTTTATTCAGCTTAAAAACATTATCATCTGGCATTGCGGTGTTCTCCTTATTTTGATAATCGATCTGGGCAGACCTTTATTACCAGATTACACCGCTCTCTTCTCATTTCATACACCAGAAATGATCATAGCTCAAGGATCCGAAGCGATTCATAATAAAGTTACACCTGCATAATAAGATTTTTTTAGATTTATCTAACGTGATATGAATATAAAGTTTTCAATTGTTAATATTCTTGTTTTTTGTATTTTCTTTATTATTTCCTGGATCACTCAAGCTAATGAAAATGAATTACAGCGTAGATCTAATCCAGGCGAGTCAAGCAATGATCCAACCCTCATTAAGTTGAATGACATTATTAAAAACATCGGCTTACGTAAAAAAGAAGTTGAGGCGAAATTACAGTTACTTGAAAAAGCTCAGACAGAACAAGAGAAAGAAAAAATTCAATCTATCGTGGATACAATTCAGCAAACTATTTCTGACCAAGAATCATCTTTTGAAATGATTCTAACTGCTGGCATAGAGTTAGACATAGATGAAACGATAGCCAGAAGAGAATTTGACTGGCAACAGGATTTGATAGAAATATTGCAACCATTTATGAGGGAATTGCACAAGCTAACAGAAAACAAACGAAAGCTTGATGATCTTCATTACAAAATTGCTTTCCATCAACAACAAATTAAAAAAATTAACGAGGCACTTAAGCATATTGCCGAAATTAATAAGGAAGACTTGGAAAACGAAGCTTTAGTTGAATTTGAGAAAATTAGAAAAAAATGGCAAGAGCAACTCGAAGAAAGTCAGCATCTTTTTGAAGTTGCGCAATTACAGCGTGATGAAATGATTCAGTTTCAGACAGCGCGAGAAACTTCTTTTATCGATTATATTGAGGAACTTGCAGTTGGGCGTGGTGCCACATTATTTTTAGCACTCTCAGCTTTCATGGCGGTTTATATAATAATGCTTTTGTTCTTGAGATGCTTTAGCTGGCTCATTCATCGTGGTAAAGAAAAGAGAAGTTATCTTAATAGAGTTGCAGCAGTCTTATACTATTTTTTGATGGCAGCATTGGCAATAACTGCATTTTTTTATGTTCTTGAAGTACGAGATGATCCGGTAATGACTGGCATTGCTATCGTACTTTTAATCAGTATTGTTTGGGTATTAAAAAATTCAATTCCAACTTACATTGATGAATTAAGATTATTGCTTAATACAGGCTCGGCGAGAGAAGGTGAATGTATCGTTTATAATGGTGTTCCTATGCAGATAGAAAGCTTACGCTACTATTCTAAGCTTAAGAATCCACTATTGCCTCATTTAAAACTGAGACTGACATTGTCAGAATTAGCTAAATATGTTTCCCGTCCTATCGCAAACGATGAGCCTTGGTTTCCTTGCAAAGTGGGAGATTACGTGATGCTTTATGGGGATATATATGGAATGGTAAAGTGTATTACTCTTGAAAATATCGTATTGTCATTACCGGATGGGGCTATGCCCATAACGTATACTATCGAAGACTTCTTCTTTGCTAATCCTAGAAATTTCTCTGCTGGTTTTATCGCAACAACTAGTTTTGGTATTGATAATAGACACTTGGGAATTAGTACATCCGAAATACCAACAATTATGGCCGAAGGGATTCAACAAGGGTTATTGAAGGAAAATTACGGTAATTCATTAAAGAATTTATCAGTTCACTTTGCAAAAGCTGACTCTTCTTTTTTAAAATACGAGATTATTGCTTCATTTGATGGTGCCGCAGCGAGTGAATTCTATTCCATCATACGCGCTCTGCAACGTTATGCCGTTGATGTTTGTAATCACCAGCAATGGACATTATTGCCAGAATAAAAATATAGTTATAGCCTTTCAAAGGATTTAATGGTTGGATGTAAGAGTAAGATAACTTAAATACTTTTTTTGTAAGTTATTATTTATAATATATTTAATATAACCGACGTTAACCGTGTGTTAACTTCTCTTATTTAAGGATAACTTATAAAAGAATTGCTAATTCATAGGTGTGGAAAGCTGCGTTAACACCTCTAGAGTTTTGTGCAATAAAACATTACTGTACGGTAATGCTTTGTTTAACGTATCAAACTAAATTATCAAATATTTCCCTACAATCAGGCTCCATAAAATGAAACTTACGTTTAAGAGTATCAGGGTTATTTTGAAAGAAGTAATTTCAGATTTCATGGAAGTGAATGTACTGAGAATGAGTGCTTCACTTGCATTTTATACGCTGTTTGCTCTTGCTCCTATGTTTATAATTATTATCGCCATTGTTCAATTTTTTTTTGGAGCTGAGGCAATAGAAGGAAATCTTTATCCCCAAATTGCTGGATTAGTGGGCTCACAAACAGCGACCCAGATAGAAGAAATGATCAAAAATGCTGCCATATCTGGCAGCAGCACTTTTTCAACGATCAGTAGCGCAGTTATGCTCATAGTACTGGCTACGGGTGTTTTTGTAGAAATTCAGGAATCTATTAATTATATCTGGCACTTAAAAGCAAAACCTAAGAAGGGATTTATTAAACTTATTGTTAATCGCTTACTAAGCTTTTCAATGGTAATTTCTCTAGGATTCATATTGTTAGTATCGCTGGTGGTAAATGCTGCACTAGAAGTTGTAATGGAAAGTCTGCAACGCATGTTTCCTACTATTACTGTCTATATTGCTTATTCTCTCAATTTGCTTGTGACACTTTTCATCGTTACTTTATTATTTGCCGTGATATTCAAAATCTTACCTGATGCAAATATTCGCTGGAAAAATGTCATTATAGGAGCTGTTACTACTTCTTTACTTTTCCTGACCGGAAAATTTTTTATCACCTTATACTTAAGTAAAAGTGATATTGGTTCAGCCTATGGCGCTGCAGGCTCAATTGTGATCATTTTACTCTGGGTATATTATTCAGCCATTATTTTATATTTCAGCGCTATTCTTACAAGAGTGTATGCCCAATTTTCTGGTTACAAGATATATCCAAATGAATATGCAGTATTTATTAAGGAAGTTGAAGTAGAGAATAAAGATTCGTTGCAGGCCCAATCAGATACTCAGGAAATTAAATCTGAAATCAAAGAAATAACAGAGGGACAAAACAAAAATAATGGCTCTAAGACTGGCAGGGCCAATAATTATCCAAAATAAGGGTAATCCCCCATTTTTAATGGGAGCTTACAGTAGAGAGTTTTAGTTTAAAAGCTTCTGCCAGCTTCATAGCTGGCGTGATACCTCCAAGTGCCATACTTGGACGTTCATTATTGTAAATCCACAGCCATTGTGTTGCGGTAAGTTGCGCTTCCTCAATGGTTGTAAATTCATTCATCTCCAGCCATTCATGCCGGACAGTCCTGTTATAGCGTTCCACGTAGGCATTTTTCCGGCTCATTATCACATAGCGGCTTTACCTTTTTTCCCAAGCGCCTCCTTCAGCAATTCATTCTGCATCTGCGTGATCTGGTTTCCCGTAAATCGCTGCTTCTTCATCAGTAAAATCCTCTTCGTTTATGATAGAAAATTCTACTGTATTGCACCTTTAATTTAGGGGATTACCCTTGAATTTATTCTAGCAAATGCGGCTCAGTTGCCAAAGAGGTGGAGCGCTGGTCTACCTTAGCACGCTACATTATCAACAAAGTCATCGCTGCCAGACCTGAACT
>CBFGXU010000171.1:0-4029 GCA_965652935.1 uncultured Nitrosomonas sp.
GGCGCATTGAAATCAAGCAACCTGCGGCTCGATGCCGTGCGGGTGATTGTGGCGACTTGAGGTGTTTCAGAAAATTGATTTATTTCTGTGATTTGCCAGAGAGTTGAGTCAGAAAAATCAAAAAAAGAGCGGGTAAGAATAAATGACAACTGATAATCAGAGATACCATGTTCTGTCACTCCGGCAGATTGCGGGATGGGAGCGGGGCATCGGTAATTCCGACTCGCAAATCATAGCCAGACCTCCTTCCCTGCAGCGTGGCCTAGTGTGGGAGCCCCAACAGATCGAGATATTGTGGGATTCGGTGATGCGAGGCTTTCCTATCGGTTCCTTGGTTCTATCAGCAAAAATCGGCGAGCAGAAAGACAAATCAAGCAACATTTTTGCTAAGCAGGATAAAGAACAAGCAACCCACCACATTCTCGATGGGCAGCAACGCTGCTATGCCATTGCCCTGGGGTTTCACGATCCTTGGCATAATGGCAATGATCAGGCAATTTTGTGGCTCGATCTTATGCCGGGGAAGCGGCTGCAGAATAGCACCAGACAATTTTTATTCCGGGTTACAACGAAGTCACATCCTTGGGGGTTCAGTCATGATAATCAATCAAGTCGGCTTTCCGCAGAAAACATTCGAGAATCCCTCAAGAAGCTAGAAAAAGAAAAAAGGCCGTCATCCAAGGAATTAAGTCCCTTTGATGCCGGGTTGCCGGTGCCGGTATTTTTACTTTTTAAGCATTTCAATAGGGATACGAGAAAACTAGATTGGGTGACTTTATTAAAACGCCTTTCTGATTTAATTCCTGCCCTTATCCAAAAGATGCATGATAGTGCAATAGATCGTGAAGAAATCGAGAGGGGTTTAGAACAGGCCGAACAGCTGAGAGTTATCGCTCTGCAAGTCCCGGCCGGGGTAAAGGGAATTGAGAACATCGAGCAGATCTTTCAACGCCTAAATCGGCAAGGTACCCCGCTGGATAACGAAGAGTTGATATATTCCATGATCAAAGCCTATTGGCCGGATGTGGAAGAATGCTTGGAATGCCTGGATAACTTACGCCACACAACTGAGCCCGGCTTATAAGTATGGCCATTCGCGTTGCACTGACTGGTCAAGATGGCAAAATGCCCGCCGAGCTCAGCGTGGACAGGATTCGTAACATTTTTCGCCCCAACAAATACGGTGGAGTGCAGAAAAAAGAGGATATTGAGGCCTATGAAGCCATTACTAAGTACTTCCGAGGCGAGCTTAAATCAGCATTGCAGTGGATTGACGATCACTTTTTATACGATGGCAAGAATCGCCCATATGGTCTCCCAGCCTATCTCAGAAGTAGTTTGGCATGGAGTTCGCGGGAAGTCTTCGCTTGGCTGATGGTTGTTGCTAAGCGACATCATTATAAACCGGTTGCCGATGAACAGTTACTCAAGAAAATCATCGGTCTTGCTCTGGCGATCCACTGGTTTGGCTCGGACAAAGGTCGGGCAATAGAGAAATTGCTATTAGAAAAAGATCTTGGCTCTGAAAATGTAAAACTGTCGAATTTAAAAAACGATGAAGGAGAATTTCTCATTTTCTCCCTGATTGATAAGGCTGAGCTGGAGGAAATCTTGTTACTTAACAAAGACAGCAGTAAAGAATCTCTTTTAGTTTGGGAGAGCTTTTGGAACGCAATCGTGAAAGTTAATGATCATAATGAGCCGAGAAAAGATAGCGAGGAAAGAAGTAAAAAATATGGGCAATTCATGGAACGGCTGAGAAATAACCGTGAATTGCTTGTTTATGTGCAGCGATCCTATTTCGCGACTGAATTCGGAGATTTTGATCCATCGAACCGTTTGATGTGGAAAGGACATAACCGTCCATGGGATTACGATCATATTTTGCCTTCAAACAAACTCGATGCAACCGGCCGCAGCAAGCGTGCAGGTGAATTTCATCAGGCGTGCAAAGTATGGCAACAATCCATTGGAAACCTGATAGCAGTTGATTTCACTTTTAACCGTGGAGCACAGGATGTCAAAAGCGCATCAAAAAAATATGAAACAGAAGAGGCGAGCAAACTTGATGGCGCGTTGGATTGTGTCGGTGCCTACGATATTGAACTGGAAGATACTGAGAATTTTGAAAAATCAAAAGCATTTATTGTGGCAGTCAGGAATCGTCTAATCGAATTGTACAGGCGTTGGTATGATTCTTTGGATGTCGGCAACTCTAAATAAGAGTTTGCTTCAATCGCATATTCTGATCTTAATTTCTGCTTAAACATTAAAACGGAAATTCATCATATCGCTATTTTTGTAGGCACCTCTACACGATGTGCGGCGTAGAGCTTGCACACTGTACGGCATGCGTCGGTATTGGTTTTTTGCCACCAGATCGATGCCGGTATCACGGCTATCCAGCCCTTGTTGCTTGTGGCCCATTCGCCATACGTCCAAACATCGCTGTAAAGATCGCGGTAGGCGGCTTCGTTACGCAGATAGCACAGGATCAGTCCTTCAAAGTACTTACCTTTTTCCCGCTCGGTTGCGGCGGCGAGACGGTAGCTGTCGAGTAGTTCTTTTAATGCGGAATTATGCATAGGGCTTCACGATGTTGTCATCCCGCGTCAGTAAATGCATTAGCTTGGGGTGAATGAACAGCTTTTCCCGTCCTACGGTTCTTTCCTCCAGTACGCCGATTTCCACCAGTTGCTTGAGATAGCGCGAGGCGGCCTGGCGTCCGGCGATATTTTTTTCAACGAGGTTCTGGATCCGGCAGTAAGGCAGATCGAAGATCAGATCGACCAGCTCGCGGCTGTAGATTTTCGGTACCGCCTGCTTCACATGGGTAATCGACAATCCTGATAAGGTACGGATCGCGGCAATCTTGGCGGTGGTCCAGCGCGCCGTATCTTCGATGCCTTGCAGCAAATAGAGAATCCACGGCTCCCATGTTTGGCTGCGTGTGACATCGAGCAACAGGCGGTAATACTCGGTTTTATTCTTGATGATGTAGCGGCTGAGATAAAGAATCGGCAGCGTCAGCAAGTCTTCCTGGATCAGGAACAAGCTATTCAGCACGCGTCCGGTGCGGCCGTTGCCATCGATGAAGGGGTGAATCGCTTCGAACTGGTAATGCCCAGCCGCCATGCGGATCAGCGGATCGACATCGCGCGCTTCGTGCAGGTAGCGCTCCCAATTAGCCAATTTCGATCTCAGCAAATCTTCCCCGACAGGCGGGGTATAGATCACTTCGCCGGTCGTCTGGTTGGCCAGCGCCGTTCCAGGCACGCGCCGCACCTGTATGTCCATGCCCTTGATGCGCGTGCATACTTGCTCCGCGGTACGAGTGTTCAGTGGGTGTTGCTTTAGTGCCCGAAACCCTTCCAGCAGCGCGCTGCTATAACGCAGGGCTTCGCGCGTGGCCGGGTCGGCGTGTTCTTCGATATTTTGGAACTGAAACAGCCGATCAGTCGTGGTGACGATATTTTCGATTTCCGAGCTTGCCTGGGCTTCGAGCAGCGGCAGGGCATTGATCAGAACGCCCTGGTTGGGAATGAGTTCGGCGGCTTGCTTGAGTTCCGCCAGTGCTGCGCGGGCCGCGATGCATTGCTTGAGCACCGTGCGTGTTTCCAGCTCGGCTGCGGGAGGTAACGGCGGAAGGTCGTTGTAAGGTTGATCCGGATTCCAGGCAGTCATGGTTTAATTTTTTCTTTTTTGCGACACGCCGCCAGTTTATGTCGTTCGCAGCGACAGGTCAATCGAATATGTCGCGAATTTAAGGTTTTTGCGACATATCAATCAGACATTAAAGCGGAAATGCATCACGTCGCCATCCTTGACGACATATTCCTTGCCTTCGAGGCGCATCTTGCCCGCTTCTTTGGCGCCCTGCTCGCCGTTATAGGCGATGAAATCCTCATAGCTGATCACTTCGGCGCGGATGAAGCCTTTTTCAAAATCGGTATGAATGACACCGGCTGCCTGCGGCGCGGTGTCGCCTTTGTGGATGGTCCAGGCGCGGACTTCTTTGACACCGGCGGT
>CBFGXU010000172.1:0-3998 GCA_965652935.1 uncultured Nitrosomonas sp.
AATTATTTTAAACAACACCTTTTCCGCCCTCAAAAAAATATAACCACATAATCATCAATATATTCGAGATTATTATTCATATAATTACTTTACGGGAGGGTGGCTCATACTTTATTTCTCTTATGAGTTATAGAAGGCAAAAATCGGATGCTTATATCAGATAAAATTCACCCTTTGTTTAATATCTATTTTAACTACATGTCATCATCAAAACATACTGTGCAAAAAGTCGGCTTTATTTCGCTGGGCTGTCCAAAAGCACTGGTTGATTCCGAGCAAATCCTGACACAATTACGGGCTGAAGGTTATGAAATATCTCCTTCGTATGAAGATGCTGATCTGGTGGTGGTGAATACCTGCGGTTTTATTGATAGTGCGGTAGAAGAATCGTTGGATGCGATTGGTGAGGCGTTAACTGAGAATGGTAAAGTCATTGTTACCGGCTGTTTAGGTGCCAAAGAGGATGGAGATGTGGTTAAAAAAGCGCATCCCCAAGTATTGGCTGTCACTGGACCGCATGCACTGCCGGAAGTAATGTCTGCAATCCATATGCATTTGCCGCAACCACATGATCCCTATACCAGTCTGATACCGCCACAGGGAATCCGGCTGACGCCCCAACATTATGCCTATATAAAAATTTCTGAAGGCTGCAATCATCGCTGCACATTTTGCATTATCCCTTCAATGCGTGGCGATCTGGTGAGCCGGCCAATTCATCAAGTCATGCAGGAAGCGGAGCATCTGGTTAATGCCGGTGTGAAGGAATTGCTGATTATTTCGCAGGACACCAGTGCTTACGGTGTTGACGTGAAATACCGCACCGGCTTCTGGCAGGGCAAACCGGTTAAAACCCGGCTGACTGAACTTGCACAGGCATTAGGCACATTAGGGGTCTGGGTGCGTTTGCATTATGTTTATCCCTATCCGCATGTGGATGACGTGATTCCCATAATGGCGGAAGGCAAAATACTACCTTATCTGGATGTACCCTTTCAGCATGCCAATCCACGCATCCTGAAGGCCATGAAGCGTCCGGCCAATGCCGAGAATAATCTGGCACGCATTCAGCAATGGCGAAAGATCTGTCCTGATATCACATTACGCAGTACCTTCATCGTGGGTTTCCCAGGCGAAACCGAAACAGAATTTGAAGAATTATTAGATTTCCTACGGGAAGCCCGGCTGGATCGCGTGGGATGTTTCGCCTATTCGCCGGTGGAAGGCGCGACGGCTAATTTGTTAGCCGATCCTGTGCCGGAAGAGATCAAGGAAGACCGCCGTGCGCGTTTTATGCAGCTGCAGGAAGAAATCAGCCGTCTGCGCTTGGCAGAGAAAATAGGTCAAAGAATGACTGTGATGATTGACGAAGTGACTGAGGAAGGGGTGATTGCCAGAAGCAGTGCTGATGCGCCAGAAATTGATGGATTAGTTTATGTGGAAAATGTCGTGAATGGACAAGCTGGTGATTTTATTAAAGTTGAAATCACCGATTCCGACACGCATGATCTTTTCGCCACGATGATCGAAGCATAAATCCAGCTCATAGTTCCATGCAGCGCCGCTGGGATATTTTTTGCACGGTCATCGATAATTTTGGCGACATCGGTGTTTGCTGGCGTTTAGCCAGACAACTGGCGCATGAGCATCACCAGTTGGTGCGATTATGGATTGACGATCTGGTCAGTTTTTCCTGCATCGCACCGGCCATTGATCCAGATATCGAGCGCCAAATAATACATGGTGTTGAAATTTGCCGCTGGCCGCAGATATTCGCAGAAGTTGAACCTGCAGAAGTAATCATTGAAGCGTTTGCCTGCGAATTGCCTGAGTGCTATGTGCAGGCAATGGTACAGAAAAAAAAGCAGCCAGTTTGGATCAATCTGGAGTATCTCAGTGCCGAACCCTGGGTGGCTCAATATCATGCGCTACCATCGCCGCATCCCCGCCTTTCATTAAATAAAACATGTTTTTTCCCCGGTTTTGTGTCAGACACCGGTGGCTTGCTGCGCGAACAGGATTTGATTGCGCAAAGAAATGCCTTTGACACAGCGACAGAACATGCCTTTTTACAGCGTAAGGGCTTACTGGAGCGTAAAGCAGGTGAGATACGCATATCATTGTTTTGTTACGATGCGGCTTCGGTTAAAGAACTGATCCATATATTTTCAGAATTTTCCGAGCCTATTTTGTTAATCGTGCCAGAGGGAAGGGTGGCTGAGCATATCGTATCGCTATTCGCTCATATATCATTGCTGACCAAGAAATTGATCAAATATCAGCAACTAACCATTCAGATCATTCCATTTATGGAGCAGACTGATTATGACCGGCTGCTTTGGAGTTGTGATGTAAATTTTGTGCGTGGCGAAGATTCCTTTGTACGTGCCCAATGGGCAACCAATTCCTTCGTCTGGAATATTTATCCGCAAATGAAAGGTACGCATTGGGAAAAACTGGATGCGTTTCTTGCTCTGTACACCGCTGGCATGCCCATGAAAATGGCGGCAGCAGTGCGTGAGATGTGGAATGCCTGGAATGGCAGGCATGCAATCAATAGCGCCGTCTGGATGAACTTCTTCTCTTTCCGAGAGTCTTTGAAGCAGCATAATGAAAACTGGATCAGCCAGTTACTGAAACAAAATGACTTGGCATCCAATCTGGTGAATTTTGCTGAAAATCGGCTATAATTCGCTGCTTTTGAATTTGATGCTTGGTGAATAAACGACATCAATTTTGTGATAACTTAATTTTGGAATTTGAACTATGAAAACCGCAATGGAACTACGCTCAGGTAACGTCGTAATGGTTGGTAATGATCCCATGGTCGTGCAACGGGCAGAATTTACCAAATCTGGCCGTAATGCATCTGTGGTTAAAATGAAACTGAAGAATCTGTTTTCCAGTACCACAACAGAAACCGTTTACAAGGCGGATGAAAAATTCGATATAGTTGTTCTGGATAAAAAAGAATGTACCTACAGCTATTTTTCTGACCCACTGTATGTGTTTATGGATGCCGACTATAACCAGATTGAAGTGGAAGCCGACAACATGTCCGATGTGCTGAACTATCTGGTGGACGGTATGAACGATGTATGCCAAGTGACTTTTTATGATGGCAAAGCGATTTCCGTTGAATTACCCAACACCATTGTACGCGAAGTTGAATACACCGAGCCAGCAGTAAGAGGGGACACCACGGGCAAAATCATGAAACCAGCCCGCCTTGCTGGAACAGGTTTTGAAATTCAGGTAGCGGCGTTTGTGGAAATTGGCGATAAGATTGAAATTGATCCGCATAACAACGAGTTTAGAAAACGGATTTGATTCCTGACCAGATTTGATTTAAAAGGTGGCGTAAGCCACCTTTTTTATTTGGCGGATTTAGTACATACTTTTAGTAACTTCATGAAGTTACCTATTCCGCCGAAGGAATTCCTGAATTCCTCACTATCAGTAAGGATCTGAAGTTCAATGACAACAACATGATCGTGATCACACGGGTTTCGAGTCTGCGCAGCGAATTTGGTAATAGCTAGCTCGTGCCTTAAGCGAGTGCGACTGAACTCGAAGACTTAACAACTTCTCCTGCTAGAACACATAGGCGTTGCAAATCTATAAAGTTGTGCAAGAGAAGGATTGGAGCTAGAGCAAATTTATCAAACACCCCTTGTGGTTGTGTTTGACTTATGCGCTGTCAGAGTGACTTTAAATACCTAACGAGACCTGCCTTCTGTGAGGCTGTCAGATTCAACCCGAAGTGCTTATCATAATGGTTGACCACGACAGGAAGGTCCCGCTCACTTCCATCATGAAAATAGGGGGCTGCGCTCATAAATGTGGAATTACAAAGACGAATACCATTACCATCAAAGTACTAAACAGCCAACAAACTGAGAATATTCCATTCTCAAAGGCCAGGTAGAGCATAGCTACATTATCGAATTATTTGTGAAGTGATTTCACGGGCTTGCGTCTAATTTGAATTGGGATTG
>CBFGXU010000173.1:0-3984 GCA_965652935.1 uncultured Nitrosomonas sp.
TTAGATTTAATAAAGACTTACTTGAAGAAATACAAGTTCTGCAATAATAAAGCAGCAGATCTTTATATCAGCTAATTCGAATTAAATCTGGGGGATGCTCGATCAATTCGGTAGCTGCACGATTTGCTCTAAACTAGCACACTTCAGTATACTGTAAGGCCGAGCACTGATTCCTTGCTCTGTAAGAACTCTATCTATATAGAAAAGTAAATGGTTACATGACATTTATCTAAAAGGAGGTAAGTTAATTGACAACAATATTTTTTGATAATCTAAAGACCCGGTGTTCACAAAGAAATAGCAGGAGAAAATCGAATATTGAGTAGCGCAGTATCAATTGCTTATCGAGTGGGTCTCGGTCTATGTATAGTCGTTAAAGAGGCAGCAGGTATGCCTTACCTTCGTTTCAAATAATTACTTTAGAAACACTTTTCATTCACGACCAATTGAATAGAGATTAATAAGATTCAGTAAGCAGTAAGAATTCTCCGACACTATCTCTACTTCACAATAAAAATAATACAGCAATCAGATCACTGTTCTTAACACAGTTATGCTGATAGCGCTTATTCCTTATTCGTTTATTGACTATAGCCCACTACTTTATTTTTTATCAACGCTCTAATTCATTAGAAATCGTGAAATTAGATGTCATCCGACAGTCACTTGGTTAAATCAGCCCTCAAACTGAGCTTGAGCTGATATTTTTTAAAAAGCAGGCTAAAAATCTTCGCTGATGCGGAGGTCTACTATCACTGAAAAGGTTAACTTATGACTTCAATATCTAACAAGAATGAGATTCGCTCTCACACAGCGCTACGAGGTGTGGCGGCTTTAATAGTTGTACTCGTCCATTTTCGCTCCTTTTTCCATTCATCAATTGATCCA
Organism: uncultured Nitrosomonas sp.; assembly: GCA_965652935.1. Classification (GTDB taxonomy): domain Bacteria; phylum Pseudomonadota; class Gammaproteobacteria; order Burkholderiales; family Nitrosomonadaceae; genus Nitrosomonas. The sequence continues at coordinate 889 of CBFGXU010000173.1, forward strand.
GACGAGATAACTTTTTTTCTTGCAAAGGGCTATCTGTGGGTAGATTTTTTCTTTATCCTCAGCGGCTTCGTACTCTCTTATGTCTACGGTATTGAACATCCTGAGCGCCGTACTATGCGCGATATTATTCACTATTTAATTGCTCGTTTTTCACGAATATATCCGCTGCACTTAATCTCGCTCGCGACAGTATTTTTGTTTTTTCTCATGCTTGCACTGATTAGCTGGAGCCGCAGTGACACATTCTGCTGCCTGTTTGATGGTTCCTTGCGAAGCGCTGAATCATTGGTCGCTAATTTCTTACTTATTCATGCTTGGGGCATGTTTGATTGGGTAACATGGAATCTTCCATCCTGGTCTCTCAGTGCGGAATTTTTTTGTTATCTGATCTTTGCTGCTCTTTTAACGATGGATGGCAATACCCGAAAGTTAGCTCTGATTGGGTTGTTATGTATTATTTTGTTCTATTACGGTTTCTACCTTGGTATTAGTAGTGATGTCGATGAGAATTTTCGCTTGTCTATCATTCGTGCCGCATCAGCCTTCTCAATTGGTATCGTGTTGTTCTTGGGTCGTCAAATAATTTCTGTTCTCTCAGAGCAATGTTTAACATTTATTCAGATCACAGCAAGCATTGCGCTTTTGCTGACGTTACACTTTGGCCTAGCAGATGTGATTTCCATCAGCTTAATGGCCTTGCTCGTTTTGGTTACATGGGAAGATCGAGGTTCTTTATGCAATTGGCTCGCCACACGCTATCTTCATACGATCGGATTATTCTCGTACTCCATTTATATGTGGCACTATCTCATCAAATTCATTGCCCAGCAGGATTGGGAAGACTATACCGGCTTACCATTGCAAAGTAGCATACTCGGATCGATAATTTTTGTTGCTTGTATGATGAGCTTGGTCATTCCGATCTCAGTTTGGAGTTATCGATCTCTGGAAATGCCGGCTCGTAAATGGGTTAGCTTTCGGCTGACTTGCTTACTCGATACTAAATATGCACTGACAAGACCGTGTTAGCAACAAAAGAATTGCTCTTTCATCGTATGATGACTGGAAGTTGCAATGATAGATTTTTGAAACGAAAACCATCATCGGCAGAACATACAATTTGTTTTTATTGATTAACCAGGAAGTGTAAGTGGAAAAATTGCTAAAACTGCTGAATATCTCATGGCACAATCATAAATTTCTTTAGAGAAAAACCGGAGAGCATGAAATAGCTCTCCGGTAGAATGGCGAATGAGTAATGCTAGTGCAATATCGGATTATTAATAAGAAACTTTAGAGGAGAAAAAGCATGGACTCAATAAATAGATCTACCCCATTCCCACCTATGCCAGATCCAACTCCGAATCCGACGCCTCATCCCAAACCAGATCCCATTCCAGATCCGAATCCGGAGAAAGCACCCGAGTGAAGTGGAACCACGAAACTCGACAGGTTGTTAAGCTCTGTTATGGGCACTATAAAGGATCATAATCATGAGCAAGAAACGAAAAACAATATTCTTGGGAATCAAAGCCAAGGTGGCATCCCGCTACTTAAGTCTAAAGATAATTCACCATGTGTCTTGGCGCACAGACTGATGAGCTATTTTCATTCATTATGTAAATTCTTTTTATAAAATTAAAGGAAATCATAATGAAAAAGTTACTGGTAGCTATTCTCAGTGGATTTCTATTTTTCAGTATCCCTGTTTTTGCAGATTACACTCAAACACAGAATAAAGTTGATGATAAAGAGAATTCGCCTAAGCCTGTTCCCTCCCAAACCGACAAGAAGAACGAGCAAAAATCATCTGATAAGGGCGGCGCTCATCCCGAAGGACCTCGTGATGATGCTGCACAGAAAGGATCAGCTGCAGATAAATCCCGCGACTCCTCAAAATAAAATTTCCCTTAAATGACCGCTGCGGCGGGGTTTCATGTTTATTTTTATGAATGTGAGGAACGAACCGATTAATTTTGATCTTCTTAAGATCATAACCCCTCCTTTGTTAATTATTCATAAGGTTATTGCCATGACCCATATTAGAAACTTCTTAGTTTTAGTTATTGCATTTTTCTTTATCTTCAGTTCATCTGCTTTCTCTCAATCAACTCCACCCTTAGATAAACCTGTTGAAAAGTCACGCGCTGACCAAATATCAGAGCCTGGACGCACTCAAGAAGGACTGAACGCTGAAAGGAACGGAATGGGTTCCACTGGTAGCAATGAAAACCACCCTACTTCAAAACTACACAACAGATCTTCTCAACAACAACCCACCGGTCAGCTTAACCAATTCGAAAAAGATTCAGGAATAGACGATGCAATTCTGCCAGGGAGATCTTCTGAAAATAGGTAAAATTGATATCCTTAACTGGATCAATATCTTAGTGGTAAATGCAGATTTCTATGGTTACCAGATTTCTATGGTTACCGCAAAAATTATCCCCGCTTCGGCGGGTTTATTATCTTCTTTCATGGTCTACACGGCGCATAAACTAGCGTCCTTTATTACCAATTAGCGGATTCTGATCTGATATCAGTTAATCTGCGCAGTTTTATGCATCAGGTTTTTTTTGATTTAAAATAGTTACAGCAGTTACATATCTTTCATCCGTTTCTTTTATAAAAGTGCCATCAAACATCACCCCCTTGTGGGCTGTTATATCGTTGTAGGCTATCTCAAGGCAATCTCGTAAAGAATAGTGAAGAATTTTAGTTAATGCAGTTAAGTAAATAAGAAGGTAGCCCATGTTAGCGCCGATATCTTCATCCATGACGATATTGTGAGTAAATTTTCCCAAGTGTTGAGTCATTATTTTTAGCACATACCTTCGGTTTGTCACTCTCCTCTCAGTTATTTCCTGAGTTAATTCCAAGCAATCATCCAGGGAAATATTCCTCATGCGGCAAATTATTATCATTCGAATGATACATTTACCTATTCGTTTACGGCATTCCTTGACCCTATTTATAGAACACGCCATCTCACCAAATTCAGCAACTAACTTTAACGTCTCGGTTTTTAAGTCAGATCCATTCACTATGTTACTTTCCTCTGCCCAGGTAATAACCTTGTGTATTAATCTTTCCATC
>CBFGXU010000174.1:0-3983 GCA_965652935.1 uncultured Nitrosomonas sp.
TGAGGAAAACCTTGTCCCCATACCTGCTGGTCGAGGCACCCTGCCAGCTCGATATACCACCATTAGCCAGGTTTGATAAGGATTGATCGCCTCATAAGGTCCAAAATTCTTATCCGGCAGTATCGGGAGAATAATAAAGGTCAATACGGCAAACTGCAGTACGGAAATTAAATCCCGCCGACTTAGCTTCTCAGTGATGCCGTGCAATTCTGCCTTGAAATACAACAATACGGTCGTAATAATCGCCAGCATGATTGCCAGTGTGTCGTTGCCATACCAGATCGCAGCGCCTAAACCATAGCATACCAGGATAGCGGCTATCGTGGTGGTACCCGGATCTGCACTCTCATTTTTGACGCGAACATACGCAGCAATCATCATCAGGCCGACGATGAACAGACCACCCAACAGCAACCAGGGCGTAGTTTCTTCTGCTAGCATGGCGGTCAGCGTGCCAAATAACGCAACTAATGCAAATGTTCTCAGGCCTGCCCGCGAGCCCGGACTGCGTTCGCGTTCCAGTCCGATGAGTAAACCAATCGCAAGACTGGTCAAGAAAGAAGGCAAAGCAGCCAATTCTCCGTTGAGCGTGAATTCAGGAGACATCGCCAATTACCTGACCATCAGCCTGAAACCAATGCTCAAGCAGCAATTGCAAAGTAGCTTTCCCATTATATTCATTGACCTGCAGCCGATAAACAGCATCAATCCAATCAGGCAACGGGTCATTATGAAAAAATAACATACCCTCGTAACAATCGTTGGATTTTCGCGGCGTTATCAGCACCTCGCCTTGGTTACAGAAATCCAGTTTTCTTAATTTTAATTTCAAGTGCTTTTCACCCACGATACGCTGACTTTCGACATAAAATCGGGCACTGAATGCAGGTTGAGGAAAACCTTGTCCCCATACCTGCTGGTCGAGGCACCCTGCCAGCTCGATATTCATTTCAGAAATATCCAGATCACCATCGGTTTCAATCACGCGCGTCAAATCGGCGGGTGTCAACAGGGTTTGTGCCGCTTCCTCAAAAGCTCCGCAGAATTGCTCAAAATGACAAGCGTGAATGGTCAATCCGGCAGCAGCAGCATGTCCACCAAATTTAAGTATCAGCCCGGGATAACGCTTGGCAACCAGATCCAGGGCATCCCGCAGATGAAAACCATGGATTGATCGCCCGGAACCTTTTAATTCATCGAGATTGCCGGCGGCAAAGATGATTACCGGACGATGATATTTGTCCTTGATGCGCGAGGCAAGAATGCCAATGACGCCTTGGTGCCAGTCTTGGTCAAACAGGCAGATACTATACGCTGTATGGATTTTCGCTTGCTGGTTTTGCAATGCATCTTCCAGCTTGACTAATGCGCTTTCCTGCATCGTGGATTCGATTTCCCGGCGTTGCCGGTTCAATTCATCCAATTGCCTGGCAATTTCTGCCGCATACTTCTCATCATCGGTAATTAGGCATTCAATCCCCAATGACATATCATCCAAACGTCCGGCTGCATTCAGTCGCGGCCCCAGGATGAAACCTAATTCATACGTGGAAACTTGCTGATAATCGCGCCGCGCCACTTGCAAAAGCGCATGAATGCCTGCACAGCAGCGCCCTTTACGGATGCGCTGCAAGCCTTGCTGCACCAGAATCCGGTTGTTGTTATCGAGTTTGACCACATCAGCGACGGTTCCCAGCGCCACCAGATCAAGAAAATTGGCGAGATTGGGCTCCGGAAGTGTGGCTGCAAAGGCGCCCCTTTGACGTAACTCAGCGCGCAGCGCCAGCATCAGGTAAAAAATAACTCCCACACCTGCAATATTCTTGCTGGGAAAAGGGCAACCAGGCTGATTGGGATTGATAATGGCCGTTGCCGCAGGCAAAGTATCCCCGGGCAAGTGATGATCCGTAATCAACACTTGCATACCCAACCGATTGGCTTCAGCCACGCCGTCAACGCTGGCGATGCCGTTATCTACTGTAATCAGCATATCGGGTTGTTTGATGGCGTACGCCAGATGGACTATTTCCGGTGTCAGTCCATAACCGAACTCAAAGCGATTAGGAACCAGATAATCAACCATGGCGCCAAGTTTTCGCAAAATGCGGATGCCGACGGCGCACGCGGTCGCGCCATCCGAATCATAATCCGCCACAATCAGCAGACGTTTCTTTGCCGCGATAGCATCTGCCAGCAAGGTGGCCATTAAGGTAATATTTTTGAATCGTTCAAACGGAATCAGGTTTGCTAATTCCGTTTCGAGCTGGCTTGCATTTTCAATACCTCGCGCAGCATAAATACGGGCGAGTACTGGCGATAACCCACACTTGCTCAGGGTTTGAAAAATCTCTGAATCATACGGACGAGTGGTAATTTTGGGCATATGCCGGATGATAGACGGTTGATTTTGGGTCGCAGGCGACTATTTTAGTCTGCAACAGTTTCTGGCGCTAGCGCCATTTTTTCAACCTTGAGCATATGCAAGCGACGGCTATCAGCGCGCTGCACGGTGAATTTAAACTGATCGATGACAACCGACTCGTTACGGCTCGGCAAGCGGTTAAATTTGTTCAATACCAGCCCACCGATCGTATCATAGTCATCACTGCTGAAGTTTGCACCGAGCGCTTCGTTGAAGCTGTCAATTTCGGTAATCGCCTTGACACGGTAGGTTCCGTCCGATTCCATCACGATATTGTCTTCTTCCTCATCAAAATCGTATTCATCCTCGATCTCTCCGACGATTTGCTCCAGCACATCTTCAATCGTCACCAGCCCTGCCACACCACCATACTCATTGACGACAATGGCCATATGGTTGCGATTGCTGCGGAAATCCTTAAGCAAAACATTCAATCGCTTGGATTCCGGAATGAAGACGGCGGGTCGCAACATGTCGCGGACATTAAATTCTTCCGGATCGGCATAATAACGCAACAAGTCCTTTGCCAGCAGAATACCGATAATATCGTCTTCGCTGCCCTCAACAACCGGAAAGCGGGAATGGGCCGCTTCAATGACAAAGGGAATGAATTTTTCGGGCTTTTCACTGATGTCGACGACATCCATTTGTGAGCGTGGCACCATAATATCGCGTGCCTGCATTTCAGAAACTTGCATGACGCCTTCGATCATGCTGAGCGCATCCGAGTCGAGTAAATTGCGCTTGAAAGCGGAATGCAACAGGGTGATGAGTTGTTCGCGGTCTTCCGGTTTTCGGATCAGCAAAGTGCTTAATCGCTCTAACCAGCCGCTTTTAGGTGATGGGTCATCCATTTTATATAAATTTTTGTATAAGTAATTCAATTGACGAAAAATGAGTTAAAAAAATTCTGTTGTGGGTAACCAGTCAAATTATGGACATGATGCTCAGGATGAAGGTGTTTCAGGTTCACTATAGGGATCCTCATAGCCAAGCCGGACCAGTATCCGGGTTTCCATTTGCTCCATTTCCAGAGCTTCAGCATCTTCTGAATGGTCATACCCCTGCAAGTGCAAAACACCATGAACAGTCAGATGGGCATAATGCGCCAGCAATTTTTTATGCTGCTGCTGCGCTTCCTGGCTTACAATCGGCGCACATAACACAATGTCGCCCGTTAGCGGTTGCATATCGTCATAAACAAAGGTCAATACGTTTGTCGCATAGTCTTTATTGCGAAATTGCTGATTGAGTTCGCGTCCTTCAGCCTCATCCACGATTCGTAGCACAATCTCAGCATTCTGCATCAGCGCCGCTTTCACCCAGCGGCGAAATTGCGATCGCGTGGGAATTTCTGTGCTGCTGGTCGCATATTGCACGGCTAGTTTGAATGATTTCTCCATGCAGCAATCATAGAATGTCAGGAATCCTGCCTGCGTTTGTCATGTTTTTCATAGGCATTGACAATCCGCTGCACCAAAGGATGCCTTACCACATCTCCCGATTGAAAATGAGTAAACGCAATGCCACGGATATCTTTCAGCACTTCCTGGGCTTCTAT
>CBFGXU010000175.1:0-3866 GCA_965652935.1 uncultured Nitrosomonas sp.
TGAGACCAATACTATGGCACGAATTACTGTTGATGATTGTTTAAAGAGAATTCCTAATCGATTTGATATGACCCTGGTGGCCACAATAAGAGCCAGACAGTTGGCCATTGGTTCTGCGCCAATGGTGGAACCTTCACGGGATAAACCAACCGTCATAGCGCTACGCGAGGTGGCGCTAGGAAAAGTAGGGCTGGACATCCTTAATCCGAAAAACATGTAATGTATATTCGTTATTCCTAAGACACCGCTATGTATTAAGTCTCTAGTGGGTATCATGATCATCAATCAAGCACTAATTAATGCATAGCATCACTGTTTCCCAGTATAAAAATTTCAGTTACAGAATTAAGCAGGAATTTTTGCTTTTCTAGGTAAATCCCGGCATATAATCACAGCGGGACGCTGATGAGGAAATTGATAGCGTATCTTAAACAGATCTGCGATCCACAGTTATTTTGAAAAAAATACTTTAAGCGCATCAAAATCTATGTCCGAAGCAGAACTTCTATTTTCCGAAGTATCTCAATATCTTAAGCCTGAAGATATTGCTCAACTTAGAAATGCTTATTCATTCGGCCAAGGGGCTCATTCCGGGCAGTTCCGTAAATCGGGTGAACCTTATATTTCACATCCCATCGCAGTAGCGAGGATTCTCGGTTCCTTGCATCTGGATGCACCGACACTGATAGCCGCGTTATTGCATGACGTTGTAGAAGATACCGATATATCCAAAGCCGAAATCGCTGAGAGATTTGGTGAATCAGTGGCAGAACTGGTAGATGGCGTCTCCAAGCTTGCCAAAATTGAATTCCAGACACAAGAAGAAGCGCAAGCAGAGAATTTCCGCAAAATGTTGCTGGCTATGGCGCGGGATGCTCGTGTCATACTCATCAAATTGGCTGATCGGCTGCATAATATGCGAACACTTGAAGCCATGGATCCCGCGAAACAGCACAGCATCGCCCGAGAAACGCTAGAAATTTATGCACCCATTGCTCATCGTTTAGGACTCAATAACATTTATCAGGAGTTACAAGAACTGGGGTTTCGGTATTCGTATCCCACGCGTTATAAGGTGCTGGTGAAAGCAACCAAGGCCGCTCGGGGCAATCGACGTGAAGTAGTTGGAAAAATTCTGGAAGCCATCACCCTCAAATTAAAAGAAGCGGGTTTGGATGCTGAGGTAACGGGACGCGAGAAACATCTTTACAGTATTTATGCCAAGATGATCGATAAGCATCTGTCATTCTCGGAGGTGCTCGATATTTATGGTTTTCGCATTATTGTCAAAGACATTCCATCCTGTTATGTCGCGTTAGGCATGTTACACAGCTTATACAAGCCAATTCCTGGCAAGTTCAAGGATTATATTGCAATCCCAAAAAGCAACGGTTATCAATCGTTGCACAGCACGTTACTGGGACCATTCGGTCTGCCGATAGAAATACAAATTCGCACTGCCGAGATGCACCGGATCGCTGAAAATGGGGTGGCTTCACATTGGCTTTATAAAAGCACAGATACCGATTTCAATGAATTGCACCTAAAAACCAGTCAATGGTTGCAAAGCTTACTGGAAACGCTCAGTGGTTCTAAAGACTCTTCGGAATTTCTTGAGCATCTTAAAATTGACTTGTTTCCTGGTGATGTTTATGTTTTCACGCCGCAAGGAAAAATTCTAACGTTGCCAAGAGGTTCCACTGCCGTTGATTTTGCTTATGCAGTCCATTCCGATGTGGGTAATTGCTGTGTGGCGGTTAAAATTAACGGTGAAGATGCGCCATTACGCACGGTACTCAAAACTGGCGATCGTGTGGAAATCGTTACTGCCCCCTACGCCAAACCCAATCCTGCCTGGCTTAGCTATGTGGCAACGGGGAGGGCTCGCTCACATATCCGCCATTTCCTAAGAAACATTCAATTTGATGAGTCTGTTAAATTGGGTGAGCGGATGCTCAATCAGGCATTGCTGATATTTAATATCAATCCAGACACCATTAGTGAAGCTCAATGGGAGAAATTAGTACGTGACAGCGCTGTAAAATCCAAGAATGAATTGCTGGCTGAAATGGCGTTGGGCAAACAGCTGCCGGCCGTGGTGGCAAAACGTTTGGCCGCCCCGGAAGCCATTTCCCGTGAACAAACAGCAAGCCCAATTACCATCTTGGGAACTGAAGGCGTAACCGTACAGTTTGCCAAATGCTGCCGCCCCATTCCAGGTGATGCCATCATCGGGGTGATTAAAAAGGATTATGGTCTTATCATTCATATGCATGACTGTACAAATATCAGCCATAGCCAGAAAAGTGCCGAGAATTATCTGGACGTGACCTGGGGTAAAGACATCAGCAGAACTTTTGAAGCAGGTATCAAGGTAGCCGCAGCAAATAAACAAGGCGTATTAGCCCGGGTTGCTGCTGAGATCGCCAAAGCAGAGTCAAACATTGACGACGTTACGATGGAAAGCGAGGAAGACTACACGCAAATGCGCTTTATCCTGCAAGTGAACAACAGGCAACATCTGGCGCGAATCATGCGTAACTTGAGACACATCAAAGATGTCGCCAGGATCAGTCGAATTAAAGGTTAATTAAAACTATCTGATTCCTTGCGATTTGGAAGAATCATCTTGTAACTATTTTGCTGCTACGCTACCTTGGGAGAATAAAAATGATTCGCCATGTACTGATATTACTTTTGACGCTATTTTTATTTTCTGCATGTGCGAGCAAAACCCAGCAGAAGCAATCGGTTGATTCATCGGCTAAAGCGAAAGCCGCAACCCCCTTTGAGCAACTCTCCCTTAAAGCAGCTGGAAAAACAGTTTTTGAGGATGAGGGCAAATTCATCCTCATCGAAGGTAAACAATGCGTTCAACGGGAAAGTGGTGCTGAGGCTGCAACCGTGCTTGCCTGGCTCGAAATGCCGAGCTATGTGGATAATGGCACCGTCGTGTTGAATGGTTGGGATCTGCGTTATCTTCATAGTGAGCGGGAAGTAAATTCCTTGCGTGCTGACATCACTCATAGCAAGCTGGTGAAGAATGCCGGTTCTGCTCTACTAGTGTTTGAGGCACAAGGCAAATTGGATGATCAACGCCGTAGCGATGCTTACGAATTCTGCGTGTTTTATACCGCCTTTGGCTATCACTCAGCCTGGTTTGATGCCAGGATAGAAGGCGATTACAGCGGTATTGGGGCATCAGCGCTGCAGAATAAGAATCAGGGCGCGGTCGCTACGCTGGAAAATACAGGAAACAAAGGCATGCTAAAAGGCAAGGATGCGATCGCGATCATTCCGCGCGGATTTGATTTTCAGTTTGATGGCGCATTTGAATGCCAATTAAGTTTCCTGCCCTGTAAATGGACAGATCGGGCAGATTATCGCCTGCTGCAGATTGCCTACAGCCTTTCTCAAACCGGTGCTTCGCTCAGCCAGGATGGTAGTCCGCATTGGGCGGCTCAGACTATTTTCAAGGATAACAGCACACGGACTCATCGGATTAAAACGCGCGTCGCGCTGATTCACGGCAGCAGTGTCAAGCTACGCGCAGATTTTCTGGCATTGAATCCCCGCTCCGGAAAAACCAACACCTGCCGCAAAAGTAGCGACGGCATTGTCCGCACCCAGATCTTTCGCATCAATGACCTACCTTACGACTATGCCGTACCGATGCTGACAGGTTGGGATCTCACCTACGAATGTGAACATCAGCAAGTACAACAGGCAGGTATCTGGATCCACGACATCCGTTTTGATCCAAACTCCAACAGCCTGGAATATAAGGTATCGTCCATTCTGCGCGATCAGGATGGCGCACCCAGCTTCAATGCTGCGCATCGCATCACGGTATTGGGGCTGAATCG
>CBFGXU010000176.1:0-3838 GCA_965652935.1 uncultured Nitrosomonas sp.
GTTAGTATTTGATATGTGTGATGAGGAGTATTTCTAATTACCGCAAATACTTTATCCAGAAATTCATCAGAAACACCTTCATGAAATAGGTCGCTCATGCTGTTCACGAAATAAACAGTCGGTTTCTTCCGCTGCAGTGGTTGACTTAAGCGACTTTCATGTACTGTTATATTGAATTCATTTTCATATCCAGGCGTGCCCATCGCATGCAGCCGCCTTGCCATTACTTCTGCATAGCAGTTCTTGCAACCAGGCGAAACTTTAGTGCAGCCGGTTGTTGGATTCCAGGTTTGTTCTGTCCATTCTATTGTTGATTGAGTAGCCATATCGTCATCTTATTAATAATTTTTCGAGAGTTCAAATAAATCAAACGCACTCTCACCACTTGTTAGTTGTTTTTTATTTCCAAATATTCTTTCTATCCAAAAAACCCCACCCATGTTGTCCCTATTTTGCCCCGGGTTTTAGTATAGCAAATATAGTTACCTATCAATGTAACTATAGTTGACAGTTTATTAAAAAGTAACTATAGTTACATCATCAACCACCCAATCACATTTGGAGGCAAGATGAGGAACAGAGACATGAAGGATTACAGGGCATCATCGGAGAACGCCAGATTTGGCACATTAGTTTCCATGCTGATCGTTGTTGCTTTACTTGCTGTATTGGCATGGGCTGGAGAAAGGGATCATCAGGCAAGAATTAAGCAAGTGAAATTTGCTGCTCAGTGCGGTGTTAAATCATGAGACGGCCTATCCAGATAGAAGTAACGCCGGGCAATGGCGATGAATATCAGTTAAGAAATGGACAAGATAACGTGTATGTCCTTTGTGATGACGGAACCATCTGGTTCCGGACAACGGATATGCATAACCAGAGCATCTGGCTGCAAATGCCGCCGATTCCACAGGAAAACGGAGATATCAATCATGAACCTCACTAATAGCCTGAAGCACTGTTACAAATTTTTATGTAATGGCTTGTACTGGTTTAGCCGCGGCCATTCAATTTTGGAATCATGGAAATACCGGAGGCTGTCATGACATTGGATGATCTGAACAATATTAATAAGGAAATGAAAGACCTTCAAGATAAGGCTGAAACGCTTATTAAGGAATGCGACAAACTGAAAAACAAAAGAAATCAGTCGGCAAGTTTTGCTGCAATGGTGAGTTTTGATGATTACTACTCATATAAGCGTGGCGTGAATGAAGTCACATATAAAAGACTTGTTGATTTGCTCGAAAAATTTGCTCCGGACTTGTACAGAATAATTGAAATGGAAATATCTGCTGAAGTACGCGATATCAAAATGCAAATTGCAGCGAAACAGAGTCAGCTTGATAGATATTTGTCTGTCGTACCGGAGGTGAAGTCATGAGCAAAGTTACTGCTGAGGAAGGTTTTTATATCGATTAAGGGGGTTGTCATGAACGCATTAGCACAACAATTAGACCTACCAGAAGAAAATCTTCTGGAAGATGAGCAGAAAGAGTTGATTGTATATCTGCAGGGATCAATCGAGAAATTCGGATTAAAAGAAACCATCGATTGCCTGATATCAGCGATAGAGCTCAGGCAAGAAAGTCTTGAGGATGATCTGAAGGAATATAAAGACCTGCAATTACAGGCCGGTATTATGACGGCCGTATCGACCGCAGCAGATGCCTTAAATGCAGCGAAGGTGGAATTCACGCCAGAAACGCATAGTTACAGGCTCCTGTTAGAGCAGCAAAAGCGCCGTGTAATTTTGGCAGAAATGGTGCTGAATATTGCTCAAGTGAAGGTGCCTCGGTGAGTGAACCATCCATAAAAATCCGCGCTTCATCCTGGGCCTCTCTATTTGATTGCAGTTATCGCTTTGAAGGAATACACCTTCTCGGGATGCGTAACACTGTCGGATTGCGCGCAGCACTTGGCACGGCAATTCATGCAGGCACAGCCGCATTTGATCAGGCACGGATAACCGGTGACGCAGTAACAGCCGATGATGCTGCCGGCGTGCTGGTCGATAAGCTGCGCGATCCTGAGAATGAGTTCGATGCCGGCAAAGACGACTTATCAATGAGAGAAGCAGAAACCACTGGCATAACGTTACTCACAAAATATTGCCGGGAAGTATCGCCTCAATACAACTTTCTGGCCGTTGAAATGGAAACAAAACCACTAGATATCGATTGCGGTGGCGGTGTCATCATTCGGCTAACCGGCACCATGGACCGGGCGCGAATCAAAAAAACCAATTATGGCATTGGAATTGCTGATTTAAAAAGCGGTGCTGCAGCCGTACAAAAAGGCGTTGCAGTGACTAAAGGCCATGCCGCGCAAGTCGGAACCTATGAATTGCTATTTGAGCATACAACCGGCGAATCCATTACTACTGAAGCTGAGATCATCGGCCTTCAAACCAAAGGCAAGGCGGAGATTGCTACCGGAACCATCAGTAATGCAAAGCGGGTTATGGTTGGTGATCAGGATAACCCCGGCTTGATCGAGTTTGCAGCGGATATGTTTCGATCAGGCAGGTTCTATCCTAACCCCAAATCAATGTTGTGCAGCGAGAAGTTCTGTGCTCGCTGGAATAAGTGCACCTTTAAAGGAGATTAAATTAAATGAACGAACCTACTCAACTACAAAACCTGAAGCAGCCAAATCCTTTTGGCAATGCTCCGCAGAATTCAGGAAGCGCACTTGCGCTATCCGAGCAAAATCGAGCAATCGCTGAAGTTCAGGCGGCAATGATGATTGCACGTCAATCACCACGCAACCAGATTGCTGTGATGGATAAAATTATTAACGCCTGCACCCGCCCTTCCCTGGCCGATGCTGCGGTTTATCACTACAGCCGGGGCGGCACCGATATTTCCGGTCCATCCATCAGGCTCGCGGAAGCCATTGCCCAACAATGGGGAAACATCCAATTCGGATTTAACGAACTCTTCCGGGGCGTTGATTATGACGGCGTGACTTATTCAGAGGTCGGCGCTTATGCGTGGGATCTAGAGAGCAATACCCGGAGACCGCTGCAATTTCGTGTGCGTCACTGGCGTGATACCAAGAAAGGCGGGTATGCGCTCAAGGATGAACGAGATATTTATGAACTGATAGCAAACCAGGCGCAACGCAGGGTACGCGCTTGCATTCTGGCTGTCATTCCAGGCGATGTGACTGAAGCCGCCGTCAAGCAGTGCGAAATAACCCTCAAGGCAACCGCTGACACTTCGGCGGAAGGAATCAAAAAGTTACTGGCTGCATTCGATGAATTCGGAGTGACTAAAGAACAGATCGAAAAACGCATTCAACGAAAAATCAATTCGATTCAACCAGCGCAGGTAGTTAATTTGAAAAAGGTTTACGCCTCATTGCGAGACGGCATGAGTTCAGTTGAAGAATGGTTTGAGCCAGCAGATGAAAAAAATGCAAAGACTGTGGACGATCTGAAAAAAAGCACGGTATCAGATGCAGAAGTAAAAGAAGAAGTGAAGAAAGACCCTGAAAAGGACGCGCCGCCTACTGGCGAACCAAGCGAAAAAGAAAAAGCCGATATCCAGCGCAAGTTGATGGAAGAAGAAAACAAGGCTGATCAACAAGCCGCTTCATCCGGAAAAAGATCATTCAACTTTGAATAAAGAAAACCATCATGAGAATCGAAGTCGTTAAATTATTCAATATGATTGGAATCCGCGAGGCGGAATTCAATCTCAACGCCCCTGTACAGTTGATTTGTGGTCAGAATGAGGCCGGCAAGTCCAGTATATGCGAAGGCATTCGTCACGCATTAACAGGCGAAAGCACTCGCGTCTCGCTCAAAAAAGATTACAAATTTCTGATTAAC
>CBFGXU010000177.1:0-3815 GCA_965652935.1 uncultured Nitrosomonas sp.
AATGCCGATTCCCTGGAAGATCATGTTTCTGCCCGATAAGCCGTCACCTGGATTTCAATTTTCATGCGTGGATCGGACAAGCCTGCCGCGAGCATCATGGCGGACGGTCTGACATCGCCCAAATACTTGCGCATAATCGGCCAGCATTTGGGAAAATCCGCTGCATCCGGAAACACGTAGGTAACCCGCACCACATCCTTCATGCTGGAACCGGCTTCGTGGAGTGCCCTCTCGATGTTTTTAAAGCATTGTTCTGCTTGCTCCAACAAATCATCAGAAATGGTCATTTTGCTATAATCAAAACCTGTCGTACCAGAAACCAGGATCCAGTTACCTTCAACCACTGCGCGCGAATAGCCGATTTCCTGTTCGAATGTAGAACCTGAGCTGATGAGTTTACGTGCCATATTGTCTTATCCCTTATTATTTGATTTAAAAATTTTGCGTAATATACAACTATAATAGTTGCATGACTAATCTGCTTTCAGCCAACACCTCAATTCAAACCTATTAATCAAATGCCTACAACGCTCTACTGGCACGACTACGAGACTTTCGGTGCTGACCCCAGACGGGACCGTCCGGCTCAGTTTGCGGGATTGCGTACCGACGAAGCACTGAATGAAATTGGAGCACCGCTGGTGATTTATTGTAAGCCAGCACGGGATTTCCTTCCCCATCCGGAAGCCTGCCTGCTCACCGGAATTACACCGCAGATTGCCGATGAACAAGGATATTTAGAACCGGAATTTATTGCGCGCATTCATGCAGAATTTTCACAGGCGAATACTTGCGGCGTCGGTTACAACACATTGCGTTTTGACGATGAAGTTACACGCTTTACCTTATACCGTAATTTTTATGATCCCTATGCACGCGAGTGGCAGCAAGGCAATTCGCGCTGGGACATTATTGATCTGGTGCGCATGACGTATGCGCTGCGTCCCGCCGGTATCGTCTGGCCACAACATGAAGATGGGCAACCCAGTTTCCGGCTGGAGGATCTGTCTGCCGCCAACGGCGTTCAGCATGAATCCGCGCATGATGCCTTATCCGATGTGCGCGCGACCATTGCACTGACGCGCTTGCTGCGTACACAGCAACCCCGCCTCTACGATTGGCTTTTTCAACTGCGCGATAAACGCCGGGTAGCAGCCCAGCTTGATTTAGTCACTCACAACCCTGTCTTGCATACCTCCCGCATGTACCCGGCCAAGACCGGCTGCACCACGCTGGTCATGCCATTGATCACAGAACCTGGAAATAATAACAGTGTGTTGGTTTACGATCTGCGCCATGATCCGGAGTTGTTCTTGCCATTAGATACCGTTGAGCTCAGTCACTACCTGTTCACTCGCAATGATGAGCTGCCCGAAGGCATGCAACGGCTGCCCGTCAAATCGGTGAAAATTAACAAATGTCCGGCACTTGCTCCCCGGAGTACATTAACTGAGGAGGCTGCCGAACGCATTGGGCTTGATATGGGTGCGTGTTATCAGCATTGGCAAAAATTGCGCGCCCATCCGGATTTTTTCCAGCGCGTGGCGACCGCCTATACCCGACGCACGTTTGAACCTTGCAGCGATGTCGATCTGGCCTTATACGAAGGTTTTTTTAACCATGCGGATGCTTCGTCATTGGCACAGGTACGCTGCGCTTCACCGCAGGATCTGGCAAATATGCAATTTGATTTTCATGACCGGCGTCTCCCTGAACTGCTGTTCCGCTACCGCGCCCGCAACTGGCCGGAAACATTGTCACCGGCAGAAACAGAGCGCTGGGAACAAATGCGTCTGCAACGCCTGACACAGGATGGCGGCAGAGGTATGACCTTTACCGAATTCACTGCACAAATCGCTTTATTGCGTGAAACCTGTACGGATGAGAAAGTTTGGCGGATGCTGGATGCGCTGGAAGCTTGGGGTAAAAATTTAGGACCTTGAATTTAGAAATACCCATAAGTTTACTCATTCTTAGCAATCATCACTGCGAACAAGCTTCCGCAACCCCTGATCATGATAGAATTCATTGTTTGCTTATCGATCAATATCTTGAACGCCTGATTCGGGTTTAAATACCTTAATATCGTTCAGATTCGCCCATGTATTTTTATGAAAAACAATTACCTTGAAAGAATACTGACCGCTCAGGTGTATGATGTTGCAATCGAAAGCCCACTGGATCATGTGATCAATTTATCCGAGCGCATTCATAATCAGGTATTGTTGAAGCGGGAAGATTTGCAGCAGGTTTTTTCTTTCAAGCTGCGCGGCGCGTATAACAAAATGATCAAGTTATCGCCTGCGGTACGCAATCGCGGGGTCATCGCGGCTTCCGCCGGTAATCATGCACAAGGCGTAGCACTGGCCGCCAAAAAATTGAATTGTAGCGCCACCATTGTGATGCCTGTTACCACGCCGCAAATCAAGGTGCATGCGGTGATGGGACACGGTGCCACCGTTGCATTACATGGTGACTCTTATAACGACGCTTATGAACACGCGCTAACACTGGCCAAAGAGGAGCAGATCACCTTTGTTCATCCCTATGATGACCCGGATGTGATCGCCGGACAGGGAACGGTCGGCATGGAAATCTTGCGCCAGCATACGGGCACTATTCACGCCATTTTCGTACCGATTGGCGGCGGGGGATTGATTGCCGGCATTGCAGCTTATGTGAAAAGATTGTATCCAAAGATCAAGGTGATCGGTGTCGAGCCGATCGATGCAAATGCCATGTACCGCTCCTTGCAAAGCGGACGCCGTGTCAAATTGGCGCAAGTAGGGCTATTTGCAGATGGCGTGGCAGTTCGGCATGTGGGTAAGGAAACTTTCCGTTTATGCCGCGAGCTGGTCGATGAAGTAATTCTGGTTGACACTGATGCCATTTGCGCGGCGATCAAGGATGTGTTTGAAGATACACGCACGATTCTGGAACCTTCTGGCGCGCTTTCGATCGCCGGTATCAAAGCGTATGTGGCGCGCGAAAAAATCCTGCATAAAACTCTGGTCGCCATTGCTTCCGGCGCGAATATGAACTTTGACCGCTTGCGTCATATTTCCGAACGCGCGGAAATCGGTGAACAGCGCGAAGCGGTGATGTCGGTGACGATTCCGGAGCAACCCGGCAGTTTCAAGAAATTCTGTAACTTACTGGGTGCTAAGAGCATTACCGAATTTAACTATCGCTACGCCGATCCAAAAGTGGCGCATGTTTTTGTCGGGGTATCGGTGCGCAATCAGGAGGAAACCCAACAACTGATCAGCGAATTAAAACAAAGTGGTTTGGCGACCGAAGACCTGAGCGACAATGAAATGGCCAAACTACATATCCGCCATTTAGTCGGTGGGCGAGCGTATAAAGTTAACAATGAAATTCTTTATCGTTTTGAATTTCCGGATCGTCCTGGTGCATTGATGAATTTCCTCAACAATATGAGCCATAACTGGAACATCAGTCTGTTTCATTATCGTAACCATGGCGCTGACTATGGTCGCGTGCTGATCGGCATTCAGGTACCGCCGGAGGAAAAGTCCGACTTCAGAGCATTCCTGGGCCAATTAGGTTATCGCTATTGGGACGAAACCAAGAATCCCGCCTACAAATTATTTCTTGCCTAATCGCAGATCTTCAGCACTTAAAGGACCTCAATATCCAACTTTTGACTGCCAGCTTGAGCGACGATGCTACATTGCCCGACAGAATACCGAAGGAGCCCTACGAACCACAGCATCTGTCAAGCAAAACAGGTTTTGCCTCTCAAGCGACCCTTTGCGGATTCTCCAGTAGCACTTTCATGTAAGTTCAATTAT
>CBFGXU010000178.1:0-3783 GCA_965652935.1 uncultured Nitrosomonas sp.
AATTTCTAAAATTAATTGAACTGATTGAGAAAGCTATGCTGAATCCCCAAGCTCTTGCGAAAGATAAAGCTAAAATTCTGGCTGAAGCGCTACCTTATATACAACGCTTTCATGGCAAAACCATCGTCATTAAATATGGCGGTAATGCCATGGTTGAGGAACATCTCAAACAAGGATTCGCGCGTGATGTGGTGCTGCTGAAACTGGTCGGCATGAATCCGGTCATTATTCATGGAGGTGGTCCGCAGATTGACGACATGCTTAAACGCGTCGGCAAGCAGGGCGAATTCATCCAGGGTATGCGCGTAACTGATGCGGAGACCATGAATGTAGTAGAAATGGTGCTAGGCGGGTCGGTCAACAAAGACATCGTCAGCCTGATCAATCGTCACGGCGGCAAAGCGGTGGGTTTGACCGGCAAAGACGGTGCCTTTATTCGCGCCAGGAAAATGCTGATGGCTGACCGAGAAACAGCAGGAAAATGGATCAATATCGGTCAAGTCGGCGAAATCGAATCAATCGACCCCGCGCTGATCGCGTTGCTTGACACCCAGGACTTCATTCCGGTCATTGCGCCGATTGGTGTCGGCAGCGAAGGTGAAGCCTACAATATCAATGCCGATTTGGTAGCGGGCAAATTGGCAGAAATTCTGCAAGCCGAAAAATTGATTTTGTTATCCAACATTCCCGGGGTGCTGGATAAAGATGGCAAGCTGTTGACCGGACTGACAGCGCAAAGAGTGGATGAATTATTTGCCGATGGCACCATTTCCGGCGGCATGCTGCCTAAAATCGGCTCGGCACTGGATGCTGTTAAAAACGGTGTTAAATCGTGTCACATCATCGACGGTCGGGTGGAGCATGCACTACTTTTGGAAATTCTGACCGATCAAGGTGTGGGTACCTTGATCAAAGAGAACTAAGCCCAGTTATCGGGAAAAATATTGGCACTTACCAGCGCTTGCCCAGAGCCGTCAGAATGCCACGCAAAATTTGTACCTCCTCTTTCTCCAGCCGCGCTCGAGCAAAAAGTCGGCGGATGCGTTGCATCAGCAGTTTGGGTTTTTGTGGATCAAGAAAATGACTGGCGATCATTAACTGTTCAAGGTGTGCATACAATAGCTCTAACTCGTTAAAACTGGCGAGGGGATCGATGACGGCTGCAGGTGCTGCATTATCCGTCAGCGCCGTGCGTAACTCATATGCCAACACCTGTACAGCGCTTGCCAGGTTGAGTGAGGGGTATTGTGGATTGGCCGGAATATGGATAATGATCTGACATTTATTCACCTCCTCAGTCGTCAGCCCTGAATTTTCCGTGCCAAACAATAGCGCCACCGGCTGCTGCCATGCACAGCGTAATAATTCCCGTGCCCCCTGTCGCGCATCGAAAATAGTATGCGAGAGCTCGCGCGGCCGTGCTGTTATCGCAGCCGCCAGAACCGTATCTTGCAGCGCTTCGTCTAATGTAGCGCAAACTTTTGCCTGCTGCAGAACATCAAGCGCATTCGCAGCCCGCGTATCTGCTTCTGGATCGGGGAAAAATTTTGGATTGATCAGATACAATGCGCTCAGCCCCATCGTTTTCATCGCCCGCGCCGCCGCGCCGATATTGCCAGGATGGCTGGTGTGGCTGAGGACGATACGGATATGATCCAGCGGACACGGCGTATTCATAGGGAGATCAGGCTCATACCAGGGAAAAAGAATTGCAGATTTTAACAGAGGAAAGAATTGAGCGTATTGCTCTGAAGAAGCCGCAACAACGTAAGTTATCGTTGCGATGAAGCTATAATGCAAAATCTTATTAGTTTTCTGGTAGTCGATAACAATTCAAATCAGCGTTTTTTCTTGTAACGTAAACAAGCAGTACAATGACGAAACAATTTGTCCGATATTTCTGTGACCGGATCTACAATGCATAGGATTAATTTTTTCGGGAGTAATGCGAATGGGTATACGTGCGGCAGCAAAATCTTTACGATCAATCTATCAGCTCAAGGTTACTCTTAAAGGTATCCGGCCGCCGATATGGCGCAGGTTTTTGATAGCAAGCACAGCCAGTTTGGCAGATGTCCATATTGTCTTGCAAATCGTGATGGGATGGACCGATTCGCATCTGCATGAGTTTGCCAAGGGGAGAGATCGTTACGGCGTGCCGGATGAGGATTTTCCTGCGGATATTTACGATGAAGCCAAGTACCGGCTGGATCAGTTATTGAAAGAGGAAAAGGAAAAATTGATTTATACCTATGATTTTGGTGATGGCTGGGAGCATGACGTGGTGCTGGAAAAAATCCTGCCATTTGAAACAGGTGCAAAATTACCGCTGTGTCTCAAAGGAAGCCGCGCCTGCCCGCCAGAAGATGTCGGTGGGACACCTGGCTATGAGATGTTCCTGGAAGCAATTTCAGATCCAGAGCATCCGGAGCACGCCAGCATGCTGGAATGGATTGAAGATAATACCGGTAATATTTTTGATCCCGAGCGTTTTGATCTTGCTGAAGTGAACGAGCTGTTGCACAGCTAATGCGCTGAATCAGAGAAGTAAGTCGTGTGCAAGAAAATTAAATATGGCGGCATGAGCGATTGCTCACTTCAAAGTTGATCTCATTATGGCAACAAACGATAACAAAACAGATAATCAAGATGCAAACCAGGAATCGCGGCAAGTCATACTGCCCGTCGAGGGATTCGGGCTCGAATCCCAGCAGACGTCCAAAGTGGCAATGCCGGGAAAGAAGCCTTCCACCAGGCAACCGCTGACGCAGAAAAGCGGCCATCAGCATTCGTCGGAAGTGCTGAGTTACCGCCACGACGATAAACGCACCAACAATCCGCATGTCGGCATGGTCGACACGCATTCCGACGGCGTGGAAGGCAAAACCGTCTGGCAGTACGACCCGCATATCGACCCGGCACTGAATTTCGACAGCCACCGTTCCATCATTGAAAACCTGATCGACGAGGCGCTGGCATCGGGCGACAAAAACTGCATGCAAGCGGCGCTGGAACAGCTCAAGCGCATGCAGTCGCCGTATTTGAATTGGGCGGGCAAGGCGGAGCGCACCAACTTTGACGTCGATACCGTATCGCTGCACGTGCACGAGCGCATCGACCCGGCAACGATCCTGGCGGCAGTGCAGAAAAAGCTCAAGGATGCGAAAGGCAAAGCCAGCAACGCCAGTAATTTGATTCAGCCGGATTTGTTCCATGCGCCGTTTGAAAACCTGCCGCTGCGCGACGCCATCGACTTCTACAAGCACGAGCGCGACTGGTCGAACCGTCTGATCGCCGGGGATTCGCTGCTGGTAATGAATTCTTTGCTGCAAAAGGAAGGCATGGCTGGGCAAGTGCAAATGATCTATATCGACCCGCCGTACGGCATCAAATACGGCTCCAATTTCCAGCCGTTCGTCAACAAGCGCGACGTCAAAGACCGCAAGGACGAAGACCTAACGCAGGAACCGGAAATGATCAAGGCGTTCCGCGATACCTGGGAACTGGGCATCCATTCGTATCTGACGTACCTGCGCGACCGGTTATTGCTGGCAAAGGAATTATTGCACGAATCCGGCAGCGTATTTGTGCAGATTTCGGATGAGAATGTGCATCATGTACGCGAAATTTGCGACGAGGTATACGGTGCAGAAAACTTCATTAGCTTGGTTTCATATGCAACTACGAGCGGATTTGAGACGACATCGCTTTCTCGAGCCGGTGACTATATAGTCTGGTATGGAAAAAATAAAAAAACCTTGAAATATAGGCAAATTTATAGAG
>CBFGXU010000179.1:0-3748 GCA_965652935.1 uncultured Nitrosomonas sp.
AGTGCTGGATATCGCGCGCAAAAAGGCTGAAAAAACAGGAGAAACCATTATGCTGCAGCAGGGTATGGCGACTGCGTTGCCCTATGAGGATGAGAGCTTCGACCATGTATTCGCCAGTCTGGTGCTGCACCATCTGACGCAGCAGGATAAACAGCAGGCGCTCAGAGAAGCATTCCGCGTGCTCAAACCCGGCGGTGAGTTGCATGTGGCGGATTTCGGCCAACCGCACGATACAGTCATGTGGCTGATCTCATGGGTAGTGCGCTGGTTTGAAGAAGTGCACGATAACGTTCTGGGTCTACTGCCGGTTTTTATGACGGATGCCGGATTCGGCCACGTGGAAGAAACTGCTTGCTATCGCACAGTATTGGGTGCTATTGCTTTATATCGTGCAGATAAGCCAGAGGTGAGTCAACAAGCTAAAGTCCGGAGCGTTGACGAAAGGACAACCTGGCTCTCAGCAGGCTGACATCATATTCTGGCGCAGCCCGGCGGTAGAGCAGCTCGATTTTTACTGGGGGTGCTCCTCGCCGCCATCGATCTGTTCTAAAGCAGCCAGGATCGGACAATCATCGAGTACCTTATTTCCATCGACACATTCAGCAATCATCTTGTCCAGCGTTTCGGCCATGGCCTGCATCGTTCGAATCTTGGCGGCGATCTGTCGTCTTTTTTCGATGGCGCGCTGTCTAACGTCGCTACACGAGGCATTGTCTATTTGACGCAACTGTAACAATTCGCGGATTTCCGCCAGCGTGAAGCCGCACGCTTGCGCATGCTGGATGAAGCGGACACGGTGCACGGCATCCTTGCCATACAACCGATATCCGCCTTCGGATTTGGTGGCAGGGGCAATCAGACCCTCGCGCTCGTAATAGCGCAACGCATCAGGGCTAATATTACCCGCCGCCGCGAGTTTGCCGATGGTCAACATCGCTACGAATGTCATGCCTGGCCAAGACCAGCGGCGCGAAGAGCTTGTTCGTCTATGGCACCTCCAGTGCAGCAACTGGCAAGTTGACCGTCAATTACCACTGCCGGTACCGAGCAAACACCCAACTCCTTGGCGCGTTTCGCCACCTCGATATCTTTCATGTCGAGTACCTCCACGCCACAGGATGGGCAAGCAAGGCGTTTTACAAGTGCAATTACTTCTTCGCAAGCCGGACAACCGGCACTCAATACTTCAACTTTACGTTTAATAGTCATTTATCATTCTCCATTTCATATCCATGATGATGGGTGGAACGTGTCAACGTCAACGGTCATCTCATCACGAAAGCAGCTTAACATTAGAGTTAACTCCAGAGTCAAGACTTTTTTAATTTTAATATTATGAGAGAGATCGTACAGACCATGCTGGGTAAGCAAACCAAAATTCCTTTTGAAAGCTGGACTTAATAGCCTAAATCCAAGGAGACCATTCTCATGAATTATCAATCCAATACTATTCAAAGTATGCAGTCATGCATTGATGCATGCACCGAGTGTCATCAAATGTGCTTGCAGACAGCCATGAATTTATGTCTGGAGTCAGGAGGTGAACATGTAGAACCGGAGCATTTACGCCTGATGTTGAGCTGTGCCGAGATCTGTCAAACCTCGACCAACTTCATGCTGATGAGTTCCGCATATAGCAATCAAGTTTGCCAAGTATGCGCTGAAATATGCGAAGCGTGCGCCAGCAGTTGTGAACAAATGGAAGGCATGGAAGATTGCGCCGAAATTTGTCGTGAATGTGCCGAAATTTGCCGCGAAATGGCTGGTACCGAAGCCAGTCGAGGAAATGCAACCCAGGCGCGTAGTACTGCAGGCGGGTTATGATCTGGTTAAACATGGGTAATAAACCCATTAAGCCCGAAAACCGGGTTGCGCAATGAACTCCGTACATTGTGGTTTAGAAGCAATTGAAACTTCAGCAAAGTTTTAACTCGTCCTTAACGATGTCTTATCCTTTCCTGTCCAGCTTTCCATCGCTGAGGTCCGATAATTTACAAACGGCATTCCCTCGAAAATCAGATAAGGATTAAACGGAATTTAATGCTGTCAGCGGGATGCAGCCAGATGGTCATCCATAAATGTTCCCAACGATTTTATCCAGGCTGGCTGCTTAAAAACAAAGCCGGTATTGTGCCCGCCTTCCAGGGTCAGAAATTGCTTGGGTTCTGAGGCTGCTTGAAACAGACGCTCACCATGCGCAAACGGTACGATTTCATCATCCACGCTATGTGCAATGAAAACCGGACAAGTGACCGATTGCAGCGATTCCAGGGTATTGTAATGAAAACGGGCGAGCCAGCGCACCGGCAAAAATGGATAAATCTCTGCGGCCAGATCGGGAACGGAAGTGAATGCCGAAGCCAGCACCAGCAAGCCGGGTTTTTCATGGGCAGCCAGTCTGGCGGCTACAGCACCTCCCAACGATTCACCAAATAATGCAATCTGCGCGGGTTCGATGCCCCGGGTTTCAGTTAAATAATGCCAGACAGCCTGCGCATCCTGATAGGTGCCGTCCTCGGAGGGAGTGCCGCTGCTTTGACCATAGCCACGATAATCAAACAGCAGCGTGTTATAGCCAAGCTGATTGAACATCTTGAGATAATTGATGCGATGGGAGATATTTCCGGCGTTGCCGTGAAAAAACAGCACCGTGCCCTTGGCATCGGGCGCGGCCACCCACCAGCCGTGCAGTGTTTCGCCATCGGCTGTGGTGATATTGAGCGGCGTATAATCCAGCCCCATGGCACTGGGGGTATTACTGATCCGCTGCTGCGGAAAATAAACCAGACGGGATTGATCAATATAGACCAGCAAAGCGATGGACACGTAAGGCATCACCAGAATAATGATGAGGAAGCTCAATAGCATGCGCATGATTTAATGACTCAGGGTTGTTTGGGCTGCTTGAGATCAATCACAATATCCGCCCCAAGGCTGCCGGTGGTGAATGCGGAATCACTGAATTTTGGAAAACCGGTATGTTGCTCAGGATTGTTTGATAAGCCAAACGGCTCCTCTGGCAAACTATTCCACCGCAGCTTCAATTTACGGTTTCCATCCCTGTCGTGATAGGCCGCGACTGCGTAAGTACCCGGCTGTTCGAGATTCATACATACTTTTTGTTGCCCTTCTGCGGCCGGGATACGCACGGTGCGTTTGCGCCCTTTTTTGAACAGAAAATTGTCCGGGTCGTCGTATAGCCCAACATTCAAAATACCGCCAGATCCCACGCCGTTGACAATCACTCTGACCTGAGCGATATCCGTATTACAGGGATCTGGCGCTTCATGCGGTTTAATGCGCAAAGCTTCGGATGCTTGAGATGGCGTGGGAATCAACAAGACCAGCGCGAGGATGAATACCGGTTTAACGAACGATGAAAATGACAGTAAAGTGATCCTGGACTGCATGGTTTTCATAAATATGATTGTTATTTTTCCGAAGACAGATTGATTATCGCTGCATCGTTTGAAAAGGGTTGAATAATCCGCATTTGGTATTTTAAGCGCAAGAGAATCTTGGCAATCAGCCCATCCCTTTCTCGCTATGCGTTCGAAATGAGAATTACTCCAAAACTGTTTGAATAATACGACCAAATACGAATGTCGTTAGTTCGGGGAGTCACAAACAAATCTCAGCAGAAAGAAGCCGATAGTGAAGTACTACTGACAATTACGCTCAATCGATGACTAAGGGTGATTGACGAGCACCAGTACCTCCTGCAGCGCTGAATTCGAAACGATCGCCA
>CBFGXU010000180.1:0-3710 GCA_965652935.1 uncultured Nitrosomonas sp.
TTAAGGTAATCGGGTTTGGAAAAAATTTTTCTGAACCCCTGATCGGATTCAAGAACGGGGACATGAGCCGCTTGTTATAAATATTTCAATAAAATTCTACTGTCGATATAAACTTTAAACCGGCAACTAATTTTCTTAACCATGGTTCAAGGTGAACCAGATCAAATGTGCCTATTTCAAACATTTGCAGCATATCAGTATTGAATGGATTGTACTAATACATAAAAAACGGTCATGTAATCCCACACTATTATTTAGCTAGTTCACGGTACTGCTGATCAAACTCGCTTAGGCTTTGCTCAAAAGTATCAATAACCTGACGCGAGGCTGGCCTTTTTCTTTACGTTCGATATTTTCCAGCAGAGCTTCATCAGGCACTGCTTGAATGGTCTCCCCTCAGATTCAGCAATTTTCCTAGGATCTGTTGACATTTCAAAAATAGATATTCAAAAAAAACCGGATGCAACCGTGAAAATAAATTATAACCTACTGATAAAAAACTCATTTTTATTAAATGTCAACACATCCTAAACTATACAGGTTTTGTTGCCGTTATATGCCACTAACCATTGCCGGCCATAATTGAGCGAGTTTTATAGATTATGGATAAACGCTCATTCAATAGATCGCCTTAATTTCTGATAAAACATAAGTAATAACACAAAGACTTACTTAGAGCTTATAACAAAGAGAATCTAAAATGCAAAACTCTTCCAAATGTGATAATGAATTAGCTTTACAAGCACAATTGGCCGCCATAGTTGAAACATCTGACGAATGCTATCATGACTAAAACATTAAATGGCATCGTCACTAGCTGGAATAACTCTGCAGAACATATTTTTGGCTATTCGGCACAGGAAGCAATCGGTCAGTCGATGAGCGTGCTTTTTTCGCCAGATCGTGTAGACGAAGAACAGCAGGCTTTTTCCTGGATTAAGCGCGGAGAGAAGGTTAATCATTTCGAGACGGTGCGGATCAGAAAGAATGGTAAGTCTATTTTTATTTCGGTAACCATGTCACCGATTAAGGATAGTACTGGAAAAATCATTGGTGTTTCTCAAATTGCACGAGAAATTACACATATTAAGGAAATCGGCGTCGATTCCAGATCGGAGATTTATCTTCAGGCAATCGGTGAGCTTGCATTAGTCTCAATCACAGACCGTCGTGGGAACATCACCATGGCTAACCAGAAGTTCTGTGAAGTCAGCGGCTATAGCATAGAAGAATTAATTGGTCGTAATCACAGAATGCTCCATTCTGGTGTACATCCCAAAACTTTCTGGATTGAAATGTGGGCGGCGATTGCCAACGGCGTTAGCTGGCACCGTGAAATCTGTAATCGCAACAAGAATGGTGAGTTATATTGGGTTGATTCGACCATTGTACCCCTCAAGAACAAACTTGGAGGAATTGATGGTTATCTATCAGTGCGCGTTGATATTACTAAACGAAAACAACAAGAGGCCACACTACGCGAGCGATTAAAAGAAAGTGTTTGTCTTTACGCAATTCGTCGTTGTATGTCACCGGAAGCAACAGTTGAATGTGTTTGTCAGCAGATTATTGATAAATTACCCAAGGCAATGCAGTTTCCAGAATTGACCATTGTCAAAATAGAAATTGGCGACAAACAATTTGCCTCAACCAATTATATTAATGAGCATGCGGACGATCTAGAATCAGATATTACGGTTGATGGTGACAACTTCAGCATTGGCAAACTACAAGTAGCCTATCTGCAAAATAAGTCTTTCTTATTACCAGAGGAACAAAACCTTATCGACCTTATTTCAGAGGATCTAGGGAAATGGATGGGGCGCATACGGTTGGATCAACGTATAAGTCATATGGCGACACACGATGAACTGACTGGCCTACCTAATCGGAATTTACTTCTGGATCGTCTAGCACAGACACTGGCAAAAGATCACCGCAGCAGTGAACAGTCAGCAGTGCTGTTCATCGACTTGGATTATTTCAAGGTTATCAACGATTCACTTGGCCATGATGTAGGCGATCTTCTCTTGAAAGAAATTGCAGCAAGGCTCGTATCCTGCGTGCGCAATGAAGACACCGTGGCACGCCAAGGTGGGGACGAGTTCATCATAGTATTGCAAAATATTGCCAGCCCTGCAGACGCAGGATTTGTGGCACAAAAGATACTGGATGTATTGACACAGCCTTATTTTATAAATGCTGAAGAATTGTATATTGGGGCTAGTATTGGTATTGCCCTATTCCCGGTAGATGGCGATAAAGTAGAAATATTACTGAGAAACAGCGATGTTGCTATGTATCATGCCAAAACTGCAGGTCGTAATAACTATCAATTCTTTGCATCGGAAATGAATCAACAAGTGATGGAAAAATTCACTTTAGTAAATGATCTTCACAATGCATTGAAGCACGATCAACTACGATTATATTTCCAACCGGTGTTCAGCATGCCTAACAGCAAGATGAAAAGTATGGAGGCATTACTGCGCTGGCAACATCCTCGATTAGGATTAATTCCGCCGCTCAAATTCATTTCATTGGCGGAGGAAACCGGAATGATAGTGCAGATTGGAGAATGGGTATTGAAAACGGCTTGTTTACAAATTCAGGCCTGGCGGAAGCAAGGCTACGAGGTACCGCGAGTAGCGATTAATCTTTCTGTCCGACAATTCCAGCATAAAACTTTGCTGGCGGACATTTCTCGCATTCTGAATGAGACTGGAGTAGAAGCACACTGCCTGTCGTTGGAAATTACTGAAAGCACACTTGCTCTGAATGAAGAAAAAGCAAAGAGAATATTGAATCAGTTGAGTACCATGGGAATAGAAATTGCCTTGGATGATTTTGGTACTGGCTATTCGAGTTTAAGCTACTTGAAGCGTTTTCCGATTACTACTTTGAAGATTGATCGTTCATTTGTACGGGATATCGCCACTGATCCAAATGATGCCGCTATCATTACTGCCATTATTGCGATGGCAAGCAGTTTGAACATAAAAGTAATAGCAGAAGGAATAGAGACAGAAGAACAGCTTACTTTTTTGACAAAGCAAGGCTGCAGTCATTATCAGGGATATTATTTCAGTAAACCACTATTGGCATTCGGAATTACAAACAAACTAAAATGTGAAGTTAAGTAGCCTGTAATGTCAAGGAATTAGATTTATATGTAGTAGTTCAGATCCAATCCAACAGTCTAGTGGCTATACCTTTTGCGGTAGACTTTTGAAACAATCCTCCGATGCAGATGCTTATGCAAATCCCACCTTGAGCCTTATCCGCATATAGCAATTGATAAATCATTTCATGATGCTACGATAGATTCTTATGGTGCCTCAAGTATCCAATGCCGGACTTCAGCTGTTATCTTTCATGCTTTCGGAACACAACGGCGACGCTCAATGGCCAATTGATGCGCTTGCTTGGGTCTATAATTGCGCTTGCCACAATTTCGTTTCAGTTCCCGCTTTATCGTCAATGCCGATCTACCAATTAATCCTGATATTTCCTGTTCATTGTGCTCCGCTTTCTTTAAACTGTAAATCTGGTATCTTGCATTCCCGGTCAGTTGTTTGTACTTCATTTGGCATTTTCATTTAGCGAGTTAAATGGTCAAAATATTACAGCTGACCATCCGCTCAGAAAATTGCACTTATTATACGATTCCTTCCCTTGTTGAGTTAGAATGCGTGCGTATGTCAAATTTT
>CBFGXU010000181.1:0-3693 GCA_965652935.1 uncultured Nitrosomonas sp.
GTAGTTTGCTGCTTAGCAGCCCATCCATAAAAAATTATTGATCAATCACTGTAGCGGATTGATTGCGACGCAATGCTCACCCACCCAGCGACCGAAGGTTTCAGCCGATGCATGAACTGGATTGCCGCCTATTGTGCTATCGAATTCAGTGTTTCCCGAGAAGCTTTCCGGACTGGTCAATGTGCCTTGTGCAAACCCGTTTCCTTGAAAATATGGGTTGGCGCAAACGAGATCCATTTTGTAGCTGTTGCCGATACGCACTGCATTCTGAACGGTACAACCAGAGCGGTGCTCATAAAAATAAGTGGGGATTTCTTGTTGCGCCATTTCGGGGGTGATACAGATCATTGAAATGGCCGCATTATTTTCAATGTTCGGCAATTTAAGACCATAGCGGTTCGCGAGGTTGTTTAGCTGTTGCATGTGCTCCGAGGGAATATGCGGTACCAGTGCCAGCAAATCTGATTTCGTGGTGATTTCCCACAACCCGATGCGAATATGTTGATGCGCGAACCCGAAGGTTACAGGCATCAGACCAAGTAAGAGTACGGCAAAAAATTTATACACGGAATTTCCTGTCCTCAGTAAAGGTATTACCCGAGTCAGAGCGACTGGGATTGAGCGTAAGTTTAGCTGACAGAAAACTTCCGAAATTCCTAGTACGGCTCCCGGGAGATTTATTCATTTACAATGTGATGAGGGCTTTATACAGATTGTAAAAACTGAGGGAGGTAATCAAAACACCTACGATGAGCAGCAAGGTGCGTGCATGGAATTTTTTGCATAGGTAGGCAGCAAAAGGAGCTGCAAACAAACCGCCAAATACCAAGCCGATAATCAGCGGCCAGGTATCCGTTTCCATCAACAAGGCAAAAACGGCTGCACTGGTTAATGTCAGGAAGAATTCTGCAAAATTGACTGAACCAATCGTCGTGCGTGGATCATTACCGGTACCGACCAAGGTCGTTGTGACGATCGGACCCCAGCCACCACCGCCTGCCGCATCCATGAAACCTCCAAACAGTGCCAGTTTGCCTACATGCCTGGGAGCTTCTTTGCGAATTTTTAGCGCACGGAAAGCTTTACTTAAAATGTAGACTCCCAGCAGCAGTAAGTAAGCTGATATGAAAGGCTTGAACAATGCGCTATTGACATAAGTCACTAATAATGCGCCTAGTATGCCACCCAGCATGCCGGGTATCAGCAGACGAGTAAATAATTGTTTGTTTACATTACCAAATTTGGCGTGGGAAATACCTGAGACACCGGTAGTGAAAATCTCGGCAATATGTACGCTGGCACTGGCTGCAGCAGGACTGGCACCGGATACCAATAGAAATGTCGTTGCGGTGGCGCCATAGGCCATCCCCAAAGCACCGTCGATCACTTGTGCGAGGAAACCGACCGCAACAGCGCTCCAGAAAATCCTGCTGTCGAGCGTACCGTTGATGATCTGCCAGCTATCGTCCCACTCCTGTGCCAGAAAAAAGCGACCGGCCAGGAATAAAATGAGCAAAATTAAGACAATCACCGCAAACCATACAGCAGCCCGTAAAAAAGGATGTTCTTCCAGGTGAGATACCGTATCTTCAACCGGGGGTAATCCAAGTTTTTGATGTTCTTCATTTACGGAATTACTTGTCAGATCAAGGTTGCGGATCTTCATAGACTTATCTTTATGACTTTATTTATGAATTTAAATCGGGTCCCGCGCACTATAGCGATACTTGGGTAAAATTAAAAATAATATTAAGTAATATCCTTATAGGCACTGGGAATAAAGGCGTATTTATGGCGATGATTTATGTTTTGCAAAAATTATATCCCATACCTCATGCCCGAGCTTGAGCCCTCTTTGTTCAAATTTGGTTAATGGGCGATATGGGGGCCGTGGTGCATAAGCAGGGACGGTGTTAATAAATTGTGATTGTTGGTTCAAAACTTGAAGGATTTGGATGGCATAATCTTCCCAATCAGTAGCGATATGCAAATAACCTTCCGGTTTTAAATGTTCACTCAAGCGAGTGACCAGGGCGGGTTGAATCAGGCGGCGTTTGTGGTGTCTGGCTTTAGGCCATGGATCGGGAAAAAAGATATGAATGCCCTCTAAGCATTCTGGGGCTAACATATATTGCAGTACTTCGACGGCATCGTGGTGAATGATGCGCAGATTGGTCAATTCGAGTTTCTCGATCTGATTGAGCAGACTGCCCACTCCCGGTGTGTGTACTTCAATTCCCAGATAATCATTTTCAGGATATTTCTGCGCGATAGCGGCTGTGCTTTCCCCCATTCCGAATCCGATTTCGAGGATTTTGGGCGCCTGGCGGCCGAAAACCTGATCCAGATTTAGCAGATTCTGCCCAAAGGGAATGCCATAGTGGGGCAGCAGTGTTTCACAAGCGCGACGTTGCGCATTGGATAAGCGCCCCTGCCGGAGAACGAAGCTGCGTATGGTGGATCGCATCGGTTAATAAAATGGCAGAGCAGGCAAGAAGCGATCAGGCAGATTTATTTGCCGATTTTGTTGTGGCAGTATTTGCGCGGGCAATCACTCCCTCCGTTGGGGAACTGGGGCTCGCGCTGTATAGTTTTTTTGCCATGCGTCCGGCCAGATAAGCTTCCCGCCCGGCTTCGACGGCTTTACGCATGGCGGACGCCATCAGCACGGGATTCTTGGCTGCGGCAATGGCCGTGTTCATCAGCACGCCATCGCAGCCTAGCTCCATCGCAATGGTGGCATCGGACGCGGTACCAACACCTGCATCGACCAGTACGGGGATTTTTGCATTGCCGATGATGATTTGCAGATTCCATGGATTCAAAATGCCCATGCCCGAGCCAATCAAGGAAGCCAGCGGCATGATGGCTACACAGCCCATGTCTTCCAGTTGTTTGGCAATGATAGGGTCATCCGAAGTGTAAACCATCACCTGGAAATTTTCCTTGATCAGGATTTCCGCTGCTTTAAGGGTCTCCACCATATTCGGGTAAAGTGTTGTAGGATCGCCCAACACTTCCAGCTTGACCAAGCTGTGGCCATCCAGTAACTCACGCGCTAAGCGTAGTGTGCGCACCGCATCTTCAACGGTATAACAGCCTGCCGTGTTGGGCAGGAGCGTGTACTGGGAAGGCGGCAGAACATCCAGCAGGTTGGGTTCGCCAGCGTTTTGCCCGATATTGGTGCGGCGAATGGCAACCGTGATGATTTCCGCACCGGTAGTTTCAACCGCCGCGCGTGTTTCATCGAAATCCTTATATTTACCTGTACCGACCAGTAAACGTGATGTGTATGTTTTACCGGCAATAACTAAATTATCCATGAAATCCTGTTATTAATATTCATATGCTGACCTAATCGTGAGATTTAGCCACCGCCAACGGCCACCACGACTTCCACTTGGTCTCCGTGAACCAGAATTTGTTCCGAGAAGCGGCTGCGCGGAATAATTTCGCCATTGCATTCGATGGCTATGCGTTTACCGTGCAACGCGAGATGGTCAATAAGCTGAATAACGTTAATCGGCGTTTCAAACTGCTGCGGTTGTCCATTAATGGTGAGTTGAATCATGAATGATAAAGCTGGGATTAGAGTTTTCAGATTAGATTGATAAACAAACATCGAAAGGAATTTTATCATGCAGGGGTTGAATTATTGGAATAATTTATCAGAACTAACGATTAAAGTCGTCT
>CBFGXU010000182.1:0-3637 GCA_965652935.1 uncultured Nitrosomonas sp.
CAGCAACACATAGCCACCGGCGAGCCAGCAGCAAATTGGCAAACCCAAACAGCGAAAACATCTGAGCTGTATTCCTGGCCATTCCCTTGGAGCGGATTTTGCGGTGCATGAATAGATTCTTTACGACATGAAAGGAATGTGTTACGCGTTGTATGCTTGGTGTTGTCTGCTCGCGGCAAGGGCATAACTGGATTATTGAAATTTCGTGAAGGCGCGCCAGTTAATAATCCCTAAGTTTAAGTTACTTCATTTTGATAGGCCATTAAACGTAAAAAAATGAATGCATCCAATCACAGAAGTTTTTTATTGTTTTGTCTGGTTTTTTTTATAACCATGCTCCATGGGGCTATTAGCGCAAACGCTGCATCAGAGCGACTGGTGTTGACAGGTTCCAGTACCATGGCACCGTTAGTGGGTGAAATTGCCCGGCGGTTTGAGGCAATCAACCCTCGCGTACGGATTGATGTGCAAACCGGAGGTTCTGCGCGCGGTATACAGGATACACGAAATGGCATTGCTGACATTGGGATGGTATCACGCGCCCTCAAGCCGGATGAGAATGACTTGCGTGCGTTTACCATCGCGCTGGATGGCATCAGCATTATTCTGCATGCCAGCAACCAGGTTACCGCACTTAGCAAAAAGCAGATCGCAGATATTTATACCGGCAAAATAACCAACTGGAAAGCGGTAGGAGGAATCAATGCACCAATCACGGTAATTAACAAAGCTGAGGGACGGTCAACACTGGAATTATTTTTGCACTATTTACAATTGAAAAACAGTGAAATCAAACCGCACATCATCATCGGTGATAACCCGCAAGGTATCAAGGTTGTGGCAGGTAATCCACATGCCATTGGCTATGTATCCATTGGCGCGGCAGAATATGAAGCCCAGCGAAGGACACCCATCCGGTTATTGGCGCTGGATGGTGTGGAAGCTTCTGTTACCAACGTGCGCAACGGAACTTTTCCCTTGTCTCGCCCGCTCAATCTGGTGACGTTCCGCGAGCCGCAGGGATTAGTCCAGCACTTCATTGAATTTGCCCGTACCCCACGAGTGCATGATCTGATCGAGGCACACTATTTTGTCCCATTCCATGACTGACAGGCTGGTGCAGTGGCTATTGCGCTTGGGTGCAATGATTGCGGCGCTGGTCATGCTGCTGATTCTGGCTTTTCTGCTGCTTGAGTCGTGGCCCGCCTTGTTTCAACTGACTCCCGCACGATTCTGGATGGATGTATCATGGCATCCGCTCGAAGCATCCTACAATTTGATGCCGATGCTATCGGGCACCGTACTGGCCAGTATCGGTGCATTACTGCTGGCGATTCCACTGGGCCTTGCTTCCGCATTATTTATTGTCTTTTATGCGACTGCTCACCTTGCCACGCCCTATAAGCGCCTGATTGAATTGTTGGCGGGTATTCCTTCGGTGGTTTTTGGATTCTGGGGATTGACCACTTTGGTTCCGCTCATCACGCAATGGCATCCGCCGGGTGCCAGCTTGCTGGCCGCGGTCCTCGTTTTGACATTGATGATACTGCCTACCATCACGCTGACTGCTTTTTCAGCGCTGCATGCAGTACCTGATGATTTTCTACGCAATGCTGCAGCATTGGGAATGTCGCGCTGGGGGATGATTTATGGCGTTGCCTTTCCTGCGGCGCGGACCGGAATTGTCGCAGGCATCATTCTGGCAGCGGGACGGGCGCTCGGTGAAACCATGGCAGTTTTAATGGTTGCCGGCAATGTCGTGCAGCATCCTGCCAGCCTGTTTGACCCCATTCGTACTTTAGCTGCTAATATTGCGCTGGAAATGGCCTACGCCATGGGAGATCACCGTGCGGTATTGTTTGTAACGGGCCTGTTGCTGATGCTGCTGGTCATGCTGCTTGCAGCAATGGCTGGCTGGTTAAGAAAAAACAGTCAAAATTGGAGCAGTTCCGCATGAATAAGTGGCTGTTATATCGAGATTCCTTGATGCAATGGTTGATTTACCTCGCGGTATTGGCGATCAGCGCCGTTTTTGCCTGGATATTGATTGACCTTGTCCGCGGCGGAGTCAGCCACTTGTCTTGGGATTTTCTGACAGAATCGCCGCGCGATGCAGGACGTTCGGGCGGTATCGGTTCGATCCTGATTTCCACCTTATGGATACTGCTGATAGCCTTGATCGCGGCCTTGCCGCTTGCCTGGACAACGGCGATATTGCTGGCTGAATTTGTGCCTGATGATAGCCGCTTTGGCATAGCGATCCGCTTTAGCTTGCAGGTGCTAGCCGGGGTACCGTCGATTGTTTTCGGGTTATTTGGCAATGCATTCTTTAGTATTTATCTGGGCATGGGGTTTTCCATTTTGTCCGGAGGCTTGACATTGGCCTGCATGCTGTTGCCGATTCTTGTCAGCACAGCGGAAGCCGGCTTGCGTGCGGTACCGCAAAGCTATCGATTGTCTGCTGCCGCATTGGGCATGTCGCAGACGGCAGCGCTCGTGCATTTGTTATTGCCCGCGGCGGCGCCTGCACTTGCTGCGGGATTGCTTCTGGGTATCGGCCGCGCGGTTGCAGAAACTGCGGCTTTGCTCTTCACCAGCGGGTATGTAGACCGAACCCCCGGTTCATTGCTCGATTCAGGGCGCGCATTAGCATTGCATATTTATGATTTATCGATGAATGTGCCCGGCGGCGATCAGCCAGCTTACGCCTCGGCGCTGGTGCTGATGACCTTATTGTTGTGCATCAATATCCTGGCCATGAAACTTGCCTATGGTCTGCAACGTAGAAGGATAATGCCTCTATGACATCGAATACATCGGATCCGATTCAATCTTTGCAAACCACTTGCTGTGATAATGCCTTTACCTTGGGACCATTACAAACCGGTCCCGCCTGCTGTGATCCAGAACCCGTAATTCGGGTCGAAAATCTATCGCTTCAATATGGCACTAAAACTGCACTGGAGAATGTAACCCTGGATATTTACCGGGGTTGTATTACCGCTTTAATCGGTCCATCAGGATGCGGTAAAACCAGTTTCCTGTCAGCGCTGAATCGCTTGATCGATTTGATTCCTGCCTGCAAGGTACAAGGGCGGATACTTATCGATGGCAACGATATCTATGATGCTGCCAGTGATGTGCAGGCATTGCGGCGACAAATCGGCATGGTGTTTCAGAAACCGGTGCCGTTTCCATTGTCGATCCGTCGCAATATCGCACTGCCATTGCATGAACACGGCATTAAACATCGTGCCGAGGTGGAAGCGATTATTGAGCAGGTATTGCGCGATGTCGGGCTATGGCATGAAGTATGCGATCGTCTGGATACTGCGGCAACCAGTCTGTCGGGCGGTCAGCAGCAGCGCTTATGCATCGCGCGCGCATTGGCCTTGAATCCACAAATATTATTGATGGATGAACCCTGCAGCGCGCTGGATCCCATTGCTTCCGGGGTGGTGGAGGATTTGATCAACCGCTTGCGCGGCCGCTATACCATTGTCATCGTTACGCATAATCTGGCGCAGGCGCGTCGTATTGCTAACTATGCCGCAGTTTTCTGGATCAAGGAACGTGCAGGGCAACTGGTTGAATTTGGTCAGTGCCAGCATATTTTTGAAACACCCGCCCATGAACT
>CBFGXU010000183.1:0-3588 GCA_965652935.1 uncultured Nitrosomonas sp.
GTGTCGGTGACCATCACTCCCTGGTAGCCCTGCTGCCAGAACGAGATGTGATCGCTCCATCCGACTCCCGGTACGGAAGCTGGGCTTGCGAGTGTTTCAAACGGGAAGTTTGAGTTCGCAGCGAATGCTCGGGCGAGTTCCTTAAGTGCGCGGCGCGATTTGAGGTTCGAAACGAAGCCGATGAAGTTGCCGCGATTGGGATAGAACCAGCGCAAAAAGGATGGATAGTTCTGGCTGTCTGGCTGATCGCTATAGCAGCCGAGCATCTCGAGCGAGAGCATGATGCGGATATCGTCATTGCGCTTACGCGCAGCCCGTGCGTAGATTTTGCTGCCCATTTCAGCAGAATTAAAAAACTCTTCGTTCACGAATGCGACTAGCCGCAGGGTACGCTCGGGTTTCATTGTTGAGAGAAGCCGCGCAATCTCGAGCAGAGCGGCGACACCCGAGGCGTTATCATCGGCACCTGGGCTGCCTCGCACGGTATCGTAGTGGGCACCTACGAGCACGATTTCGCTGGCACGCGCGCCGCCTTGAATTTCGATCTCGAGATTCTCGCTCCATACGCCTTCCACATCATAGCCCTGGGCATGAACCTCGAAGCCGAGCTGATGCCAGGCGCTGCGGATGTACTCGGCAGCAGCATGAAGCGCCTGTGGCCGCCACACGTTGCGCTCGCCGATCTGGCCGGCAAGTTGTTCGACGTACATCTGTAGGCGTTGCTCGAGCAATGATTTCATTTCGCTTTTCCTTTTATTTCGGGATGGCGCTCCCAGATGAGTACACCATTTCGCCACACTTTTCTCACCCGGTGAAACGGGACCGTGTGCAGTGTGCCATCGTCCTCCATCGCCTCGAACATGAAGTGCTGCCCGGGTTCGATAAATATTTGTGCGAGCGGTACGCGCTTGAGCTGGTGCTCAACCCTATCCTCGTAGGCGAGCTCGAATTGCCCTTTGCCGAATTCAGGGTCCCAGCGGATACGCGCGAGTAGTTCATGGATTGGGATCATGATCGCTGCTCCCGACGTGGTGTCACGGTAATATAGGCAAGCTCGGCTGATTCTGAGACGTCGAATGCTACCGGCAAGAATTGTTCAATCAGCCACATGGCCGTGCGCGCATGCAACGAAATGGTTCGTGTGCTGAATGATCCGCCACCCGCAAGGGCGAGGTAGACGAGCATCTGGTCAGCCGCATACACATCGAGCGAAGCGCTGCTAGCGAGATCTGCTGCAAGTTCCTCACCGACGGCTTCGCCCAGTGTTTCTGCCCGTACGCCTCGTTCTGCGACGCGCGCCGAACCCAGCACAGTGTGTTCACTCTCAGCCCAGCTTACGATTGCACCACCGGGACCGAAAGCCGCTTCGTGACCGGATGTTTGGGTTTCGATGCGCGCCTGTGCACTGTAAATGCCAAGCCGGTCGAGCACTGCCTGCTTCATTCTTATCGCGATGTGATCGGGAAGATTGGTCACGTGCGCGATGCCCCGGATCGCCCTTATGTGCCCGAATGCAGAGAATGTCGCGGGTATGAGCTGCGCTGGCTTTGCTACGACTTCGATCTCGCCACCACCTTGCGGGTAGTAACCGCGCCGCAGTATGCGCATTTCCACCTGCGCACCGAGTTGCTTGATGAGGCGGATGAGTACCTCGCACAGATAATCTGCGGGAGGTGCCTGCCGAACGTCGGTGCCGCCGGTGATACGTACCTTGCAGGGCGCCTGCATCACCAGCATGACCGGCAGCAGGGCCTGCAGCACGAGCGTTACACTGCCCGCAGTCCCGATATTGAAGCGATATTCGCCAGCACGAAGTTTTTTCGGTTCGAAAGTAATCATTTGTGACCGTAGCGCAAGGCCTTCGATCTTCGCATCGCAGAGCTTTCCCACCGCGTGCACGGCAGCGAGGTGCTGTGGTGCAAGGCCAGGTTTGTCGCGCCGGGCGCGGATATTCGTGATGCGAACCTCGACGCCGGTGATGGCGGACAACGCCGCAGAGAGCCGTAGCAGCTGGCCACCTCCTTCACCGTAACTGCCATCAATGTCGAGCACGGGTTGCTGCTACCTTTAGAGCGAATAACGATGCGCACCCGGTTTGAAGCTTGGGATGCGCCTCGCGGCATCCAGCATGATCCGTGCGGTGAAAGTCGATACGTCGAACCGGGCCTCAAGGAGCAGCGCAGCATGGGCACCTGTCCGCTCGGTGCCGGTTCGTTCGAGTAAAATGCCGCGGCCTTCCTCCTCGAGTGCGGCAATGCTCTCGACTTCAAATACCAGCGTTCGTTCACCGACAAAAAGCGGATCAGCGCCGAGTGCAGCTTCGACCGCTTCAAATGTTATACCCTCACTCTTTGCCAGTTCAACATAAACATAGCGGGTCAGTTGCCCTTCCGCGTCTCGCGTCTCGGTAGTGAGCGCACCTTTTACGCCTTGAATGCGTTCTACCGCTTCGGTGTGATGGAGGTTGGCGCCTGGCCGATTGGTGTGCTTGGTATGGCCATCTGGCACCAGCATCGCGAATGTGCGCTCAAAAAGCGGCAGAATACCCGGATTCCATCCTGCACCGACGATGGCTGGCACCCCATGGTGATGCGCCGCATTGTCGATTGCCTCATAGTGCGCCTTGAGCGCATGTTCTTCGAGGATCGCGCACTCGATGATCGGGATTCGTGCCTGCAGTAATTCGCGCGCAACGCCTAACACAATATTCGCCGGCACGCAGACCAGCGCTCTGTCGACACGCTTCAAGTCACGAACATGCGTGATTACTGGAATTTGACTGAATGGGTCGGGCAGTGTCTTCGGCGTGTCCAGGTGGCGCACAACGCCGGCAAGCACGAGGTCGTCGGCGTCGCGCAATGCGAGCGCACATGCTCGTCCCACTCGCCCAAACCCGACTACTGCGATGTTAAGCTTCGTCATGTGTTTTCCTCCTCCTTCTCCTTGTCAATTGCCCTGTGAAAGAAGGTGAGTTAAGAAATGTTATCGCGCAGATGTTATCTTTTTGCCGTGTCGCTACGACTCTACCATCTCAACGTCTATTTTTACGTAGCTTGCAAAGTTTCACGGCTCAATCTTGGTTCCCAGCACTTGCAGGAATTTGTCAAGCCAATCAGGATGCGCAGGCCAGCCGGGGGCGGTAACCAGCTTGCCATCTGCGTGAGCCTTATCCATTGGAATATCTACATACTCGCCACCTGCACGAATGATATCTGGTTCCACGGCTGGGTAAGCAGCACATGCTTTGCCTTCAAGGATTCCTGCTGCTACCAGTAGCTGCGCACCATGGCAGATGGAAGCGATGGGCTTGTTGGCATGCGAAAAGTGCCGCACCATTTTGAGCACAGTCTTGTTCAGGCGAATATATTCCGGTGCTCGCCCGCCAGGAATGATCAACGCGTCGTAGTCTTCGGCCTTAACCTCGGAAAACGTTGCATTCAATGTAAAGTTGTGACCAGGCTTTTCGCTGTAAGTTTGATCTCCCTCGAAATCATGCACTGCTGTGCGCACGGTATCGCCCGCCTTTTTGTTGGGGCAGATGGCGTGAACGGTATGTCCTACCATCAAGAGTACCTGGAAAGGTACCAT
>CBFGXU010000184.1:0-3579 GCA_965652935.1 uncultured Nitrosomonas sp.
AGGATTTGCCAAGTATTAAGCGCTGATTCCGGTTCAAAAATTTCTTATTGTTGGTATATAATTTGGGCTTTCATTCCACATTTGCTAAATCACATGCAAAAACCGGAGCCACCCGTAATTACACCGTATACCTTTGTTTTCAGCTGGCGGCGTTTTTTGGTGCATTGTTCAATCATGGGCTTTTGTGTATTGCTCGGCCTGATGACCTGGTATTTTGGCAAACCGCATAGCGTCCGATTATATGAAACAAAATCGGAATCCCTTACTGCTACGATAGCACCCCATATCGATATGGCACTGGACATTCACAGTTCTATTGCCGTCAAAGACGGCAAACCGCTGCAAATCGAGTTATTCAAAGGAAATGTTTATTTTGATGTCAAAGAAAACGCTGCCAGCAAACTCGAGGTAAAGGTAGGCAAAGCGCTCATCAAGGATCTCGGTACCCGTTTCAGTATCCAAATGCACAAAGACGGCAATAGTCATATCTCAGTCGCAGACGGCTACATTAAGATCTATGTTGGATCAGGGGTCTATCAAATCAATGCACTAGAGCAAGCTGATTTCGATGACGCCGGGGTCAGCAGACATAGGCTCACTACTGAACGCGATATCGCACCCTGGCGCTCTGGTCAATGAGCAGGAAATCAGAGTAACTCCTAGGATTCGAATTCTTCCTTATCGTACTGGTTGTATAAGAAATTGAAATGGCTTGAACATGGCCGCATGAGTTGCATCTCTATTTTTTTGAGACATCACCATCATAATTTGTAATGGCGACATCAAATGAACAGCTAAGAAGGTTCTGAACAAGTCACATTTATCCTTCTGAGCGCAAATTAAAGCCCCTAATACATGCAATCTATTTTACACTAGGCTTAGAATGATACTTGTTCAGGGCTTCCCTGGGCATTATTCATCGTGCGCTTACTTGCCTCTACAAATCCATGAAGAGATAAGGGTTGAGTAAGTGGGTAATAAAAGCACTATATCCGTATCAGAAGATTGAATGAAAAAAATTATATATCTAAGATAACCTGTCAATAAGTGCTATAAGGTCCTTTTTATACGAGATAAGCAAAATGACCATTCAGGGAATGAACCACTTTACTGT
Organism: uncultured Nitrosomonas sp.; assembly: GCA_965652935.1. Taxonomy (GTDB): domain Bacteria; phylum Pseudomonadota; class Gammaproteobacteria; order Burkholderiales; family Nitrosomonadaceae; genus Nitrosomonas. The sequence goes on from CBFGXU010000184.1 coordinate 1,115, forward strand.
ACTAAGTAGCAATCTGGAAAAAAGCAAGGAATTTTATATCGACGTTCTCGGACTGAAAGAAGGCTATCGACCGCCTTTTGCTTTCCCAGGGGCATGGCTGTATACCGGGAATCAGGCAATTTTGCATATTATGGCAGGTAAACCCATGCCTGCCGCTGCAGCGGGTGTGATTGATCACATGGCATTTACTGCATCCAATTTGCAAGGGGTAATTGATACTTTAAAGCAGCGACGTATTTCCTATGAGCTACACCGTCTGAAAGGTCTGGAAAACTGGCAATTATTCTGTCATGACCCAGACGGTGCCAAAGTAGAACTGGATTTTCCGGCAGACGAACCAAAACCCCGAGAATAATTAAATTACTTTACACAATTTGGATTCTTACCTGCCGCATGAGCCTGCCGCATCATTTGCATGGCCTTTGGCAGATGCGCGCGCAAATCCTCAATGCGAGTTTCATGGGATGGGTGAGTCGACAGAAATTCTGGAGGCTGACCACCGTGGCTGGCCTGTGCCATTTTCTGCCACAACGTAACACTTTCGGAAGGATTAAACCCGGCCTTTGCCATTAATTCAACACCGATCACATCGGCTTCACTTTCATGCAATCGGCTAAACGGCATGATCAATCCGTACTCTGTACCGACACCGAGCAGGCCCAGAGCTGTTTGACCTAACGGTGTTCGTGGTGCAGCCACTGCCGCAATCAGTGAAATTCCCATTTGTGCTCCTAATTTTTGAGACATCCGTTCATTACTGTGTTTAGCCAGCACATGCCCGACTTCATGGCCAATCACCGATGCCAATTGGTGCTGATTATCCACCAGATCAACCAATCCGGTATGCACACCGATTTTGCTGCCCGGCAAGGCAAAAGCATTCAGCGACTTGTCCTCAAAAACAACCACTTCCCAATTACCACCCACTTCACGTGTAATCGCTGTTGCAATACAACGCACGAACTCATTTTCTTGCGCATTCTGACTGATTGCCTTCTCTTTTTTCAAATTCTCAAAAGCTTGCAGACCCATGCCATCGAGTTCGTTATCCGGCATAAAAGCTAACTGGCTTCTACCGGTTGGCGTAGTCGCACAGGCCGTGAGAAAAATCATCATCAACAAAAGTGATAGTATTCTGAGTATCATAGTAAGCAATTCCTTAAAGTAAATTATCGAGGTCTTGTTTCATCATGAGTATATAAAATCAATAGGATAAACATAACTTCATTTATCATTATCGCATAAGGTTCTGGTATTGCTGACGGTTCAAAGTATGATATAACGTTTCTTTCAACCATATAAAACAAGGAGGAGTCAAAAAATGAGCGATCACGTTTATAAAGTTATCGAAATCGTTGGCTCATCAACTAAAAGTAGTGATGATGCCATTCAGCAGGCAATTGCAAAAGCCAGCGCAACCCTCCACAACCTGGAATGGTTCGAAGTTGTGGAAATGCGTGGAAATATTGTTGACGCCAAGGTTGCGCATTATCAAGTAATAGTAAAGATCGGCTTTCGCCTGGATTGATAAGCTTATTCAGGATCGGTTGCGGCATTGCTTTGCAGCAATAACGCCACACAAGCGATCTTGTAATATCAGGCTAGTAAAAGGCCTCAGCTATCGAGGTAAATTGACAGTAGAACCCGATTTCTGCTGCAAGTGGTTTATTGCATAGAAATATAGTACCTGCGATAAACTTTCCAAAGGAATAAAACAGCCATTCCTTAGACAATACAAGCTGAATCTCTACCAGATAATAGACACAACCCCTCTGAATACTTCACGCTATAATTAGCGCTTTTTTTATAAGAAAAAAGCCAAATTCCATGCAAGAAAAATATCACCCCCAGGAAATCGAAAAAAACGCACAGCAATATTGGGAGCAAACAGCCGCATTTAGAGCAATCGAAATCCCCGGTAAACCGAAATACTACTGCCTGTCAATGTTCCCCTATCCATCCGGCAAGCTGCACATGGGGCATGTGCGCAATTACACCATTGGTGATGTGTTATCGCGTTACCGCCGCATGCGGGGTTACAACGTATTGCAACCGATGGGTTGGGACGCATTTGGCCTACCGGCCGAGAATGCCGCCATACAAAACAATGTTTCTCCAGCCAAATGGACGTACGACAATATTGCTTACATGCGTAAGCAGCTGAAAAGCCTGGGGCTGAGTATTGACTGGACACGTGAGATCGCTACCTGCGATCCAAGTTATTACCATTGGAATCAATGGTTGTTTCTGCGCATGCTGGAAAAAGGATTGGCATATCAAACTACCGGCACAGTCAACTGGGATCCGGTTGATCAGACGGTGCTGGCGAATGAACAGGTAATCGACGGTTGCGGCTGGCGTACTGGCGCACCAGTGGAAAAGCGCGAAATCCCGATGTACTACCTGAAAATCACCCATTATGCGGATGAATTACTGGCTAATCTGGATACATTGAGTGGCTGGCC
>CBFGXU010000185.1:0-3566 GCA_965652935.1 uncultured Nitrosomonas sp.
CATGTCGGCTCGTCGATCGCTTATGTAGTGGCACTGAAAGGTTTGTGCAACCATCTGGTACTGGCGAGTCGGAATGTCACGAAAGCGCAAGGGGATGCGCTGGACTTGCAGCATACGCTATCGTTTTGCGAGCGACCAATGATAATTGAAAGCAGTGCCATTGATGAGGTGAAGGACTGCGATATTCTCGTCGTCACTGCATCGGTGCAAGGAAATAACCAAATGACCAGCCGCATGGAGTTAGCACCGGCAAACGTAAAACTGTTCAGACAAATGATTCCTTCTCTGGCGCAGAAAAATCCTCAGGCTATTTTTATCATTATCACCAATCCAGTCGATGTATTGACTTACCTTACTACCCAGCTCGCCGGATTTCCCCCTTCCAGAGTAATGGGAGTGGGTACATTAGTTGATTCTGCCCGTTTCAGAGCCCTGCTTTCTGCCGAAGAACTGATTCACCCAGATGATATGCGCGCTTATATTTTGGGCGAACATGGTCCAAGCCAGTTTCCCGTTTTCAGCAATGCTTTTGCCGGCAGCGAACGAATTGCCGACAATCCTTGCCACCGCCGTCTTTTCGAGGAAGTGAGTCATGCCGGCATGGATATCTATAATTTAAAAGGGTATACCAATTATGCCATTGCGACAGCCACCTGTGAGGTCATCAAAGCCATCGTGTACGACGACCACAGAACCATGCCATTAAGTACCTATTTCAATGAATGGAATGGTATCCAAAACAATTGTTTCAGCATCCCAGTGGTGGTTGGGCGTACTGGCATTATTCGACACTTGCACCCTGAACTGAATCAGCGGGAGAAAATTGCCCTGGATGAAACTGCCAGGGTAATGAAAGAACATATCAACCGACACATTCACTCTGAGCAGATGTAAAAGCGCAAGCGCGTGGAGCATGCCAAATTACAAGGAGCCTCTCATTGCAACGGCTGAAGCCGAACTCCGACAGATAAAGCGTGATGCTGGGGATTTGAATGAAAAGCGCCGATTCGGGCAAACTTCACTCATCCTATTATGTATGGGCTTCTATTCATGCGATGGAACCTGGTGCGATATCACCTGTTCGATTGTTAATGCGACAGAGTTTTAAACTGATGTATTGGTTGCATATAAATCGTTTAGAATGTTGCGCAAGTCAACCGAAAAATCTTCCTTACGGAAAATCATATGCAGCAGCAAAAAGATCTTTTTACGCATCAGGATACCCTGGCTAATTTGCACGAAAATATCCCGCTCACGGAAAAACTACGTTTTTTGCATCAAATCATACGCCAGGATTTTCCGTTCCTTGATCGTTTGGCAATAGCACTATTTGATGAAAAAACCCAAATTCTCAAAACTTACACGCACAGCACGGAACGAAATGATAGCCCGGTAACAGCGTATGAAGTACCACTCAGCTCGGCGCCTTCGTTGCATGCCATCATCGAGCATCGCCGCCCTCGTTTGGTACAGGATCTGAATATTTTTTCCCATGGCATACATGAGCACACCATGCGCATCGCTGCAAAAGGATACAAATCGAGTTACACCATGCCGCTGTATCAAAGCGGAACCTTTATTGGTTTTTTATTCTTTAACTCGTTGCAGAAGCATCCCTTTACGCCGCAATCGTTGCGTCAGATTGATATTTATGGGCACTTGATCGCGCTAATGGTGATCAATGAACTGACGGCAATCCGTACGTTAATTGCTGCAATCCGCGCCGCACGAAGCATGACGCATTATCGCGACGTGGAAACCGGCTCGCATATCGACCGCACTGCACACTACGCCCGCCTGATTGCTCGCGAACTTGCTGGCAACAAGGACTACGCCATCACGGATGAGCAGATTGAGCATATTTTTCTGTTTTCACCGATGCATGACGTGGGGAAGATCGGTATTCCGGATGACATTCTGCGCAAGCCCGGTCGGCTTGACAAACGGGAATTCGATGTGATGAAAACGCATCCGGAAAAAGGCCGCGAAATTATCGATGCCGTGCTGAAAGATTTCAGTTTAGGCACTTTCGGTCATGTCGATATTTTGCGCAATATTGCGGAATATCATCATGAAGCGATGGATGGCAGCGGTTATCCCAAGGGCTTAAAAGGTGATGAGATTCCAATTGAAGCACGCATTAGCGCGGTTGCGGATGTGTTTGATGCACTGACCTCTCGCCGTGCGTACAAAGCTGCATGGACGAATGAAGAAGCTTTTGCGGTCTTGCAGAAAATGTCGAATGCCAAATTGGATCGAGACTGCGTCAATGCGTTAATCAACAATCTCGATAAGGTATTAGCGATACAACAACAATTTCGTGATGAAGAATTGATTTAACGGCTCTTCCGTATTCGACAATGCATGTTCTGGACCTGACTAAGTAAGGGAATAACTCAGGAATCTCCAACCTTAGAAGCGAGATTCTCAGCCAATTTTATAAGATCAGCATGCCCCTCAAGTCCGTCCAGAAATCGCTTCGGAATTCCAGCTAGACCGGTTTGAGCACCCGTGAGTGCGCCCGTGAGAATCGCCCGCGCCTGATTCTGTCCGCCACCATTGATGGCATGCAGAACAGCTGATTCAAAATCGTTGTGAAACCGCGCCGATAAATAATAAGCTGCCGGTATCTGATGATAGATTGCACAAGGCATCCCATACACAATGGATACTTTCCACGCGGGCTCTAGCCGAATATCCTGATCTGCTGCGGCTGCCGCCATATAAGAGGGTGTAAGCAAAGCATCAGGAGAAGCAAAACGACCGGCACGTGGTGGGTCCGGATCGCCAGGTCTGGGTGGCTTTAAATCGTCAACAGTCACTGCATGAAAAGGTAGCTGGCCTTCTTTTACTAATTCCATGAGCTTTTTCGATAATTCGGTATCGAGAATATGCCCCTGTACTAAATGCCCAAGGACAGCTCCAAAAGCCACCGTCATCGAAACGACAAGATGGTCAGCCTGGGTCAGCATCGTATTGTGGGTGATAGCTGCAGCCATATCATCAGGCTGGAATGCATAGCGAACTGCAATCGCAAGCGTACGCTCAATCGCCTCAGTCGTATCGGCATGCCCCCCTGTTTGTCCCCAAGGAAATTTCTGTTCGACGCGGCGTCGCCAGGCGTCACGAATGGATTGGCTTGTGTAATTGCCAGGTCCACTCACAGGAGTACCATCGAGCAGGGGAAAAAGTTCCTCATCCATTCGTCGACAGAAGTCGTCTTCATCATATCCACCACATTCAGTCAGTGAACGAATGGTAAGGGCCAGAATAAAGCCAGCCTGAGATAATTGACCGGCTTTACAGCCAGCATGATAGCGATCAGGCTTGGGATCGGTATAATCGTCTATCCAATTACCGTAATCGCGACGAAGCTCGTTAAGATCGTAGTACCAATGGGGACCCAAGCCTAGCGCATCTCCAATGAATGCACCCATGATGGCACCCATCGCACGATCCTTAATTTTATTTGTCGTCATATCTTTTCCTTATGTTCGGAACTTTATTTAGAAGTCTTCCAAAATATTACTAGCTGTAACACCGTAACAAAACTCTTAAATCCGGCT
>CBFGXU010000186.1:0-3549 GCA_965652935.1 uncultured Nitrosomonas sp.
TTAAAAAGTAATGGTATTACCTGATCCATTAGCATAGGATGGTGGCCGTGCAAAGGTCTCAAACAATATCAACCCCATCCGAATCTACAGTGTATGAGATGTTGCTTACGGTGTCTTTATCTGTGGTTAATGCAAGATTAGCTTCAACAGTAATACCGTTTCCATGCGCAGTCGTTTTGGCTGTCGTATCGACAATAACGGTATTCATGGCTGTACCGGCAGTTTCTAGGGTATGGCTACCTAAGGCGCTAGCACGTGCATCTCGAATGGATGTAAGATTAATGGTCTGATTGGCATTCGCACCGACCTGGAAACTCAAATTTTAGAAAGAACCATCCAATAGATTGAAATCGTTGAATTGGGTTGGCTGACGACTCGAGTGATTTTCGGAAGACAATTGTGCAACTTCAGCTTGTAGTGAAGCACGATCACTGGTGCTATTGGCGCAAGTTAGATACCGCCATTAGCGTTGCGGGCAGCTTGTTTAAACCACGAATTTGCGCAGTCATTCTTTCTGAAATCGCCGGACCGGTGGCGTCATCTTTAGCACAATTAATACGCAAACCAGACGACAGATATATTAGAGTTATTTAATGATGATTGAGATGTATTTAAATTACGTTGTGTATTTAATGAAGCTACATTAGAGTTAATAATTTTTGACATTCAGGGTTCTCCTTTAATAACGATGTATTTGGCCTGATCATCGATTTCACTGGTTTTCCCTGCAATACAACAAGGTTTATAACTGCCGTTGATTGCAGTTATCGGACACAACTTTTAAAAAAATTAGGATTTTTATATTTCATGATTTTTGTCTAATTCATGAGTTTGTATCATCCGTGGGTGCTAGAAATTCTTTCTTTCTCACAAATTTATCTTGTAAAATGAATAAGAATTCAGTCAGTTAGTGGGAAATAATTCTAGTGGTTTATTGGCTTCAATCTGCAGGGTGCTGAGATGGTCAATGAAGAGAAATTGAAAATATTGATGGTTGAACATTCTGAAGAAGATGGGGATCGGATATTAGATATACTGACTCGAGGCGGATTCCAGACAGATTGCTTGTGTGTTTCAACGATCAGTGCCTTACATGCTGCACTCTTGACTCGAGATTGGGATGTGGTTTTGTCGGATTACGATCTACCGCAACTTACTGCGCAAGATGTTTTGCATGCCCTGAAAGATCAGAATCTGAGTATCCCTTTGATAATCGTGTCCAGTCAGGTAGGCGAAGAAGCGGCGGAGCATATCATGGCTTCAGGTGCCTATGATTTTATGATGAAAAAAAATCTCGCCAGATTGGTACCAGTCATACGACGCAGCCAGCATGAGGCAGGAAATTATCAGCGCTTTATCACTGCGCAAAGCGCACTACGAAAAAGCGAAACACTCTTTCAAGCAATAACATCTAATCTTCCTGGTGTTGTTTTTCAATTCATCTTAACAACTCATAATCAGACGAGCTTTCCTTATGTGAGTGAGGCCAGCGAAACACTATTGGGATTGACTCCGCGTAGACTGATGGATAACCCAAGATTATTTCCCGAACTGATTTTGCCAGATGACAGGGAGTCCTATTATCGATTAATGATGACATCCGCTGAGCAGCTTTCAACCTGGAACTGGGAAGGCTGTATTCAAGTGCAAGGTGATAGTGATATCAAGTGGATTAGTTTACGTGCAACTCCCAAGAAGGTATCGGACAGCGTGATATTATGGGATGGTATCATGATTAATATTACGCGAAATAAATTAGCCGAGCGTGAGATTGCGCGTTCACGTGAGCAATTAGCCGAGTTATCTTCCTATTTACAAAAAATTAAGGAGCAAGAGCGTGCTCGGATTGCACGTGAAATTCATGATGATATTGGAGGAACATTAACTGCGATTAAATACGAGTTATTTCCGTGCATGGATATAACGCCAAGGAAACCTGAATTTTATCAACAAAAAGTTAAATTGATTGAATCTCTGGTGGATCGGGTAATTGATAGCACGCGTCGAATTTCACTCGATCTAAGGCCGGGTATTCTGGATTGCGGCATCGTTGCAGCTGTGCAATGGCAAGCAAAAGAGTTTAGTAATCGTACAAGTATTGCGTGCAAGGTATCCTGTGGAAATGATGAAATATCTCTGGATTCGGATCTAGCAATAGCAATTTTTCGCATTTTTCAGGAAACACTGACAAATATTTCTAAACATGCTCATGCTTCTCGTGTCCAAGTAAAACTTTTGGAGCTGGATAAGTTAATTCTTCTGGAGGTAACCGATAATGGATGTGGAATTACCCATACCGATATGGAGAAACGAGATTCTTTTGGAATTCGAGGCATGCGCGAACGTTGCCAACAATTGAAAGGAAATTTTCATATTTCTGGAGATCCTGAAAAAGGCACTAAAGTAACTATTCTTATTCCTATTGAAAATCCGGAGCAACAGACTGGGCAAGTGATCAGTTTAAGAGATAAATTAAGAAAATCCACCTTATGATAAAAGGAATGTTTCGCGATTTTGGATAGCTGGAGAGAGTATATGATAAGTGTAATGGTTGCTGATGATCATGCAATTGTTCGCCAAGGTTTGAAACAGATACTCAGCGAGACAGATGATATTCAGGTAACTGGCGAAGCAGAGGCAGGATTCCAAGCCATCAAAATTGCACGGCAACACCACTTCGATGTGGTGTTATTAGATATTTCTTTACCGGATAGGAATGGTATCGAGATACTGAAGCAGATAAAGAAGGACAAGCCAAATCTTTCAGTTTTGATGCTCAGTATGCACAATGAGCACGAATTTGCAATTCGTGCGTTAAAGGCAGGAGCAGCTGGTTATCTAAACAAGCAAAGCGCGCCCTCACAGCTTGTCGTAGCTATTCGCCAGGTTGCAGGAGGTAATAAATATGTTAGCTCGGTTGTTGCTCAGGAACTGGCTAACACTATTAGCATTGATGGGGATAAGCCACTCTATGCCACACTATCTGATCGAGAATATCAAACGCTGTGTTTTATTGCTACTGGTAAAACGTTGTCCGAAATATCCGCTGAAATGTTTCTAAGTCCGAAGACAGTTAGTGTTTATCGTGCCCGTTTGTTAGAAAAACTGAAGCTAACAAATAATTCAGAATTAATCCGTTACGCTATAAAAAATAAATTAGTTGACTAAGCTTGGTGAAGTGGTACCAAAACTGGACAGGTTGTTAAGCTCTGTTATGGCACTATAGAGGATCATAATCATGAGCAAGAAAACGAAAACAATATTCCAGGGAATTCAAAGCCAAGGTGGCATTAGCAGCCATCCAAGGGGGAAGAGACCGTACCACAAGCTGACATCCCCTATGGAATCCACCCGACGCTGATCACTAAGCTAGAAACAGCACTTGATAGAACAAGCAGTGGAGTTATTTGCCGGCAGTGAGGGGGTTGGTGAGTCTAGGAGCATGGTATCGATGATTTGCACCGTGTCATTGGACGAGATCTTTGCACGGCCACCCTCCTATGCTAATGGATCAGGTAATACCATTACTTTTTAAAACAATACCATTGA
>CBFGXU010000187.1:0-3535 GCA_965652935.1 uncultured Nitrosomonas sp.
TGCAAGAAATTCCACAACTAGAACCACCACTATCGGCGCACATTGATACACCGATGCCCTGTTGTCCACTAATGCCAGTTAACGCTAATGGATTGGTTTTTTTAGTTCCTGCCGTTGGACATTCAGGAGGAACAGTACACGTGCCATTTACATCGGTAGTGCCAGGCGGGCAGACACTACAGGAAAGTATGCCATTGTTATTAACTGGGCTATCAGCACTTAAACAATATTGCCCATCAGTCCCAATTTGCCCATAAGTAGCATTGTTAATGTCACGGCATACAAACGTACTACCACCATTAGCTAATGATGCTAATCCCGTATGAGTACCTCCTACAGTCGACCCAGGATTGCTAGTTACAACAGTACTGACAACCTCTTTATAGGTTCGACCAAGTGCGGTAGCAGCACTCTGACAATACGCTGATGCAGAGCTAAATTTCCCATTGCTTTGTACAACAATTCCATCAGGCGCTATTACAGCATGACTATTTATAGAGTAGGTAAATAACAAGAATACTGGAAGCCAGTACAAACGATTGAAGGGAGTCAATATACATATCACGATTAACCTCGATAAAACATCTTGCCAATGATGTTCCAACTTGCAGCTATGGTGCACGATAGCAAAAGAGCACCTATCAGCGTATTAACATCAGACCAGGCCAGATCTGCAAGACCGGAAAGAACAGGGAGAAATTGGGGAATGCTATTGTCTGAACAGGCTATGGTGAAACCGCTACCAGTATCAACTAATACAGGGTCAGCAGGTGGTACACAGTGAACATAGGCGTTTGACATAGCATCCCCCAGTTTTTAGGCGAATGCGCCGCGGATGAGCTTCCATGCTGCCAGGATAGCCAGAGCTGCAAGGAACGCAGCACCAACTAAAGGTACAGCCGTGTTGACGTCTCCCATTTGGGTTACTGCGGCAGCCACATCAATTGCAGCCATTGCTGGCAATGGAACAAACAAAGCAATCGCTGAACCGTATTTGATTTTTTGGTTACGAGTTAACATTTTTTATACTCCTGTTTGATTTGGTGCGGGATTGCACCCCATAAGCCACTTTTTATAATGGCTTACAGGCTGGAATCACATATGGCTATAAGCATCTACGTTATTTGATGGCTTTAGTTTCATAACATGCCCCAAACAAACACGAGGATTCCAGAAGCCAGAAAGCCAAAAGAAAAATAGAATAGGTTGTTCATGATTGAGCACGTGTCAGGACGCCGGACAAATCGAAGGGTGCTAGTACACGAATGGCTGTTATGACAGCAGTGGCTTTATTACCAGCACCGCTTTTTAATTCAAAATCGATATCACAGATTGCAGGAAGTTTGTCTTTAACGGCTGGCAGTAAATTTTCTGGTAAGCCCATTTTTAATGGTTTATGACCAAAACCGCCATTTTGCCCTGCATCTTTATTTGAGGATATGAACCAAAAAGATACACCTTTATTGCCTCTTGGGTTTTCAGCATCGGGTGGAATATCGTAAGGATCAGCACGAACAGCAAGAACTTTCATTGTTTAAACTCCTATAGTTTATTAGTTAACACAAAATCTAATTGTGTAAGACAGATTATACAGGAGTTAAACAAAGGTTTCAACCGTTAAACAATAATACTTTATGTCCGTTATTCTTGCATTTTGTTTTAAGGGTTTGCACATATTCCTGAACAGCTTCATTGCCACCAGATCGAGCAAGAAGAAGTACAACCGGACGAGAGCCATAACCAAGAACTAAACGCCAGGAATCTGAATCTATGAATGCAAGTTGAGTAGTGTCATAGGTAGCAGAAGATGCAATTTCATCGTCGGTTCTATAATCCAACAGAAAAAAATCCTTAAGACCCGTAGAAAAATAGAGCTGACGCTTACCAGCAAAGGCAACAGCATATTCTTTAAATAGCCTTGATGCATCTAAATCACCCTGAACAGAATCACGAAGAAGATCGAACGGAGTACGACCTTTACCAGACGCTTTTTTGCTATGTGATTGGGTGAGTTCACGCCCAATATCCCATTTAGGCTCATGACCGAATTTAGAGATATAGTCAGCAGCTTTTGAGCCATTTTGTACAGTCACACCCCGAGCAGCAGAAACAGGGGCCATGCCAGCATTACAAAGCGTTACATTCCAGACCTTGAATAATTTACTCTGAACTTTTTTTAATTCTGCAATGGTTAAATCTTTTTCGATCAACCAAATTTCATGTATGTGAGGATGCCAGCCATTTTGACCATGCGTAACTTCAATAGAACGTACACGACCAATATAGCCAAGTGATTTACGAAGTTTTTTATATGTCCAGTGATTTATATACCGATTCCATACCAGATCGAGCAAGTTCGAGAGCATTAAACGAAGGTCATCATTGCGATCATGCCGAATGGTATTAGTGATAAAAATAACCCCCTTACCTGATTTTTGCCAAATATCCACCATTTCACTGATCTGTTTACGCCGAACCTCACTGATACGAGCCGAGCAAACAGGACAATGCCAGACAGAGCCACAGGTTTGAAGGCCAGAGAACCTAGCAGATTCAGAGAGAGAAGAACCCACTACAGATACACCATTCACACCAGAAGCTTTGTTCCGTAAACAATCACAGACACGATAAACAGGAACAGGCCGACCTACATCATTTAAACGAGTCTCAGATTTGAGTATTTCCCGAGCCTCCGCCTGAAGAACATACCTATTAACTAAAGCATCTTCCGACACAAAAACTGGTTTAAAATCCGATGGTGTTTTTCCAGTCTCAAGTCTTTGAATTTCACCGGTATTTTGATCAACTGACTCCAAAAAACCGCTTTGACTTTTCGCAGGAAGTACCAAGGGCGCTAAAGCGCCGCCGGAAGCGGTTACACCCGCTTCCTTTTCGGCGCGCGCGCTTCTTTTTAATTCAAACCGTCTAAAACCATCAGGGACAAAACGAACGGGACCAAACACAGACTCACTCTCACACAGCAAGCCGTGACTGTCTTTTTTATATGTTTCATCACCCTTCCTGATTATCTCTTTGATATCAAGAGCTTGTAAATTTGATTTTTTATTGCTGAGATAGCGCGAATATGCGCGTTTATTGATTTTGTCCTTAGCGGACTGTAGAATAGTCATGTGCCTGCATTACCCGAATTAATGTTAGGTTCGTAACACAAGGGCAGTCGCCAAACTGCCCTTTTTTATTGGCTAATCGAAAGCCAATGAATTAATAATACATTATTGAAAAACGTTTAACAAGATGTAATACCGTTAAACGTAAATCCAATTTCTCTTAAAGTTCTTACCGCAGCATCCAGAGAATTAAATATCCGCTTCTCGCCTTTTCTAGCATCAATCAGATGTGCAACTGATAGCGATGTATCACGAAAATATAATTGAATAATCCACCCGCCCTCATAAGGCAAAATGTCGAAATGACTAAATAAGCCATCTCGAAAATAGCTTTTTGCGCTGTCCATCTTGATATTCATAGTAAACCTTAATTTAACGAGCGCATCCATAATAACCTTATTAATTCT
>CBFGXU010000188.1:0-3524 GCA_965652935.1 uncultured Nitrosomonas sp.
CTCTATTCTTTTGCATGCACGGCTTTGGTCCCATGTAACCCTCGCTAAATTTGCAGGAAATGGCAGCAATTTTACCAAAAACTGGTGAATTTAATCGCTCAAATTCATCAATCCATCGCACAGAATCAGAATGTTACGAATCATACGAATCCGCCCTCAACTACTACGATGCTTCTTGCAAGCATAAAATCAGTACGGCACATCCTAAATAAATAAGATTTGTGATGATCTGTGGCACAAACTTGTCACAGTTAATTTGAGGATCTTTTTGCTTCCTTATTAGGAGCATAATTTATAATATTCAGATTATCTGGAACTGATTATCTGATAGCAACTCTTATTAGTTTTTTGGGAGTACCCTTTGGCTAAATTGGTGAGACCGCGCGCGCATTTTATAATCAATGCAAAATCAGGAGTTGGCAAAGGCACAACATTAACTCAAGAGTTTAAAAATATTTGCGAAGAGCTTAATTATGAACTTGTCGAATACGCTATTCATTGCCCTGAGGAGCTTGAACAACAAAGTCAAATTGCCGTAGAGCGGGCATTGAATACCTGCGATGTTGTTATAGCTGCTGGAGGTGATGGGACAATTCGTAGTGTTGCGCAAGCAGCGTATGGTAAAAATGTACGCTTTGCCGTTGTGCCGTGCGGAACCTTTAATTTCTTTGCACGTGCTCATAATATTCCTGAAGATCATCTGGCGGCATTTCGCCTAGCACTGACAGGACTGCCTCGGCCAGTAAGGTTAGGTTTAGTAAACGGGCAAGTTTTTTTGATTAATGCTAGCTTAGGCTTATATGCTAAAGCTATTAAAGATCGCGAACGCAATACCAACCGTTTTGGTCGGCATCAGTTGGTAGTTATTATTTCGACGATTCTTAGTTTTTTTAGCAAGCACAGATTACTTAAAGTAGATTTACTTACCGATAATAAGCTTGATACGGTTTATACTCCAATGATTTTTATTGGTAATAATGCCTTGCAATTACGAAATCTTGCCCTGAAAGTAGCTCACTGTATGAAGGCCAATCGTTTAGCAGTTGTCATGATGAAACCGATCACTAAATCTGAAATAACTAGAATTATTTTAAGAGGTATATTTAAAACTCTAGAAGATGAAGAAAATATCGATACTTTTTGTGTTGACTCTCTAACTATATATACAGGTAAGCCTACGAATTTGGTCGCTTTGGATGGGGAGATCATGAGAATGAATTCGCCTCTTCATATAAACGCTCTGCCTGGATCACTCAATATGGTCTTACCGACCCATGCACCATTGATTAGTGAACCTTTAAAATGAGTTTATTACGAGTTGCTCATCTTTCCGATCCTCATTTTGGGACAACGCGTATAGATGTGGTAGATGGGCTACTTAACATTTTAAAGAAAATTCAACCAGCCTTAATTCTTCTGACAGGTGATATCACTCAGCGAGCACGGGCTGATCAATTTCGAGCAGCCAAAGATTTCATTGATCAGCTTGGGCCAGCGGCTGTGATTGCTGTGCCTGGCAATCATGATATACCCCTCGGAAATATTTACGCGCGCATTTTTCATCCCTACAAGGGATATGAAAACATATTTAAACAAAAACTAGAACAAAATATTGTTTTGAAAGATCTCTGTATCACATGCTTAAATTCAACCAGCCGTTGGCGACACATACAAGGGAACTTTCAAAACTTCTACCTTGAGAAGCAGTTTCAGGAAGATTATTCTCACTGTAAAGTACGCATCGTGGCATTTCATCATCCCATGGACTGTGCTAAACATGTAGATGATAAAAATTTACTTAAGGGGCGCAATAATGCCATTGCTCTTTTTGACCGTCATAATGTAGATATGATTGTTTCCGGCCATATTCACGATCCTTATGTAAGCTTATCTGAGGCTCGCTATCCACACATACAGCGAAAAATGATTCTTTCTGTGGCTGGTACTTGCCTTTCGTCGCGAACTCGAGCTGGGGCTCCAAATTCTTTTAACTTGATTGAAATAAATACGGATCTGATTCCTAACATTACCTTAACTCGTTTTGACATGGATTCAGCATTCCTTTTTAGCTCAAAAGAAGTCCACCGTTTTAGCCGAGATTCCAACTTAAGTTGGGATTGCGATTCATCTTTTCCAGAGGGAGAAACCTCTGCATAACTATATTCTTAAAGTTTTTCTGTATTTACGCAATTTAAAAATCAATCACTTAAAAATTTGAAATTATCTAAAAAACCAGTTATGCAGAAGTCTCTTTTGTTATTGAAATGTGCTACGCTTACCCTGCTACAATTTCGCCGCATGAAGCCTTTGGCTGTAGCTCACTGGTTGAGGCTGAAGGTTACAGTGGCTAGCCAATTAAGGAAATGATCTGGTCGCTTCCTTATTTTATGGCCTAGAAATTCATTTTACAGCAAAGCTGCAGTTGGGGCGCTATCACCTCACAGGGTTATGTTACTTCTTTCAGAATGCCACACACTGTTAATTTTAGGCTATAAATTTACCAGAAATCAAAGGCTTATACAGGTTGTTATATGGTTATACACATAAACACAGAAATGAAGAAAAAACTCGTCCATCCTGATCTATATGAAGACTATCTGCAGCCACATCACTGGACTTTATTTGGCAGATTGGAAACGCCGCAATGATTGTGCGGTTTGCTATTCTCATTGGTTACTTTATCATTAAGCGATGAATTAGCAAATGATTCAAGCAGCGCAGTTATTCTGAATACAAAAAGTTAAGAATTGCCTTTTGATTTGGAGGTCGGAATTTGACCAGCATTTTTGATTTTAACAACGCTATCGCAATGTAATATAAAATTTGAGTGAAAAATAACCTATTTTTATAGCGTACTATAAAAGTCTAGAGGAACTGCCCATGTCTCGATTATTCTTTATTTTTATCATTGTTGTTATTGCGCTCCAAGGCTGTGTCACGTCTAGAGAAATATTTCTTGCCGATGGAACCAAAGGGCATAACGTCAACTGCAGTGGCTCTGGAATGAATTATAGCAATTGCCTTGAAAAAGCTGGTGAAATCTGTGGCATACGTGGATATCATCTATTAAATCAGCAAGGTGAGGTGGTGCCTTTCTCCACAGCAATGCGTGAATTTAATGCAAATGAGCGATCGTCGGTTGGATATTTGACACAGTCAGGCTCGATAGTCACCCGAAACTTGTTCATCAAATGTAAATAGCTGAAAGCGATAAATCTCGGACCATGGGATTATTCGCATTTCCATGAAACCGGACCCTGATTTATTCCATGGAACGTACTCCAGCAGCCCACTTATTCATTTATTCTGAGTTTAATATATCAAATGCAAGCTAACTTCATCATTGCCAACTCCCTAACTCAATCCAAGGTTATAAGTACTCGTCTACCTATTATTAATACTCGGCGGATCAAGTAACAACTGCAACAAATTATGCAGCAAGTAAATCAACTTGCTGCCCCAAAATAACTCATTAGGTGACATGTTGCCTCTGGTCTTACGAGGCCGATTGTTTAGCCGATCCA
>CBFGXU010000189.1:0-3335 GCA_965652935.1 uncultured Nitrosomonas sp.
CCGGCAGTTCAGGTTGGTATGAACGGGGCTTTATCACTTATAGCAATGCTTCCAAGTGTGAAATGCTGAGCGTCCGGCAGGCGACATTAGATCAATATGGCGCTGTATCGGCGCAAACTGCGCAGGAGATGGTTATGGGAGCCCTTAACAGAAGTCATGCTCAGGTTGGCGTATCGATTACAGGGATTGCCGGCCCCGATGGTGGCACTGCCACAAAACCAGTGGGGATGGTCTGTTTTGCCTGGGCGCTCAAAGAGGGGCCGGTGCGGCAAGAGACTCATTTTTTTAAGGGGGATCGTGCAACGGTCAGGCGCTTGTCGGTAACAACAGCTTTGCAAGGCATATTGCAGCTATTAAATGATTTAACTGCTGTTGCTTGAGATCAAGCAACTGATTGCTCAGTGGCCTGCGAGATCAGATCAATCTAAAGCACCCGCTGGTGCGCCTAGCTGATTCAATCGAAAGGAGTCGCATTGATGCAGTCCAGCCGCTTCAAGTCTGGATTAGCGCCTTGTTGTACTTGCGGCATGCATTTGATTTTGTCCGATGAGGATATGGTATGGGGCTGAGTCAAGACGAGCACCCGTACTGGCAGGTGTTTATAGGAGAAACGTATTTGCAGGAGCCGCCCATTGACCCCTCGAGCCTGACACACTGCCGTCAACGACTGGGCAAGGATGGCATTGATGAATTGCTGGCGGTAATCATTTCGGAAGTAGTAGGAAAAAAATAGGCGCAGCGTAACTGCGGTTCTGCCTCTCTATAAAAAAAGAATTTATTCAGCTCCGACTACTTGCGTCATAATGGAGAGGTGATTGGACATTGATCGGATAGGATATTTTTCCATCCGAAGTGAAGATCATCAGAGCTTGTCATGTAACACAAGTAGAATTACCCATTTTCATTTTCAAACGAGCAATATCATTGATTTGTATGTGCTTATTATCAACTTTAATAATATTCTCATCTTGTAGTTTAGAAAAAGCACGACTCACTGTTTCCAGCTTAAGCCCAAGATAGCTGCCAATCTCCTCACGAGTCATGCGCAAGTAAAAATTGGATTCAGAGTAGCCCCGCATAAGAAACCGGCGCGATAAATTGAGCAGAAAGGTTGCTAAACGTTCTTCTGCTTTCATGCTGCCTAGCAACAGCATTACACCATGATCTCGCACTATCTCACGACTCATAATTTTATGAAAATGATGCATCAGCGATGGAATGACACGGCTAATTTCTTCTAATTTAGCAAAGGGAATCTCGCATACTTCACTATCTTCAAGCGCAACTGCATCACATGTATGTACTTCTGTGCTGATAGCATCCAGCCCCAGTAATTCCCCTGTCATATGAAAACCGGTCACTTGTTGCCGCCCATCTTGCTCTAGAATGCAAGTTTTTAGAAATCCCCTGCGAATAGCAAACAATGATTGAAACTTTGAACCTGTCCGATATAAATATTCGCCACGCCGAACCTTGCGTTTATGACTGACTACGTCCCCAAGCACTTGTATTTCATGTTCATTAAGACCAACCGGCAGGCATAACTCACGCAAACTGCAAGTTGCACAGCTTGATTTTATGTGTGAGATATCAAGATGATGAGGTAATGAAATTTCTAAAGACAAAGCGTTTTCCAAATATCAGGAGCTACATTTCAACGCTTGATTGATCTAAATCAAAGTCGGCGTTTGATGAGCCATGCATAATTTTACCCGTGTTACCCAAAAAGTTCTTTTTAATTTGAAACAGATAAAAGGTAAGCAACTTAACTATTAATCAAATTTATTGATTACCTTCACAAAGGGAATTAATTATCAGTACATTCGCTAGCATCCTTTAATTTGTTTGTAATCAACTCCGATCTTTATTTTGCATTGATGTTCAGAATTTTGATCAACTGGTGCGTTGTTGATAAATATCTCGCGCCAACCAACGCAAAAATTACTCTTTGCCGATCTTATCTACCTGAAAAATTTATTTAGATTCTCAGGTAAGAAAATTTATTGGACTTGACTGTTCGTTAAAATATAGTCGGCCAAGCGATCTGCAGCTTCACCCTGGATATTTTTGAACGCAGGCATTCTCATACTTCCTGATTGAAATTTTTTGATAAGGGCTTCCTTATTGGCTGCCTTTTCACTGAGTATCATTGCAACATTCGGGCTTAAAGGTTTATGGCATTCTGTGCAGGCAGTGCTGAAGATCTGTTCGCCAGAGGCATCAGCTGGGGGCGTATAGTCTCTACTGGCTCCACAGCCGACTAGTACAAACAGTGCCGATATTGCTAATCCAAAATTTAATTTTTTCATTTTTTAACTCCAGTTGTAATAAATAAGGAAGATAACGCCAATCCAACCTGAACTTGTTAGGTTTATTTTTAATCAAGTTCTGATAAGAGAACTACCATACCATACCTAGTGTTAAGACAGCTTGTCAAACGAATGTTTTAGAGCATTGGTTAGTTACACACGGGCCCTTTGTAAACGTTGATTATTAACATGAGCTTGAATTTTTCAAATCTATAAATCAAAGAAAATATCCTTAAACCAACCAAAGTTTTTTTCAATCATAAGTCAATTTAAGTGGAAATAATCACAATAACATCACTTACTATAGTTTTTTTTCTTGACACTTTCTTAACATTTACTATGTTATCTTGCGCGTCGGCGTGTTAGGAATGCAATTAAGATTCTTTTGTTTTTAATAAAAGAATCAAGCGCCCTTTAAGAAAAATGGGTAAGCAACTACCTACAGTCAATATAGAACTGAATTGTTGCATGCAATAGGGGGTATGGTTTTATTTATAAGCAAAATCTTAACCAGCAAGTTTTACAGAATTAAATTGTTTTAAATAAAGGAGATTGCATGTTTAAAAAAATAAACATTTTTATGATATGGGCTGTACTTGGTTTGATTCTAAGTACCCCGGTTGCCGCTGACAGGACCGTAGAAGACTTTCAAGTTTGGGGAAACGTTACGGCACTCGGTAATTTTGGTTCACTTAACCCCAATAATCCTGATTTGAAAAAATTCAGATGGTGGATGGAAGGACAAGGGCGTTTTGGTAATGATGCTACTCAATTTACACAATCCCTGATACGTCCCGGTTTAGGTTATGCGCTAACCGATAAAATTGTTGTGTGGGCAGGCTATGCTTGGGCACCAACAGCTGAACCGCTAACCTTATCAACTGGTCATCCGTTCAATGAACACCGAATTTGGGAACAAGTAACCTGGGCGGATAATTTTTCATTTGGCAGATTATCGGCGCGTAGCCGTTTTGAGCAACGATTCTTTGATCATAATGCACCTATTTCTGGTGATGATGATGTGGC
>CBFGXU010000190.1:0-3325 GCA_965652935.1 uncultured Nitrosomonas sp.
GGTTTTTGTCTTCATTAAGTCTGAAGTTGTTTGTTAAGTTCGTGCTATTTTTGTAAGAAATACCAACAAATGGTTTTTAATTAGGAGAATAGATCATGAAAAAAATTTCTACTAAATTGCTTTTATTGGCAACTTTTCTTTTTGGCGCAAGCATTGGGTATGCCAATAATGAATTGAAATTCGAAGCAGCTTTAACCGGTGCACAAGAGGTTACCACTCCAGCAGGCGGGGTCCCTACTGATACTAGCGCCGCAATAGAAGTTGAATTTGATAGCGGGTTAACTCGAGCCCAGTTTCGTATCAATGTGCGTAATGGTATAGGGCTCACGCAAGCACACTTTCACTGTGCGTCTGCTGGTGTAAATGGGCCCATAGTGGCATTTCTCTTCGGTCCTGCGGATCCACCCGTGGATGTGGGTGAGGGTTCCACAGAAGGTGTTTTGGATAACAGCAATATCATAGTACCTACAGATACAGAGGCATGCGACGTACCACTCAATAATATTGCTTCTTTGGCTTTTGCAATGCGTGCAGGAAAAATCTACGCAAATGTGCATAGCACGGCTTTCCCTGCCGGTGTGGTTCGAGGACAGTTACTTCCCAAAACAGAGGATGATGACGACGATTTTAATCCTTTTTAAAGGATTAATTCTAATCTAGCGAATGGTTTAATGGTTTGGATGCTGGAAACAGTGCACAGCTTCTTTTAATCTGGTATCCAGTTTTACTGGGCAAAAAATGCCCAGTAAAACGCGTTACGAGAGATTTGTTAGAATAATGTGACTGACGAGCCCAACATTCACCATCTGTACTTTCTCATTGTTGCACCCCCTAACAGCTGAAAATCAGTGTGCATGATCACCAGGTGGTGGCATGATTTCGCCTTCCTGGTTGAGTTGGATTAGCTGCATAGTTAGAGC
The DNA here is from genome assembly GCA_965652935.1 of uncultured Nitrosomonas sp. GTDB lineage: Bacteria > Pseudomonadota > Gammaproteobacteria > Burkholderiales > Nitrosomonadaceae > Nitrosomonas. The sequence continues at coordinate 921 of CBFGXU010000190.1, forward strand.
ACCTACATTTTGCCAACCATATCCTTCGAATTGAGCTACCCATCTGGCACGCAAGTATCCGAAACGATCAGTTATGAATTCCATGTGTCCTGGAAACATCCCCTTACCCATTAAATCAGGAACGGTTCTTACCCTGCGATATAGCCAGTAGCTGTTTTTGATTTCCGACCAGCCCTCGATCACTACAGGAAATGGAACAGTATCGGTGATTTTTAGCAATTCCTGCTCATCGAGTGTGCGTATGGGAACTGCCAGAATTTCAGTATTGAGAGCACGGATTTCGTCATAGGCAGCTTTTAGTTGATTTAGGCGCTGCTGAGATTGCGGCCAGGAAAATAAAACCAGCAGTACATTCTTTTGCAAACGGAAATCTTTTAAATTGCCGCCGGACCCATCTTGTGCAGAGTAGGCAAAAACCGGTGAAGCGACAGCTGGATTCTCCGGAACAATCATGCTGCCTAGCAAGCGTGCATCAAAGCCACGTGAAAGTGCATGAAGATAATTGACGAGATCCCAGCGCTCTTCCTCGGACAAAGTCGCAGCAAAACCCGGCATGCCGGTTCCGGGAACCCCATGTGACAACCAATGAAAAAAATTACCAACAGTATGTCTTGCAGTATGAGGTTCCGTCAGTAAATCCGTTGGTGCTGTTGATAGTGTATCTGCCTGCTCTCCATTACCTTTGCCTTGCGGGCCATGGCAGCCGGCACAATGCTCGGCAAATAATAGGGAGCCGTTAGAAATTGAAATAGCATCGAATGGAACGGATGGTTTTTGATAGGTTTCAGGATAAGCCTCAATAGCCAGAGGTGGTAAGGCCAGTGCTAAGGCGAGGATTGTTAGGGTACTCGGAATCAGGATTCTTTTCCTTTGATTCCAGTTATTTTTTATACTGAGCCAAATCGTACCTAGCGCAACCATGAACAGCACGACCCCAGACCAGACCATTTCTTGTACACTGGATTCTTCCCACGTCGCATTAATGGAGAAACGGAATGGATAAGGCCAGTTTTCAACAAGGGCGTGTTTGGCGGGAAGGGTATTGGCTAATATGGTTGCAAGCAATATCAGCAGGAGAGCAAGAATAAACTCAATACCAACCCATTTTCTTAACTGTAAGATTCCTTCATTTGTCTGCGTTGTTTTATCAGTTTCAGAGAACAACGGCAGCCATTTGTAACGAGCTCGATAAGCAATCCACAAAATGACTGCCAATACTGCCAGCTTGGTGTTCAACAACCAGCCATAGGGACTCGCGACCAGCGCATGGTAATGGTCATCAACCATGCGATCGGCTGCGATTACGCCAGTGATTGTGAGTAATAGCATGACAGGCAAAGCAATGGTAGAGAATCGCTGTAGGTAAGTTGCGTTTAACCAATACGGTGGATCGGACTCATGGTGACGGTTATACACAATAAATAAAAAAGCCGGCAATGCGCCAAACCATGCGCCTGCCAACAGAATGTGCAATGCATAAGGGGCAATTGATTCAAATGATATTTCTTCTGCACCGGAATGACTGACGAGCGAGCCGGCGATCAGTGGGAGCGCTGCCATAAAAGCCCACAAAATGTAGTGCCAGCGTACACGATATGTGCGCTGAATCATCAGAATGACGCTCAATAGAGTAATTGCCAGCAGTGCTCGCGCTGCCCATATGTGCCCTATCCGGGTCTGCTGTACAATCTCGAACCAGGAACCTGGGTTCCATAGATCGGATGTAGTTCCCGTAGCTTCGCTTGTTGTTGTAGCCAGAATGCCGAATAATCCTAATAAGACTATGCTCGCTATCCAGGGAAAGATTTTTTCCAGGCGCCTTACCCAAGAGGTTTCAAATACAGATTTTTGTTGCCCGATAATGGCAAGAAACACACAGCTTCCAAACAAGATTAAATTAGCAGTCAATTGTGACCACCGGGCAAAAGTAGAGATAATTTCGATCATAAGTTTATGCGAAGAAATATTATGTTTTTGGTAATATCAGCGTCAGTTATCGATTGCAATTAGGCCATCAGCTCAGCAAAACTTTTCTGAGGTTTGGATTTTAAGGGCTTATATTTCATAAAAATGTCGTAGCCTAGCCTAGAGCTGCCTGATCTTCAAGGACTTTATGGCATACTGCCAGATCTGCAGGTACAGATATAATTTCAGTGTCATTGACAATTTCAGTGTCATTGACGTCCATTATCGATATTAGAGGATTATTTCCGTTCAATTTAAATAAGCTACTGGAAGGAGAGGCATGAGAACAGTATTGATTACGGGTACAAATCGAGGCATTGGACTTGAGTTTGTGCGGCAATATGCCATAGCTGGTTGGCGGGTTCTTGCGTGCTGCCGCGATCCGGCTAAAGCTGAAGTGTTGACTCGGCTCGCAGCTCAGCATTCTGAACGGATAACTA
>CBFGXU010000191.1:0-3302 GCA_965652935.1 uncultured Nitrosomonas sp.
AAATTATGTCAACAGAAACAGTTGCCCAAGAGTATCGCACCACTGGAATAACGGCGGCAGCACCGTGGCGAGTACGTACCGTCAATGTCTTACCAGGTTATTGCCTTTCGATCACCTGCAATGATGGTACGGCCGGTATCGTCGATATGTCGCGATTAATCTCAAGTAAGCAGGCAGGCATCTTTGCGGCACTTAAAGATGAAAAATTATTCAACCAGGTTCGCATAGAACTGGGCGCACTTACATGGCCTAATGGTGCAGATCTAGATCCAGCGTGGGTACATGAAGAGATTGGGGAAAATAAAACTTGGTGTGTGCCGGAATAGGTGCGTGTTTTTTTGTCCTATCACCGGCTCAAAGTATCCATTTGCAAAACCAAGACCAATACAGAAAAACATACCGTCTATCAAGCAATCGTCACCTCTCCAGATAAATACACATCCTGAATCGCATTCAGTAGCTTGACGCCTTCAGTAAAGGGTTTTTGGAATGCCTTACGGCCGGAAATGAGGCCCATGCCGCCTGCGCGTTTGTTAATGACCGCTGTTCGAACAGCCTGGTGCAGATCATCAGTGCCTGATTCACCACCGGAATTAATCATGCCGATCCGTCCCATGTAACAGTTTGCAACCTGGTAACGCACCAGATCAATGGGATGGTCGGTTGTCAGCTCGCTGTATACTTTGGGATGGGTTTTGCCGAATTTGATTGCATTATAGCCGCCGTTATTAATCGCCATTTTTTGTTTGACGATATCGGCGCCGATGGTTACGGCCAAATGATTGGCCTGGCCCGTCAGGTCAGCGCTGACATGATAATCCTTATCCGCGGTTTTAAATGCGCTGTTGCGTGTATAAGCCCATAATATCGTGACCATACCCAGATCGTGCGCATGCTCGAAGGCTTCTGAAACTTCCTGGATTTGGCGTCGTGATTCTTCAGAACCGAAAAAAACAGTCGCACCGACTGCGCAGGCGCCCATATCAAATGCCTGATCTACGCTGGCAAAAAGAGTCTGGTCGAATTTATTCGGATAAGTAAGTAGTTCATTATGATTAATTTTGAGAATCATAGGGATTTTGTGCGCATAATGCCGCGCCACGATGCTCAATACACCCAGCGTGGAAGCCACGCCATTGCATCCCCCTTCAATGGCCAGTTCAACGATATGCTTGGGATCGAAAAACATCGGATTGGGTGCAAAGGATGCACCTGCAGAATGCTCCACACCCTGATCTACCGGTAGTAACGACAGATAACCGCTACCTGCCAAACGTCCATGATTATAAAGTGCCTGAAGATTGCGCAATACGCTCGGTTTTCGATCGCTCACAGCCATCACTCGGTCGACAAAATTAGCGCCCGGTAGCTGTAAATTGCGCTTTGGTATTTTCTCGCAAACATGATTCAGAAGAAAATCACTTTCATTTCCCAAAATTGTAGTAATGTCGGTCATTTTTTACTCCTTAATGTCTGATGTGCCTGGATTGGATATCATGATAGCAAACGATCATGAATCATAACATTGTAATGCGATAACCCAATGAATGACATCACAGAAATCACCGAAACATTACTCAAATTTCGCGACGAGCGGGATTGGGCGCAATTCCATCATGCGAAAGACCTCGCGCTGGCGCTGAATATCGAAGCAGGTGAACTGCTGGAAGCTTTTTTATGGAAATCTTCTGAGCAAGCAGATATCAATCAAATAAAAGAGGAGCTTGCCGATGTTCTGGCGTTTGCTTTTCTGCTGGCTGAGAAATACGGCTTTGATGTAAAGCAAATCGTGCTGGAGAAAATGGAGAAAAATGCGCTGAAGTATCCCGTGGCAAAATCCCGAGGGATATCCCAGAAATACGACAAGTTATAGTTACAGTCACTTTACCGTTAACCGCCACAATGAAGTAAGCTCTGCAGCACGTGCAGCATGGAGCGGATCGCTGACATCTGCAACCCGGGGATGGTATGGTTTTACATCTGTTTTGCTCAATACTTTCAAGCCCGCTGCCTCAATAACGGCAAGTAATTCCGCACGGGTGCGCAATCCCAGGTGTTCCGCAAAATCAGACAGAATCAGCCAGCCTTCACCACCCGGCATCAGATGCGTGCTGAGTTCGTGCAAAAATCCGTACAGCATGTGGCTGTTCGGGTCAAATACCGCCTGTTCAAGCGGAGAGCTGGGGCGTGCCGGAATCCATGGCGGATTGCACACAATCAGTGCGGCTTGTCCTTCGGGAAAAAGATCCGCTTGCACCACATCAACCTTATTGGTAAGACCCAGACGGGTCAGATTGTCGCGCGTGCAATCTAACGCACGCAAATCCTGGTCAGTGGCAACGATGTGCAGAATGCCCCGGCGTGCCAGCACGGCAGCTAATACACCCGTGCCGGTGCCGATATCAAATGCGACTGATTGCGTTGCAACCAGCTCGGGCAGCGGAGCTCGGGCAACCAAGTCCACATATTCGCTGCGAATCGGTGCAAAAACACCATAATGCGGATGAATACGTGCGCTCAATGCGGGTACTTCAACGCCTTTTTTGCGCCATTCGTAAGCGCCAATCAGCCCTTGCAATTCACGCAGCGATGCGATGTAGTTTTCTGTGCTTGAACCATACGCTTCAACACAAGCCAAGCGCACATCAGGTGCTCGGCGTAACGGAATGCTGTGGCCTGCCTCAAAGGGAATCAATAGCTTGTCCAAAATACGCGCGCGCTGCGATTGCGCCAGGCGATACCGATGGAAGGCTTCCATCGGTGATCGCATTAATTTCTGGCTTTTATGCACCCGTCGTTTCTTGTCGGTGCGCCGCGCCAGAGCTTGCAGCAACTGACGTGCATTCTGAAAATCCCCGCGCCACAACAGGGCAGTTCCCTCACAGGCCAACCGATAAGCCACATCGGCGGGCATACGATCATCAATCACCTGCACGCATTTTGGCGCTGGCAGGTTCTTTTCCGAACGCCAGCGCGCTGATTTCTCTGCATCTGCTTCTTGCCAGCAAATTAGGGGATAATCACTCATGCTGACAAACGCGGCAGAATCAATATAGCGACGGCGTTGAGGTATAAATGCATGGAATAGTAAGAGAATTTATCGGTCATTGTTGAGATTTTAAGTTCAACCTATATTATACTCCTTATAAAATCTGGATTTATGGTCGACCCTTCATCCGCTTCCACTGACTGTCATACCACAACCGGACTGACAGACACCGTTAACTTTCCTGGAGTTTTATGTCTTTCTCTACTTTCGGCTTGTCCGATGAAATTATTCGTGCCGTCACTGAACGTGGCTA
>CBFGXU010000192.1:0-3265 GCA_965652935.1 uncultured Nitrosomonas sp.
ACGTGCGCAATTCTTTGAATTTGAAATCAGTCTTCTTTTATACAATTTGATTAGCAAATATGGCGAAGAGAAGATGCTACCTTTAGTAGAGAAATATGAATTACTTAAGCACTTAAAGATAAATCCCATAAGCTTGGTACAAGCTGATGATCTAAAACTCATCGAATATATTCTAAATAAAACAGGGAGTCGGCTGTAACATAATCACGCTTGAAGAAAAAATAATAAAAATGTTTGGCAATACAGGTAGCCCATATAAAGATAGTTCGGGCTAAGGGTCGGGCAACATGCCCGCTTTGCGGTCATGCCCTTCGCGGCAGTCGGGCGCGTCCCTTGAAAAAGGTAAAAACTGCCGGCTTTGCACGCCATGGTTCTTTTTGAAAAGAAAAATATAGTCGGTTAATACCGTTATACTTTCACCTAAGCATTCTGTGTGATGTGATAGACATTGATCGTGACAACACTGATACGATAAAGCAAAAAATATTCTAATAACAAAGCTTCGTTTGGTTTTTCCTCTACGGATATACCCTGAATACAAGGACTTGTATGTGATACTATCGGTAAACTTAGGGGTCTGCCTGTTGAGCTATTTTGAAGGGAAATATGCATGTCTTTCCGATTCAATCCGTTGAGTAATTCAAACCAGAAGAGATCTTTTAAAAGCCCGGTGCGCTGGTTACTCGGTCAACAATTACTTGCAGCTCTCAAATGGATTGCAATTTATGTGTTCTATGGGACCAAGCTGGATTTCCGCGATTGGATGCAAAGTAAAGTTTTAGATTATCGCGATTGGACACAAGATCCAACAAAAAAGGATTGGCCTGAAGATGAGCCTTTTTGGTTTGACTATATCGCTGATACCGGCGATGGTCAGCGTGCCACATACAGTATTGCTTACTTGTGCCAGGGAGATCTTTATCTTCCACAGGAAAATTGTGAACCAGGACAAGAACAGGTTCTCCTTGAAAAGGGGGAATATCTACTGCCACGGGGTCAGTTTCTTTTCGTTGGTGGGGATACAACCTATCACATTGCCGATTTACCAACACTTACCGAGCGCTTTCAGAAACCATTCAACTGGGCTTACGAGGATCGTTTCGGCCAAGAATCAAAAGACGAAAACATCCGTCCGATCTTCGCAATTCCAGCCAATCATGATTATTATGATTTCCTGGATGGCTTCAACCGCCAATTTCGTATTCCGCTCCCAACCGCTGATCAAGCGCCCTTACACCTCAAAGGTTACAAGCGTATGCAGACGGCTAGTTATATTGCTTTACGCTTGCCGTTCGACTGGTGGTTGTTAGGCATTGATACACAAAGTGGTAAAGTGGAAAGAATTGATAAACGTCAGCAGGCTTTTTTTCGTGCCGTACTCCATCCGAGCGACAACAAACCGAGCAAACTTATCGTGGCTACGCCCGAACCGTCGACTCGATTTGGAAAATGGGCAACGCGCGACGGCGAAAAAGGAAAATTGATTGATGTTTTTGAGAATCAACTAGGAATTATGCCTTGCTTCTTAAGCGAGCATCAGGGTAATTTATCCACGACCCAATGCCGCTTAGATATTTCTGGCGACATCCATCACTATGCACGGTATTGGGGAACTGGTTCCGGCGATGTCGGCGTATCATCGCGCACAAACTATGCCTCGGTAATAGCGGGGGGTGGCGGCGCCTTCTTGCATCCAAGCCACATAGATGTCAATGAGGTAGCGCATAATTCGCTTTATCCTAAGCGCGAAGATTCTCATCGCACGATGATGAAGCGGCTACTCAATCCGTGGAACATCATTACGGGAGGGTATATCTGGCTGGCAGGAGCTTTAACTGCTCTAATTAGTTATTATTCTGTCACGATTACACAAAGCGGCTGGTCAATCTTTAAGCTAATTGACAATACCTTACGTCCGTGTCGCGGTGGCCCTTGTGATGACCCTTTGCTCGAGCGCATCCAGTTTGCACTATTTGTCCAGCAAAGCGATACATTCTCGCTGTTTGCCCAATCTACATATGAACTACTTTATGCTGTTATTCTGGTTGTTTTTCTGTGGCAATGGATGTGTCGCTTGAACGGTTTGGTAAAAATTGTAAGCGCCGATTACGAAGGATGGTTACATGCTACGGGAAAATTTTTAGCTCCCTGCGTAATTGCAGGCTTGCCGATCCTGCTTTTCGTAACGACACCAGGATCGCCATCAAATACCTTTCTTGCCAGTTCCATTGTTCTGGCATTTGCAATGTCCGCCGTTCTTAGCTTCATGATTGCCAGACATTACGCCGACCTGGTAATCGAACGGGCTAAGCATGAACATTCCCGCACATTTCTTGATAGATTTATTATTGGATTTTTTGTTTTTTTGGCCATAGCTGTTTTCTGCAATGGTTTATTGCGTTACGGCCACTATCCATTGGCGGTAATGTTTTCAGATATGTGCTTCTTGCTAATTCTGTTACTGGTCAGTGCTGGATTGGTCTGGCTGGCAGGATCCTATGGTGCAAAACTTCAATCTGATAACCTAGGTAAAATGCGATTCTTGGGGATTGGGCTGTGGCATGCAGTAATGCAAATCACTGTTCCTGTTTGCTTGGTACTCTATGGCTCATGGCAGCAAATTGCCATTGTGACCGTGGTTGTTCTTTTAGCCACTGAGGTGGTTAGAAGTTATCTCAGGAATGACCCTAACCAGAATCGGAAGGATTTTATATCTGTTGCTCGATTATTGTTCATCGGTTGGCTCATTTTGGGGCTGTTTACCATATCGATCATCGGATGGGGAACCGCAATGCCGGTAGATTGGAATCGCTTAGCTATAGTGTTCGTGCTTGGTGCCCTATACAGTTGTGTATGGTTTGGCTGGTACATAGCGCTTACTATTTCCCTCAACGGTCACAACAACGAAGCTGGAGGCGGTGCTCGATCCGAACAATACCGCCATCTCATCCGTTTCAAATTGACACGTAATTCCCTGACAGGCTATGTAATCGGAATCGACGATCCTGCAGATTACATTGATGACGAAGGTCACTTTAAAACTGGCAGCAAGCTCCGATTAGTAGATGTGTTCACAGTGAAAAACGCGGGATAGTACCGGATACGGCTGGGTAACATAGCTGACCGCATCGCGGCGGTGCAGGTCACAGCAACCAGAAGCATTTATGGCTATCAAAGAATTGCTGCGGACTTAGCCTGCAGAAATGCAACTGCTGAAGGTGTCAAAATACGCAAGCTTCGTGACGACCAGGGCTTTATCTTTGAG
>CBFGXU010000193.1:0-3253 GCA_965652935.1 uncultured Nitrosomonas sp.
ATATAATGACTTCGCTGAGGTTTTTGGATTTCCACGCAGGCGCATGCTTACGGCTGGTGAGATTCGTACTTTGGCTGAATCAGGTATAGATGTCGGTAGCCATAGCGTTAATCATATTTGGCTTGGGAAGACCGAAAAAAAAATTGTATCCAGGGAAGTTCAAGATAGTAAAAAGGCACTGGAAGATATAATTGGGTGTGAAATACCCCATTTCGCATATCCTTTCGGAAGTTGGAGTCCGGCGGCTCGTGATGCTGTTATAGAGGCTGGTTATCGAGGGGCATGTTCGACTATATCTGGGCGAAACCTAAAAGGTGCTGATCCATATCTGTTGCGTCGTGCTGAAATCAAAGGAAGCGATGCACCCTGGCAATTCCGCTTGAAATTAAACTTTGCAACTAATGACATGCCACCTGTAACCGATGTTCGCTATTGGGTGCGTCAATTACTAAAAAAGTAAAATATAGCGATTCTGCATGTGATAGTTGTATATTAACAAGACTTATACCTAACGATACAAAGAATATGGTTCAAGAGCAATTATGAGCAATGGGAAAAGCTGCGTAGTATTTCTTCTTGGGGCAGGCCGTTCTGGCACCACATTGCTATACAAGATACTGTCCATCCATCGTAGTGTAGCCTATTTGAGCAATTATCAAAATCGTTATCCTAAGTTACCCGTTCTGGCTTATTTGCAGCACATACTCAACCAGTTTCCCGAATATAAGCGTAAAGCATGGTTTAAGGAACAAGGGAATGCTTACTTTAATGAACGACGAAGATGGTTTCATTCCCTTGTGCCCACGCCATCAGAAGCTGAATCGGTATATGCGAGCTTTGATATTCCGAAAACGCCTTCCGCTGATTATCGTCTGCGTCCTCAAGTAGCCAAGCGCCTGAGAGACAGATTTGAGCGCATTCGTCAGTTATCTCGCGGAGAAGTATTATTAACCAAGCGCACTGCTAACAATCGTCGTGTATCAATTTTAACGCAGATATTTCCTGATGCGAAATATGTTCATTTAATACGGGACGGTCGGGCGGTTGCCAATTCCTTGTTACAAGTGGCCTGGTGGAATGATCATATTTTGTACTGGGCGGGTAAGACACCTCAACAAATGGTAGCAGAGGGTTTTAGTCCATTAGAGATTGCAGCGCGCAATTGGGTGGAGGAAATGCAATCCCTTGAAAGGGAAATTGCACTGCTTCGAAGCAATCAACTTTTAGAGGTGAGATATGATGAGCTTTTACATCATCCGCATGAGCAATTGCAACGTATCCTGGATTTTATGGAAATAACTCCACAAGCAGACGCCATGTTTTGGGATATTGTAGAGTCTCTGCGTCTTGCACCACAACAAGAAGCATGGCTTTGTAACTGGACAGAGCCAGAATCGAGAATGGTGCTTCATCTTCAGGAAGATACTTTACGCCGCTGGGGTTTTGTAACAAATTCAAGATAATGAAATAACTTGATAACGTGTCGAAATAATTCAACATAAGAAATATTAATACTACATCGTTTTAATCAAATGGAAAAAATTGTTCAGAATGATTTTCAGGTTCTATATATTTGTTCTGCTGCTCGCAGTGGCTCTACTTTGACTGACATGTTCATAGGTGGACATTCACAAGCAGCTTCCTTGGGAGAAGTCAATCTGTTGGGTAATGCTCTCAGCTTGAATGCAGAGTGCAGCTGTGGCGATAAGCTAAGTACCTGTGTACAGTGGCGCAAAGTATTTGATGCTATTGTGTCATCATATGATATTGATCTTATTAAATATCCTTATAAATTTAAGCTTTGGGATGCTATCGCTTTTAATCAGATTGATTATCAACATCAGACACGTGCATATCTATTGACAATTGCTTTGCGAAAGGCTTGGATGAGAGGTCGCGATCATCTTCCTTATAGCCTGCGTAAACGCTTTCATATACCACCCATATTGTTTGAAGCATTGCACAATAAGATGAATTTATATAAGGAGATTTTTTACTGTTGGAACAAAACTATTATTATAGATTCATCGAAGAATTTCCGTGAAGCAGTCGAGCTGCACCAGCGCTGGCCCAATTTGGTTAAAATAATTTTGTTGACCCGGGATGGAAGAGGAGTATATCTTTCACGTCGTTCCAGTGGTCGCAATCAGTTAGAAAGTATAACTGGATGGTTAAAATATTATAGTCATGCCTTACCTTTGCTTGAAAAGTATATTGCCGCAGAGAAGTTGCTAAAAATACGCTATGAAGATCTTGCATCTGATCCTGAAAAGATGGGTCATATTTTATGCGATTTTGTCGGCGTCCCTTTTGAATCGCAAATGCTTGATTTATCGCTATCTACAAGGCATCTTGTAAGCGGTAATAATACAAGATTTTCTCCTCAAAAAGGGATACAGCTTGATGAGCGTTGGCGAACTGAGCTCCATGGAGAGGAGTTAGATTTCTTTCAACGTGTCGGCGGCGACATGAATCATCGGTTAGGCTATTGTTAGGTTCTGTTGACATTTCGTAATAATCCACAAGAATTTTGATTCATTTTCTGGAGAATGAATAGCAGAACAGGACTAACCGATGAACAATGAGGATTTTTTAACCAATGCTTGCTGCCCCAAGAGCGAGTTTATACCAGGATCGTTGAGACATGTCGTCGTTTTTGAATGCAGTGTTGTGGATTTTACGCAGTGTCGCGTAGTGGCGTTTGTTGTCATAATCATTGGGCAAATGGCATTTAATTTTTTAAACCTTCTCACGCTGGTGCAAGCATGAAGTCTGGAAATTTCTGCACGTAGGCTGCAGCTAGTATCCCGACTACACAAGTTCTGATTGATAGCACGATTACCATGCACATGCTGTGCTGCTGGAGCGCAAACAGTTTTTTGCGCAAGCAGAAGCCCCGGGGCGCTCGAAAACGGCTTCCTACTAAAATTCATGCTATTACCGATGCGGTAGGCAATCCGCTGGATTTTATCATGGCTGACGGTCAAGCTAGCGATATCGGAATTATTGTACCAATGGGTGTTCAGAGATTTCATCAAGCCGCATTCTGATTTATTGCTGCTGCCTCGACACCATCAATAAATTTGACTTCTGCAACGACTTTTGAGGCAATCAAATCCTCGTTGCCGCCAGTTCTTCTGCGCACATTCGACCAATAGATAAAATCTTAATGGATGTATGTCTTGAAATAGAGGATCGCTACGAGATCCAATTTTTGAAGATAGAAACAGATCAGGACCATGTTCCTTCTTGG
>CBFGXU010000194.1:0-3192 GCA_965652935.1 uncultured Nitrosomonas sp.
AACCAGCTATGCAATTAAAAAATAACAAACCAAAGTAATCACAACAACACCGATAAAATTGAGCGCTAATCCTTCACGCACCATATTGGCAATGGATACATGACCACTCCCAAAAACGATAGCATTAGGTGCCGTTGCGACAGGCAGCATAAAAGCGCAACTCGCACTCATTGCTGCCGGTACCATCAATAGGCTGGGATCAATATCTGCTGCAAGCGCTGCCGGTGCCAGTATCGGCATTAATAAAATGGTCGTCGCTGTATTGCTAGTCGTTTCAGTAAGAAAAGTGACTATCAATGCAATGATCGCAATAGTAATGAGGGGATGCAGGCTGGTCAGAATGGCTAATTGCGTGCCGATAGTGCTGGAAAGCCCGGATTCAACGAAAGCTTGCGCAATGGCAATACCTGCCGCAAACAGAATGAGAATGCCCCAAGGCACTCTCTCTGCAGTCTTCCAATCGAGCAGCTGACTTCCACGCCCATTGGGAATCAAAAACATGATCACTACTGCAACGAGCGCCACAACGGCGTCATTTGCGCCCTTGAGATCGAACCATGTGCTCCAGCCGCCGAAAGGCTCAATCCGTGTTATCCATGCTAAAGCAGTCAATCCAAAAATGATGAGTACACGGCGCTCTTCCGGCCGCCAATCACCGGTTGGGGGGATAGCCAGTTTTCCGTTATAGTCCAGCTTGCGCGTGAGCCACAAGCCAGCCAATGGTACAAAAAGCAATACGGTTGGCAATCCCCAGCTCATCCACTGCGTAAAACTGACTGCCGTTCCGGTAAATTTTTCGTACTGTTGCATGAATACCAGATTCGGCGGCGTTCCAATGGGTGTACCCAGACCACCAATGCTGCTGCCGTATGCAATGGATAATAACAGTGGCACGGCTAATTTCTTATCGGGGCTTTGTGCAATTATAGCAAGTGCAATCGGCAGCATCATTAAGGCTGTCGCCGTATTCGATATCCACATGCTCAGCGCGGCAGTAGCCGCCATAAAGCCTAGCACGATACGGCGGCTACTGGTTCCACCGACTAGATTAATCATCCCGAGTGCGATACGGTGGTGTGCGCCGGAACGTTCCATGGCCGCAGAGAGGATGAATCCGCCCAGCATCAACAGAATCAACTCACTGCCGTACGCGGTCGATATTTTTTCCTGCGGTAAAACACCGGTGAGTGGGAAAATTGCCAAAGGAATAATTGAGGTAACAGGAATGGGAATCGGTTCAAATATCCACCAAACAACACACAGAATTGCCACTGCACCTGTCCAACAGGCCTGTGCCTCCCAGCCAAACTGCTTCATTCCACCTGCAACAGCGATCGCAAGCAGTGGGCCAGCAAGTAATGCCCACTGGCGATTGGGAGTAATGGCCATAGGATTACTGAGTTAAAGAGATTGGGGAGCAATCATTACAAAATATTCTGGAAAAATCACAGCAGTTTTTCATCATCGATAGTAGATTATTATTTATTCCACATCTTGCCGGAGAGGATTTGACGCGTCAATAATGAATTACTGTCAGTGGTATGTGTTTTTTGCTGGTGCAGTTACTTATTCAGAGCCTTCTTTACTCATTCATACCCAGGCTATCAGGTCGCAGTAGTTTATGATAGAAAGCCAGGCGCTTGCGATGAATTTTCCCCGCTTGCACGGCCAGTAACACGGCACAGCCGGGTTCGCTGGTATGACGGCAATTATTGAATTTGCATTGCCCGATGTAAGGATGAAACTCGATAAAACCCCATGCCAGGTTCTCATCTTTAATGTGATTCAATCCAAATTCCTGGAATCCAGGAGAATCGATGATAGCGCTATCCGCATCGAGATGATAAAGCTGTGAGTGCGTGGTGGTATGGCAGCCGGAATCCAGTGCCAGCGAGATTTCCGCGGTGGCTCGCCTGGCTTGCGGGATCAATGCATTGAGCAGTGTTGATTTACCCATGCCGGATTGACCGGCCAATATGCTGAGATGGCCTGTTAAATAGGATCGAAGCGCTGAAACATCTGTGAGGGCGCTTAACTGTAATACGGGATAACCAAGATCCCTGTAAAGCGAAAGTGTATCCATTGCTGCTTGGGTAGGTTCTGCGAGATCGGCTTTATTCAGCACAATCAACACGCTAATATTTTCGCTCTCAACAGCTACCAGGCAGCGATTGATTAATTCCTCACTAAAGCTGGGAATCGCAGCCACAACAATGATGATCTGTGTCACATTGGCGGCGATGATTTTTTCCTTGAAGGTGTCACTGCGGTATAACAGCGATGTACGCGGTTTTATTGTTTCGATGACACCTTGTCCAGCGGTGGTGAGTTGACACTCAACCTGATCACCACAGGCAATACCACCTTTCTTGCCGCGCATGACACAAGATACAATTTCACCTGTTTCAGTTGCAACGGAATAATGCCTGCCAAATGCGGCGATGACTTGCCCGGCTAAACACTCAACTTTACGCTTTGAGTTTTTGGAACGAATACTCAAATTGTAAGCAGCTTGTCTATTTTAGCTGCACAGATAAAATCATTCTCGGATAAACCGCCAATCGCATGCGTTGTATAGGTGACAACGCACTGATTGTAACCCACCATCATATCCGGATGATGATCTTCCCTGTGGGAAATCCACGCCACCGCATTCACAAACGCCATAGTTTGATAGTAATTCTTGAATGCGTAGGTTTTACTGATTTGCTTATCTTGTAATTGCCACCCTTCAATTTGCTGCAAAAAGGCAGAAACTTCATCGGAAGACAATGGCGGTACACCACCTTCGCAAGGTTTGCACTGTTTGGAAGTTAAATCACACACTGTTTTGCTCATGATTGCCCCTGACTTTGTAGATGAGCCACTCTGATGGCTGCCGGTGGATGTGAATCATAAAAAGCCGAATGCAGTGGATCTGGCGTAAGTGTAGCCGCATTATCCTGATACAGTTTGACCAGCGCATGAATCAGATCATCCGCGGATGAATTCTGCGCAGCATAAGCATCGGCCTCAAACTCGTGTTTACGTGAATAAATGCTCGATATCGGGTGAAGCAGAAATGTGAATACCGGCATCACCAGAAAAAACAGCAACAGTGCCATCGCGGTTGACGGCACTGTTGCAACCGATACACCCAAACCTGTTACCTCAATTATTCCTTTGGCAATTTTCCCGCCAATCACCGGTTGG
>CBFGXU010000195.1:0-3180 GCA_965652935.1 uncultured Nitrosomonas sp.
ATTCTTAAATTGGAGGTTATTTCAAATGAATCAAGACTACCCAACAGTTGCTCAAAGATCTTCATCGGCCTTAGCGACTAACAAAGTATTGCGCAATACCTACATGCTCTTGTCGCTAACATTATTGTTCAGTGGTTTTACTGCTGCACTTTCAATGTTTCTGAACATGCCACCAATGACTTATTTGATATCTGTGATCGGTGGAATGGTAATTGCCATGTTTGTACTGCCTCGTTTTGCTCATTCGACAGCTGGTATCGGAATTGTTTTCTTGATTACGGGCTTGCTCGGATTTGGTTTGGGACCATTGCTGAGTATGTATGCTGCTTTGCCAAATGGCGGGAATATTATTACTTTATCGCTCGGTGGCACAGGTGTTATATTCATGGGCTTATCTGCCTATGCACTAGCCACACGAAAAGATTTTAGTTTTCTGGGAGGCTTTCTAATGGTAGGCTTCCTGCTGGTATTGCTTGCAGCAGTGGCGAATATTTTTCTCGCTATACCAGCTATGTCATTAGCGATATCTGCTGTTGTTATCATGATTATGAGTGGTTTCATTCTTTACGATACGAGTCGTATTATCCATGGCGGAGAAACCAATTATGTGTTAGCAACGATTGGATTGTATATGACAATTTTCAATATTTTTATTAGCTTATTACAAATTTTGGGTATTATGGGTAATGATGATTAATTCATAATACTTGAATAAATATTCAGAGCCCCGGTTTATCCGGGGTTTTTTTTTGAGCAAAGAAAAAATGAATGGAAGGTGCTTATGGATTGGATGCAAATTGTTTCTGCATTAGCGCTGGTAATGTTTATAGTGATTCTGTTTCCAGCTACTTTGGATAGGATGAGAAATAGCCCTAAAGGTACTCCTTCGGATTGGATGAGCTTTATTGTGCCTATAATCCTTGTGGTTTTGCTGGTGATATTATTGGTTGAGTTAGTTTAGGTTGTATTTTTATTAGCACACCATCCGATTAAAAGCTTTTCTTTTAATTACCTATAACAGAACTTTTAAGCTTTAGTTGAAATAGAAATTTCACAGTGCTAGTCTAATCCGAAGCTACATCTGACTGAGAGTTCTGACGAGGCTAAATGAGGTATAGCGCGCTTTTGCCAGTCTCCTGAGTAAATCGTTGAGTATTACAAGAAATTGTAAAATCAAATCGATGCAGTGCTCATTTTGAATAATTGACATCAAGTTATCGGGAAATTAGCGGTGAAATAGCTTCTGGTCATTAATGGCAGTGATGCTGAACAGGTTTAATTGGATGAATAGGTGACGCTTGTTGAAATCTCATTATACAAACGAGATAGCAAGATAGTAGAAGGATGAAATTTATAGAAAAGAGGATCTTTTTCTGTTTGAGAGGAGCCTCTCGTGAAAACAATTAAATAGCAATACCATTTTATAAACAGGGTAATATTGCTATAAAAATCATGAATTTTCCTTGTTTGGGCTGCAGTGACATGCTAAAATTTCTTCTTGATTAATTAGCATTTGAAGATATTTATGACTAAGAAATCTAAGCTACAGATAACAAGGAAATTCAATCGAAAAAATGTAATTGTCGTCAACCATGGTGTGGTTTTAACAAAATAAGATTCTGGCGTATGACTTCCGAAGCTACTAAATATGATAGACGCTCAGATTGTAGCGTTCGTTCATAGTCGTACCTGAAATCTGTAAAATTAGTAATCATGTGGGGGGAAATATGAGAAGTAAATCAGTAGTAACTATGGCGGGAGTGTCTGCTCTCGCTTTGTACTCAAGCATGGCGGTAGGGTCTAAGTATAATTTTCCCGAGCCGCAGAGTGTCATAGCGAAAGATATCTATGATCAGCATATTATGCTTTTGTGGATTTGTTTGGCTATTTTTATTGGTGTATTTGGTGTCATGTTTTATTCTATACTCAAACACCGCAAATCTGTGGGCTATAAAGCAGCAAATTTTCACCATAGCACAACGGTTGAAGTTATCTGGACCGTCATACCGTGTCTCATTCTTGTTTTTATGGCGTATCCCGCCACAAAGACAGTCATCGCGATGAAAGACACCTCAAGCCCTGATATGACCATTAAGGCGACGGGCTATCAATGGCTGTGGGGTTATGATTATCTTCAAGGTGAGGGTGAGGGGATCAGTTTTTTCAGCAAGTTAGCTACACCCAGAGCTCAGGTAGAAAATAAGGAAACCAAAGGTGAGAATTATCTGTTAGAGGTGGATAATCGCGTGGTTGTGCCGGTGGGTAAGAAAGTGCGTGTTATTATAACAGCAAATGATGTGCTTCATGCCTGGTGGGTGCCGGCATTGGGTATTAAACAGGATGCTATACCAGGTTTCATTCGTGACACATGGTTTACAGCAGATAAGCCGGGGATATATCGGGGGCAATGTGCTGAATTGTGCGGCAAGGATCATGGCTTTATGCCGATCGTGGTAGAAGTGATGGAGGCGGATGAGTATAGCAAATGGGTGGCTGCCCAGCTGAGTGCCTCTGCAGTTAAGACATCAATGCATATAGAAAATAAGTAAAAGGAGATAACTATGGCAGCAGTACATGGTGACGTACACGGTCATGGACATGATGACCATCATCCCAGTGGAATAATGCGCTGGATTACAACAACTAATCATAAAGACATTGGCACAATGTATTTGTGGTTCAGTTTTACAATGTTTATGATTGGTGGCTTTCTAGCAATGGGAATCCGCGCTGAGTTATATCAGCCAGGCATTCAGATATTAGAGCCTGAGTTATTTAATCAATTTACAACATTACATGGCCTGATTATGGTGTTTGGCGCCATTATGCCGGCTTTTGTGGGTTTTGCTAACTGGCAAGTGCCTATAATGATTGGTGCGCCCGATATGGCGTTTGCGCGCATGAATAACTGGAGTTTCTGGTTATTGCCAGTAGCAGGAACTTTGCTAGTAGGTTCCTTCTTTGCGCCAGGTGGTGCTGCAGCAGGCGGGTGGACGTTCTATCCTCCGCTTTCAACTCAAGGCGGTATAGGCGTTGATCTGATGATTTTTGCAATTCATATATTGGGGGCATCTTCAATCATGGGTTCAATAAATATCATCACGACCATTTTAAATATGCGTGCCCCAGGCATGACATTGATGAAAATGCCGATGTTCGTATGGACATGGTTGATTACTG
>CBFGXU010000196.1:0-3159 GCA_965652935.1 uncultured Nitrosomonas sp.
GTTAAGGCATTTGCAGCGTGTGTACCTGATTGAGATTGAGAGAAGTGGTGTTGCGCTGGCGGTAGTCGCTCCCGAAGAAGTGCTTCAGGGAGGCGACCGTCTGGTATTTGCGGGCGATACCGACGCAATTTCGGATTTATTGCGTATTAATGGCATCGTGCCGTCGACAGATGGCGATCATGGGCAAACCTTTACCGAGCGGCATCCTGAAAGACGCCTGGTTGAAGCGGTAGTGTCGCCGCATTGCACGGCCATCGGTTATGCTATTCGCGACGCGCGTTTCCGCGCCCGTTACGGCGCGGCGGTGCTGGCCGTGGCGCGGAATGGCGAGCGTATCAAAGGTAATCTGGGCAGTATCATCCTCCAAGCCGGTGACACGCTATTGCTGGAAGCAAGACCGGCTTTTGTCACCCGCCAGCGCTATAACAAGGATTTTCTGCTGATCAATGACTTGAACACCGAAACGCCGCGGCATGAACGGGCTTATATCGCCTGGGCCATTCTTCTGACGGTGATTGCCGCGGCCAGCTTTGAAGTCATCAGCATGTTGAATGCGGCATTGCTGGGGGGCGGCTTGATGATCATCACCGGCTGCTGTTCGGCTAATCAAGCGGAAAGAAGCCTTGATCTGAGTGTTATCATCACGATTGCCTCATCATTTGCCCTGGGGATAGCCTTGGAGAAAACCGGCGTAGCGAAATATCTTGCGGAAAATATCGTCAATCTGAGCGGCGGTACGCCCTGGTTGCTGTTAATTCTGACCTATATCACCATTTCATTGTTGACCGAAGTGATTACCAATAATGCAGCGGCGCTGCTGATGCTGCCAATTGTATTGGAGATTACCGAAAAAGCCGATTTGAATAATGTGCCTTTTGTGTTTGCCATCATGCTGGCCGCTTCTGCCAGCTTTGCCACTCCTTTGGGTTATCAAACGAATATGATGGTTTATGGTCCCGGCGAATATCGTTTTACCGATTTCCTGAAAGTGGGAATACCGATGAATATCGTAGCTGGTGTTGTCGCCATCACGGTCTTGTTGATCGGCTGGCCGTTGACTAAATAGACTGGTATTTTTCAAACTCAATTCCTCGCTTTTTTGGGGCGAATTCAATCTTGCTGATTTTCTTTCGGAACCCCAGCGCCTGTCCCAGTGCATGTATCCAGGCTTATATCATGCACTGGGCGCTTGCTCAGAATGATCCTGAGTGCTGGCTGGCTGATGATCAGACGGCAGCCACTGCCATGATGTCATTGATTCAAAACACAATGACGAATCCCTTAAACCGAAGCTGGATTTGTATAAATATGCGGTGCGATTTCCACAGTACTCTGAAGCTTATTATCGCGAGCAGGCCGAGTTTTTTTGGCCGCTTTAGATGTGCGCTTGAGTAACTATGGTTACTAGCTGGCGGGCCGGTATACGCTGGCGGATATGGCGTTCTTTTCGTTCATCCGGCAGTAAAGGGTTTTAAGTGTATGATGCATGGCAACGTGGAGATAAGCTGCAACCGTGCGAGGCGGATCGTTCGAAGAGCGTCCCGCTTTCGGTTGTCAGGTTGACCGTAGTGTTAGGGGCGGGCCTCATTCTCGGACCACCACCTTAGGTTTGTGACTTTCTCGCTGCCGAGGAGGGTGGTCTCAAGCGCAACTGCAACCTTCTCGATGACTTGGCCAATTTCGATCTTTCTGAGCTACTTTCGTATGAAAGGTCGAGATGGTTCTATGAAAACCAAAAAACCGTTGTCAAACTCCTCATAGTCTCCGCAACCGATCCACAACGGAAAATCTTGGTTTTCAATGTCCAGCCTAATGCCCCAGTCTTCCGGGCAGATACTACTTCGCCAAAGCCATGGTGAGGGAGCCCCTCGGCAATGAATTCGGCCAATCTTTTCCCGAAGCGACCAGGATTGATCTCCTCTTCTTCGCCTGGATAGGCGGAAACGCGGCGGATACAAATTCGACGTGCGTTCTCACTTGTAACCTCTAACGCTTGACATAAGCGGCGTGACCCGGGGCTTGCCGGGGCACGTCCGCTCGATGGAGCTGTTAGGTCGGTGCCAGCGTGGTAAATGTCTGATCAAGATCCACCTCAATCCGGGTCTTCGTTCTAAAGCCGTCACGCGACAGCATATTTGCCATGTGCTTCTCACACACAACAACGTCACAGTAGCAGGCCGCCATCGCCAAAGCTGCCCAGTCCTCTAGATCAGTCGGCTTCGGAGCATACGTGGGATTGCGGAGTACCTGTCTGTGGAGGTGCAGGTCAACTCGTCGCGTAGGCATGTCGTTAATGAGCTTCTTCAGACCAGTCTCACCGAGGATTTCCAAAGTGTTCGCAGGTAGTTCGTACTTCACCATCGCCTGGCTCAAGGGCTCCAAAATGTCCACTGTGCTGATCGCATACAAGAAGTTCTCGCGAAGATCAGGCGAGACTTCGGCGGCCCGTATATGAAGGGATGCCAAATGATTCCGAAAACTCTCTCGATGATGTGATGCGTATGAAGCCAGCGGCGGAATGCGTAGGAGTTCGTTCCCCATCAGCATCGATCGCTCGAATTCCTCTGCGAAGATGCTAGGTACGTTACCCGCTGCTTCACCAAACGCATGCGCATGTCCGAAGCCGATGACCTGCAATTCACCGGGAACGATGTGTGCGAAGTGTTTCGAGAGAGCCACATCGAGTTCGTGCCGCACGACCGCGGGGTAGCCTGCAATAGTCTGACCTCGAGAGAAGCGCCACATAGTAGAGCCAAGCCTGACCTTGCGCCCCTCATTCGAAATGCGCGAAGTCTCCATGTAATGGATGGCGGAGAGAGGTAGAGTCACGTGACCTGCGGTGCAAACGGATTCCATGGCACGAACGATTCTCTTCGCCCTCTGTGAGTCGTCCTTTCCATGGACCATCTTTGAGAGTTCGATCCACTTGTTCTGATCAAGGTAAATGATCACCCGAAGACATAACTAAAATTAGGCGTCCGAAATGACGTAATATATTACGTCATCAATGAAATCTAATACCAGACTGTTCATGGTACTCCTTGTATTTTAGACTAATTGACCAATTTGGCCGTCATCATATCAAATTTGTTTAGATCCACACAAACAAGGTGAAGGGGTCAGGTCGCGAATTAAGAATATAGTCGTTGAATTAAGTAT
>CBFGXU010000197.1:0-3145 GCA_965652935.1 uncultured Nitrosomonas sp.
CCTACCGCTGCCGTATTGACAGTGACTACCCGCTCAGTCGCAAAGCGCTGCAGATAATGAGGGCCACCAGCCTTGGGGCCGGTGCCGGATAATCCTTCGCCACCGAACGGTTGCGAACCGACGACAGCGCCGATGATATTGCGGTTGACGTAGGTATTACCGCAACGGGCATGTCGGGTGATGTAATCGATCGTGGTATCGATGCGGCTATGGATACCCAGGGTGAGTCCGTACCCGCTGTCGTTGATGGCTTCAACCACTTCATTCAATCGGCTGGCCTGATAGCGAATGACGTGCAGGATAGGGCCGAACACTTCATGCTGGAGCTGGCTGAGCTTTTCGATTTCATAAACGCGCGGAGCAAAATAACTGCCCTGCTCGCTCCCTTGCAGTAAGGGCATCATCTTAATCAGATGGGCCTCATTGTTCATTCGCTCGCTGTGCCGTTGCAGATCATCGCGGGCAGATAAGCTGATGAGAGGCCCGATATCCGTGCTGAGACGCATGGGATTACCAATATGCAATTCATCCATCGCACCGCTGAGCATTTCCAGAATTTGGGACGCGATCTCCTGCTGCAAAAAAAGCACGCGCAGCGCTGAACAGCGTTGTCCGGCACTGTTAAAAGCGGAAGCGATCACATCTTTTACCACCTGCTCCGGCAATGCGGAACTGTCGACGATCATGCAATTCTGGCCGCCGGTCTCGGCAATGAACGGCAGAATGCGTTCATTTTGTGCAAGCGCCTGATTGATCTGCCGGGCGGTACTGGTAGAACCGGTGAATGCGACACCTGCGATATGTGCATCGCTCACCAGCTTCATGCCGATTTCCCCGCCACTGCCTGGAACAAAATGCAGCACCGCTTGAGGAATGCCGGCCCTGTGCAGCAGATGGATCACGTATGCCGCGCATAGCGGCGTCAATGCCGCCGGTTTGGCGATTACACTATTACCGGCTGCAAGTGCGGCAGTAATCTGACCGGTAAAGATGGAAACCGGAAAATTCCACGGACTGATGCAGATGAATACGCCGCGCCCCGTTAGTTGCAATTGACTCGTTTCTCCGGTGATGCCAGGCAATGTGATGGGGTGCTCAAAATGGTGGCGCGCCTGAGCGGCATAATAGCGGCAGAAATCAATTGCTTCGCGCACTTCATTCTGCGCATCATGAAGGGTACGCCCACCCTCGCGGATGATGCGCGCCATCAATTCAGCGCGTTCCTCTTCAAATAACTCTGCAGCTCGTTCAAGCAATGCCGCCCGTTCGTTTGCGCTGCTGCTAGCCCATTCGGGCGCGGCGTCATGCGCAACGCAGAGCGCTCTGTCGGCAGCGCTGGTATCAGCCAATGACACTTCACCGATCACATCCGCATGGTCAGCGGGGTTGAGGATAGCTTGTACGCTGCCAGTGAGCACCTTACCATCGACGATGGGCGCGGCATGCCATGACTGTCGGTACAGTTCTTCCAATGCTTGATCGAGATGCCTTTGCGCCTCGCGATCAGCAAGATTGATACCGCTCGAGTTGAGCCGTGTTTCACCGTAGAGATGGCGTGGGATAGGGATATATGATTGATGATGTTCCAGTTGACTGACAGGATCGGCGATGATTTCTTCGACGCTGAGCCGTTCATTGACGATCTGGTTGACAAAGGAACTATTGGCGCCATTTTCCAATAGCCGCCGCACCAGATAGGGAAGCAATTCCTGGTAGTTGCCAACGGGCGCATAAACACGGCAATTGAATTGCGGATATTCATTGAGTACCGTGTCATAAAGGGCTTCACCCATCCCATGCAGGCGCTGAAACTCAAACGGACGGGCCCCGGCCATAACAATAAGAGTGGCGACAGTACGGGCGTTATGGGTAGCGAACTGAGGATACAGCAGATCACCACTATCGAGCAGGCGGCGGGCACACGCAAGGAATGAAACATCGGTCGCCGCTTTGCGGGTAAAAACGGGGTAGCCGTCGAGACCACGTTCCTGCGCCTGTTTGATCTCGGTATCCCAGTAGGCGCCCTTGACGAGGCGGACCGAGATCTGACGTTTACACTCGCTCGCCAGTTGCACCAGCCAATCGATGATAGGAACAGCGCGTTTTTGATAAGCCTGTATTGCCAAGCCAAAGCCATTCCAACCACTCAGCTTGTCATTACGGTATACGGTTTCAAACAGATCGAGCGAGAGATCAAGCCGCTCCGCTTCCTCGGCATCAATGGTCATGCTGATGTTGGCAGCCTTGGCGGCGAGTGCTAATTCCAGCAGACACGGCGATAACTCCTCGAGCACACGCTGGCGCTGGGTGTATTCGTAGCGGGGATGGAGAGCGGAAAGTTTTACTGAAATACCCGGATGAGCCAGCAATTCACCCTCTTTAACCTGCTTACCCAAAGTGACAATGGCATGATGATAAGCATCCCAATAGTGCGCGACATCGGCCTTAGTGAGCGCTGCCTCACCGAGCATATCGAATGAATAGCGATAGCGTCTGTTTTCATTATCTTGGCTGCGCGTTAACGCTTCATCGATGGTATTGCCCATGACGAACTGATGACCGATGAGACGCATCGCCTGTTTGATCGCCACACGAATTACCGGCTCACCACTGCGGCTGATTAGACGATCAAAATGTGACGGAGATGCTTCAAGCTTGACAAACTTGCCGGTGAGCAATAGTCCCCAGGTAGACGCATTGACCAGCCAGGAAGCGCTATGTCCGAGATGATGGCGCCATTCGGCGCTGGAAAGCTTGTCGTGGATCAGCCGGTCAGCAGTCTCAGTATCAGGAATGCGCAGTAGCGCCTCGGCCAGACACATTAGCAGCACACCCTCCTGGGTGCTGAGATCATACTCATGCAACAATGCCTCAATCCCATTCCGGGCCTGCTCCAGGCTGCGCACTTTATTCACCAGCCGACGTGCCAGTTCCTCCACCTGTACTTGCTCGTTTTCATTGAGTTTGATGAGAGGAAGCAAAGCATCAAGATGCTCAGCTTCGTCGCGAAGATAGCTACTGTTGATAGCGGCTCTGGAAGGGGTCAAGGAAGGAAATGGAGTGTCATGAATCATGGTGGCCGACGTCTCTTTTATTGTTGGGACACTGAAAAAGTAAAGTTACTGCAATTATCATTGCACAAAAC
>CBFGXU010000198.1:0-3145 GCA_965652935.1 uncultured Nitrosomonas sp.
GTCGAAGGTAAAGGTGAAGTAGCACAACGCGCACTGGTAAAAAACAGTCTGCGTATGCGGCCGGATCGAGTCATTATCGGTGAAGTACGTGGTCCTGAAGCTATGGATATGCTGCAAGCCATGAATACAGGTCATGAAGGTTCTATGGCCACCGTGCATGCCAACACACCGCGAGATGCGTTGAGCCGGATTGAAAATATGGTCAGTATGGCTGAAATGAATCTTCCCAGTAAAGCCATGCGGCAACAGATCAGTTCTGCAATCTCGGTTGTTGTTCAGGTTTCACGTATGAGGGATGGGAAACGCAAACTGATCAGTATTCAGGAAATTACTGGTATGGAAGGTGACATTATCACCATGCAGGAGATATTTGCCTATACGCAGACAGGTATCGATGAAAATGGCGTCATACAAGGGCATTTCCATGCAACGGGCATTCGCCCTAAATTTGCTGAACGCTTGAAAGTATTTGGTGTACCTCTGCGAGACGAAATGTTCGACCCAACCCGCGTTTTTAAATAAGGGGGTTCTTCTCAAAAATGGACTATTCTTATTACCTATTTATAGTCTTGGTATTTATCGCGATAGTGCTATTTCTGGAAGGTATTTACTTAACGTGGAATACCTATAAAGGACCAGAAGCAGTTCGCATCGAGAAACGGCTGCAGGCAATTTCTGCCGGTTGGGAAGATTCAATCGAGCAGAATCTGATTAAACAACGTCTATTAAGTAGCTCTCCAACACTAGAGCGCCTGATATTGCAGATTCCGCGTATTCATAGCCTTGATCGATTGTTGATTCAATCGGGAATACAAATCAGTGTAGCAAGCTTTCTGGGCTATACGTGTATGGCCATAGTAGGTGGAATGGCTATCGCGTCGCTGCTGAATTTACATTTTGTTATTTCATTAGTTTGTCTGGTAGTAGCAGGATCATTACCTCTCCTACTGGTTTTAAGTGCACGACACAAACGTTTAATGAAGATTGAGGAACAACTACCGGATGCTATTGATTTGATGGCACGCGCACTGAAGGCAGGACATGCTTTCTCGGGGGCACTACAAATGGTTTCTAATGAAGGGGCAGAACCCATTGCAGATGAGTTCCGTATGACATTTGAAGAAGTCAATTTTGGCATTTCGATGCAGAATGCACTCATGAATCTTAGTACCAGGATACCCAGCACTGATCTGCGTTATCTTGTGATTGCAGTACTTATTCAACGCGAAAGTGGCGGCAACCTGGCAGAACTTCTTGAAAGTATCAGCAGTCTGATTCGGGCGCGCTTGAAACTGCTGGGCACTATTCGTGTTCTGTCGGCGGAAGGACGTTTATCAGCCTGGATTTTGGGCTGCCTACCATTTGCAATGGCATTAGTAATCCAGCTGGTTAATCCAGGATACCTGAATTTGTTGTTTACCGATCCGTTAGGACATTTACTTATCGGCGGCTCACTAACCATGATGGTAATCGGAATTTTTGCCATGTGGCGCATTATCAAAATTCGAGTATGACAAGAGAAAGCCAGGTAAATTCAGCTCGTATTAATTGCAGTACCGTATGTAATCTGGAGTAATTCAATAATGACAATGATTCAGATCGCTTATCTCGTCATCATTTTTATTGCCGTAGCCGGCAGTGTATTCGGATTGATGCGGCTGCTGACACCTAATCCAACACAATCCCGCCTGGATCAAATTGCCTCGCAGCATGCTGAATCATCTTTAGATAATAATGAATCCAGTCAATGGGAACAGGTTGCCAACAAACTCACAAGTCCGTTTGCTAGGCTTTCCCTGCCTCGCGAAGGCTGGAAAAATTCTGCATTGCGCATTCGTTTTATGCATGCAGGCTATCGTGCGCAATCAGTACCATACTTTTATTTCGGTGGTAAAACATTACTGGCATTAATCTTGCCAGGAATTTTCTTTCTGTATGTCGGCATCAGTAGTTTGCAGCTGAATGCTGACATCTCCCTACTGTTTTTTCTCGCGCTATCCGCGGCAGGCTACTATTTGCCTAATTTAGTCTTGGCCCAAATCATAAGGCTACGTCAGCGCGACTTATTCGAGAATTTTCCTGACGCCATTGACTTAATGACGGTCTGTGTTGAAGCGGGATTAGGATTAGATGCAGCGATGAAAAAGGTTGGGGAAGAGATGTATGTGAAATGCAAACCCTTGGCCGAGGAACTTCATTTGATCAATCTGGAAATGCGCGCAGGCAGAAGCCGCGATCAGGCATTACGCAATTTGGCGTTACGTACCGGGGTTGAAGAAATCGAAGGATTAGCTGCCATGCTGATACAAGCAGATCGCTTCGGTACCAGTGTTGCGTCTTCTCTACGTGTTCATTCTGATATGTTACGCACCAAGCGCCGCCTACGTGCCGAAGAGGCAGCAGCCAAGATCGCACTCAAGCTTCTGTTTCCTTTGCTATTTTTTATTTTCCCGGCGTTGTTTGTGGTTATCATTGGTCCGGGAGCTATCAACATTTATCGCGTTCTCCTGCCAACGATGGCGGGCGGTTAATTAAAGGAGCTATGATTTTATGTACCAACTAAAGCAATTACTGTTGATCATTGGTTGCCTGCTGATACTGGGAGGCTGCGCTGCCACTCAGCAAAAAAGTAATAATGGAACCGGCGTTCCACCCAAGCCGGAAGATTCACGTTTGGTGGAAGCCAGGGAATTTTATCAGTTGGGCCGTGAGTATCATCAGAAGAACGAATATGCTGAAGCAGCCAACGCTTACGAAAAAGTTCTTGAGCTCATGCCAGATCATCACGAGGCCTACAATAATTTAGGGATGATTTACTCGACATTGGGCGAGCATGAACTGGGCGTTCAATTTATTAGCGAAGCCATCCGACTAGCGCCATTGGCATCTCATTTACACAATAACCTGGGTTACGCTTTATTAAAGCAAGGACGTAACAGCGAAGCAGCTGGTGCATTTGAACGTGCGCTGCAACTCGATCCAGAAAACCTACATGCACGCAATAATTTGAAATCAGCTTACAAGCTGATGGGATGCGCTCAAAGCGAGCCTTGTGGGCAATGGCAAGAACCCATGCAACCTTAGTTCTAAATTAAAACAATCAGATTTGATAAGTATCAGGAGAAGTACAATGTTCAGAATAAAA
>CBFGXU010000199.1:0-3137 GCA_965652935.1 uncultured Nitrosomonas sp.
TTTTTTTGGTGAAAAGTTTCCAGATATTCCGGGATTTAATGTGCCGGGTGAGCAGCGACGCCCTATGATTGGGCAGGGTTCAGGTTTCGTTTTTTCCTATAAAAGTGGCTTGTTAGAAAACAAAACCTATATTCTGACCAATAATCACGTCGTGCAAGGGGCTGGCAAAATCAGCGTCAAATTCCTCGACGGGCGTGAGTTTGAGGCAAAAGTTAAAGGTACTGATTCCAAATCGGATATCGCAGTGATCGAAATCGATGCCAAGGGAATGCCCGCTTTGACATTGGGTGATTATGATCAGCTTGAAGTCGGGGAATGGGTAGTGGCGATCGGTAATCCTTTTGGTCTGAGCCATACATTGACGGTCGGCGTGGTGAGCGCCAAGGGAAGAACTTCGCTTGGAATAAACGATTATGAAGATTTTATCCAAACCGATGCAGCCATTAACCCCGGTAATTCGGGTGGTCCGCTGGTTAATCTGGAAGGGGAAGTGATCGGAATGAATACAGCCATTTTCAGTCGCAGCGGCGGTTATATGGGCATCGGTTTTGCCATTCCGATCAATCTGGTAGAGCGCATCGCCACTCAGTTGATCGAACGCGGTGAAGTCGTGCGCGGTTATCTCGGCATTGTCATCCAACAATTGACTCCTGATCTTGCGAAATCCTTTGACCTTGAGACTGAGCGTGGAATTCTGATTGCCCAGGTAACCAATAACTCGCCTGCTGCCAAGGCCGGCCTCAAAGCGGGCGATGTGATCGTAAGCTATCAGGGGCGACCGGTGGGTGATGTCGGTGATTTTCGTAATCAGGTGGCGCTTGCTCAGCCGGGCAGCGAGGTCAAGTTCGATATCATCCGTGATGGCAAGCTGCGCACAGTCTCAGTAAAGGTTGAAAAACTCAGTGATGGCAAGCTTGCTGCGCAAGGGCCAACAGAACATACGGAGAAACTTGGATTAACCGTGCAGACCATTACGGCTGACCTGGCCAGGCAATTTGATGTGAAGGCAGGTGAAGGCGTGATCGTCACTGATGTCGCGCCCGGTTCAGTGGCTGCCATGGCTGGCATTAGCCGAGGTACGGTGATTCTGGAAGTAAATCGTAAACCGGTCAATACTTCCGATGATTTCAAACAGGCGGTTAAGAAGACTTCCAAGAATAAACAAGTTTTGCTGTTGATTCGGGAAAACGAGGTGTCACGCTATATCGTATTGAGCTGGCGCTGACCGGATCTGACTGAATATCCCTCTCAATGTCAGTTGAGAGGGATAGGCCAGCAGTTATGTTGCGGTTATTATCGATTCGGCGTTGTGAGTGTAGGGTACTCGTTTACATAGATCCAATCGCTTTCCTTTGCGGGCATATGACAATTGACGCAATCCGCCTTGTAG
Organism: uncultured Nitrosomonas sp.; assembly: GCA_965652935.1. Classification (GTDB taxonomy): domain Bacteria; phylum Pseudomonadota; class Gammaproteobacteria; order Burkholderiales; family Nitrosomonadaceae; genus Nitrosomonas. The sequence goes on from CBFGXU010000199.1 coordinate 1,391, forward strand.
TTAGTTGAGACATTTTTATGGGTATGATCAGTTTTTATTAAAGCCCAACCCCAGCCATCCCCCCAATTGGGATTTCCGCGGAAACGGCCTTTGTTATCTTTAATCATCACAAACCATTGTTTAATTTTGCCAGTCGCAAAACTAATATTCTTGCCGGTCGTATAATCACCGGTTTTCTCAGCCCGCACCTCTTTGACAAGGGTGGCGCCATCCGGAAATTTTCCATATTTCCGATAGTGAAGAACACTCGCTGCCTCGGTATAAACATCATGAAAACCCCTGCCATCACCTTCGGGTGCGAACCAGGATCCCAAATGCGCCATGGTGACTCTAAAGTCAGTAGGCAAGCTGATGTTACCCGTCATATCGACATAAGGAGAAAAATGGGATTCATCATTTGCCGCGTTCGCTGTCTGAGGGTGAGTGGAAAGTGTCCATGCGATCAAAAAGCTCAAACTCGTTGAAAGGATATGGCTATTGCTAAGTGATTGGATTTTCATAATTTTGATTTTTCAATTGTTGAATAAAGCAGCTTTGCTGTATTGGGGCAAGAGGAGGGTATATCCATTGTACTTGCACAATTTCTGAATCAGTCATCTTGTTATCTTTAATGTACAGATTGAATTATGTACAGATTGAATTGGAATAAGGTGAAATTTTGACATCACCTTCGACCTTCAGTACATTCATTTTCATAAAAATGACATTTTTTCTATCTGTTTCAACATAAAGCACAGACCGAGTGTTTCGAAGTCGAAATCGAATCGTTTAACCTGGATGGCAAGGGTGTCTCGCACCGAGAAGGTAAGACAGTGTTTATCGACGGTGCCTTACCGGGTGAACGGGTGCGCTACGAGCTTGTGAAATCGAGGCCACGTTATGAGATAGGGCGAATCGCAGCCGTGTTGCGTCCTAGCGTTGACCGGGTAGTGCCGCGTTGTGCACACTTTGGTTTTTTTCAAGGTGCTTTGCGAGGGTTGTTCCCTGCAGCACTTGAATGCGACGGCTCAGCTCGCCATCAAGCAACGCGCACTGGAAAGTGCATTGTGGCATGTGGCGAAGGTGCGCCCTTACAATATTTTGCCACCTATCAATGGACTCACCTGGGGCTACCGCCATCGTGCACGGTTATCTGTTCGCTATGTGCAACGCAAAGGCGTCTGCTGGGGGGGTTTCATGAACGCGCCACGAGTTTTGTGGCCGACATACAATCCTGCGCTGTGCTGCCTGCGCGAATCTCTGATTTGCTGATGCCGCTGCGCCAGCTGATCGCCGGCTTGTCGATCCGAGACCGGCTGCCGCAGATCGAAGTGGCGGTGGGTACGCAGACCCGCCGTACTGGTGGTTCGTGTACTCGATGCACCAACTGCGGGTGACTGTGAGGCGCTGCTGCAGTTTGGCCGAACGTATGATATATCGATGTGGTTGCAGCCTGGCGGCCCTGAGACGGCTATGCCGTTAAGCGGTGATTCAGATCTGTTATTACTGGAATTGCCCGAATTTGGCATAACCTTGCTTTTTGCACCCACCGACTTCACGCAAGTCAATCATCAGATCAATACCGTGTTGGTTAGCCGTGCTATTCAGTTGCTGGCGCCGGAGCCCAACGATGCAGTGGTCGATTTTTTTTGTGGGCTGGGCAATTTCACGCTACCGCTCGCAACCCGTGTGCGGCAGGTGATTGGGCTGGAAGGATCGCCTACTTTAGTTGCGCGCGCCAAACAAGCCGCCCGACTAAATGGGTGAT
>CBFGXU010000200.1:0-3090 GCA_965652935.1 uncultured Nitrosomonas sp.
TATTGTTTAACTTCGATTTTCCCTCGATGTCGTCAGGATCATCATAAGTTCTTTCGTGCCATCGATTTAGCTGACGATCTGTAAGCTTTATATGAGCCAGCTTTAAGTCCGGTATGCGGTTAACGTACACCACGCGACCAGATTCTACGGCTGGTTTAATGATCGACCATACCGCATGATTGGTCTTGCCGCACCCAGGCGTTGCAGTCAGAACTATAATCATTTTGGTATGACTCCAAGTTTCGGCAGGAATACAAAAGCGGCACGTGCTAGCACTGCTCCCATAACTATCCCCATTGCATCACCAAATCCCGCAAGGTTGAGTATCTGCAATGTAAATACTGGCACGTTGTTGTAATAGCCTTGCGCCTGTACAAATATTTGATTGAGCAGTATCAGGACTGAGCCATAAGTCAATGTGCCTATGCCCAATGCCATGAGAACACGTGCGGCCAGATAACCAACACCGGAGGATAAAAAAGCGCCTAGTGGTATGAGTATTTGAAACATTATTTATTAGCTCCTTTAACGCCTGAAATGATGTAAATACCAATGACACTAGCAATCAATAAAACGAATGGTTTTATCATGTCAGCTAATGTGCAGATTGGATTAGTCGGTATGCTGAAAGTAAACTGGCTGAGTGCTACTTCGATATCAGGTGGACATGTGCCAGTGCCCCAACTATCAGCATTGAATGTTGTTGAAACGTTATGATTCTGAATGGTGGCCGGCGCTATTTCATCGAATTTAATCTCAAATCCGGTCGGCTTTGTAGTTTCTGGCTGATTAGTGTAATTGGTGCTGGTATTGGTACTAATTTGCGTATTGTTAGTGTCATATCTAACTGTTGTCTTGGTTTCCTTGATAATGACTTTGCCCGGATTAGTAGTTGTTGCAGCGTCAACAGCTTCAATCTCGGTTACTGTCTCTTCCCTGCCCGTCACATTGCCTTGCGCGTCTTTGGTCGGTACTGAATCAACGCCGAGCCGCTTTTTCTGATCTGGTGTTAGTGTGGGCACGCCGTCAATCGGAACATCAGCAGCCTTATCAATCAATTCCTGAATAAAGCGCGTATCGTTCAGCAGTGATTGCTTTGCGTCCCAGTCTGAACTTGTAGCTGCATGTGGCTGTGTTGATCCGGTTTTATCGCACATTGTGCCATTTACTGTATAGCCATCAGCACAACCGGATGATCTGCCGGTATTGGAAGCATAATAAACAGTCCCGTTCGGATGCTTGCCATAACATTTAAATGTATTAGGATTGCCGTCTATGGCTTCGTAATGATCATAGGTTGAGCCGGCCCCTATATTTTGGGTTAAACGTACGGTATCAGAGCAAGCGGCCTGTACAGTAGCAGCATAGCGATAATCCCAAGCCCACCATTTACCATCGCTAACGGGATAAGAATTAGGTTGTCCAGGCAATGGGTCTGATCCTGGCACCATCCATTGACCAGCTTGATTACAGATATTCGATAGCTCACATACAAGCGATACGGCCGTCAATGTCATTCCTACTGGACCAGCCGCAACCGCTAAACCTCGAACTGCCTTACCTACTCTGGAAACATCAACGTTAGCAGTTTTAGAGATTTCAAACGGAATTAGACCTTTGGAAGTATTGACTGTGGCCGTGGAAGTTGTTTTGATGCCTTGCGGCGGTGATGTTAGTGTTACTTTTGAATCGCCAAATGCTTTGGTATATGTGCCGTCTGTGTTTTTGACCCATCCTGCTAGATCGATTTCCCCAGGTTCAGCAGCCAAGGCTAAAGATGGAAGGAAAACAAAAAGCCATATTAGGCGGTAATGATTAGCCATAGAGCACCTAAAAGAGCGAGTAGATAGCCGAATTCATAAATCCAGATTTCCATTATTGAAAAGCCTTTATCATTGCGCGGATTGCAAAACCAGTGACGAGTACTAGAGCCAGTTGCCAATAGAAATCGGTCTGATCAAGTAGCGTTACATTGCATGGAATCTGAGAAGGTACTAATACGCTGGTGTACGTGGTAGAGTTCATGATGTCGGTGGCGACAATGTCAACTTGTGCAGCCGTTGGTGTACATTGAAGAGAATAATTGCCTGATACAGGCGGACATTCAGCAGCTACATATTCATGTAACTGCTGGACGGTATCAAGACATCTACCTTGATACAAATAAGGCATGTTACAGAGTGCCTCGCAGCCACTTCCATGCTTTGATTGCAACGAACACAACAATGACAGCGCCGCCGATTGTTGCCACGTCAGTAACAGCCGTGGTAATTGCTGTGGTCACGTCAGCAGGTACAGCAGCTTGAGCGCTTGGTGCAAGAATGGCGGTTGAAATACCGATTGCAACCAAGGCAGCTTTGGCCGTTTTACGGAGTGCATTAACACAATGGGTAAAAGCTGATTGTACTTTCTGAACTACACGGCTACCGATAGTCATCACGACATCTTTGGCTTTGCGATAAATGCTTTTAATTTTCTCTTTCATTTTACTTAATTTCCTTTATGTTAAACGGTGCGGGATTGCACCCCATACGCCCCAGCAGAGCGTATAGGCTGAAATCTAGAGATACATGCCCCAGGCAAATACAAAGGCGCCAGATAAAAGCATTGAGCTAAAAAACAAAGTGAGATTTTTCATGGTTTATTCTCCAACTACTTTTAAGTGAGGTTGTTCGTCTTCCAGGCTGTACCAGGATGGTTTGGCCAATGGCTTCATTTCAACGATGCGGACTTTCACAGGGAAGGTTTCAACGTTGCGAGGTTCTGCTATATCAATGCCGTATTCGCGAAGAATTTTTGCATGCCTGAAGTAAGTAGCACGTGACATCAATTGCTTTAAATCTTGCCCGGCCATCCAAGCGGCAGCATGTACCCTACTCTTTGGCGGTATTGCGTCGAGAATGTCTGGTTCGTCGCTGCGATCCACAGCATTGAAAATTTCCGTTTGTTCATGGAAAACTTTCACAAGCTTTTCATCGCTGATGTTTTTGATGTCAACCATGTCGAGATCGCTTAGAAGTCTGCGTTTCAGTTCAATTTCCACTCTAACTACCCCCTGCTCTTTGCACCATTGATAAACCGGATCATCTT
>CBFGXU010000201.1:0-3052 GCA_965652935.1 uncultured Nitrosomonas sp.
AGCCTTTATGGACTCACTGTAGCAGAAACACGTATCTTGAAATATTTGTTGCAACAACAAAGTACACATGGAATTGCTCAGACTTTGCATATCAGCATCCACACCTTAAGAACTCACCTCAAGGCACTGTTCGCAAAAACATGTACCAAAAATCAACGGGAATTAGTCAATTTCTGCCGATCGCATCCTATTATTGACGCATAGATTGATTTTCGCTTATTGTCAAAAGAAATATGTCGCAATACTACCGGCTTCGTATCGATGCCGACGATTATTTGCTTGAACACGTCCCTCCGGTTGTATATTCCGACAGTGATGTCATAGGCCACTCCGGCAGGCACAATGGCATATTTCCCCTTTTTTACCAATCTCTATTGCTCATGGTTTTCTTCAGTTTATTTAGTGCGGATTTGCATGTACCATTGATGCGCAATCCAGTACCTGAGCAAAGATTACCCGTCATCGGATTTAGTTACCTCAATCGCACATCTCTCGATTGAGATATTAAAGAAAGAATGGGAAATACACAGAAAGAATTGACTCGCCTTAGCAACTTGATCGGCTTGATCTATGAAGGCGCAACCGACCCAAAGCGCTGGACCGGGGATATCCTGCCGGCGATAGCTGAATACATTCAGGCTCCTGAATGTATTTTGTTTACGACTTCGCATACGCCACAAAATGGAGGGTATTTTTTTATTCATGGCATCGCCCAGGATCATATCGATCTTTACCTAAGCAAATACGTCCACACCGATGTCTGGCTGCGCGCCGGGGCTGAGAGAAATCTATTCTTTGATGGCAATATCACCATCGGGGAAGAACTGGTTCCACGCGAGCAGTTGCTCCAATCAAAAATTTACAAGGAATATCTCAGTCGCGATGAAAACATGGCTCAATTGTTGAGTAGCGTGATTTTTGGGGTAGAATCCACAAATTCCATGCCAACTGTCTGCTCATTTTTTCGTGGTTTTCACCATCCGGCATTTGGTGAGGCAGATCGCGAACGTGTACGGCTGATCCTACCGCATCTGTCCCGCTCGCTAGGAGTCATGCAACGTCTTCGCTCATCTGAATTGACCGTAGCTACCACCTTAGCCGCTTTTGACCGCTTACCTACAGGCGTAATGCTAAGCGATTCTGCAGGTGATATAACCTTTATCAATCAAGCTGCCAAGCGCATACTGGATAGCAACGATGGATTAAAGCTGAAGAAACGCTCGCGCACACCTGGACTAGGTCAACTGATTGCTGATAATGCACTGGCTCAACGGGCTTTATCCGCAGCACTTCATTCAACTTTAACCCGAGATCCATACGCTACAGAGCATTTCTCTGATTCAGTAATCATTCCCCGTTCATCGGGAAAAACAGCTTATGCTCTGCAATTCTCGGCTCTGGGGGGACAGAGTGAATTTGGTACAGGCAGTACCTTTGCAGCTATTATCTTTATGACCGATGGTGCCCAACAAGTAGAGGTGGATGCATTTCTACTGGAGAATGCTTATAACTTGACGCCTGCTGAAGCTCGTGTGGCAATTGCATTGCTTGAATGCAGTTCAGTGAAAGAAGTTGCGAATTACTTCAGCATCAGCCCTTATACGGTGCGCACTCATCTCAAACAGATCTATGCCAAGCTCGGAGTGGATACCCGTGTAAGATTCGTCAAACTGATGCTGGGGCTGGCAAGGGGAAAGCATCCACAAGACACTTCATTCCTTCTTTAATCTCTAATTCAATAAAAATAAATCTTACGAAAACAGCGCGAAAAAAACAGCGTATGCGCTGATCAAGATACTAAGTAACGTCATCTAACTTACCCTACAAAAAGCAAAATCACGTAATCGCGGGTCTGAAGCAATGTACCTAAAGCTCATCGAAAATATATGTCGTCTTCACTTATTAAAATAATTTTGTGATCTACCTCATTTGGGTGATGCGAGGAAAAGTGGAATCTGAAATCATTGCGACAAGTATTAAGTAGGCATATAAAACCCGATACGGCGGAATGGTTTGTCAATTAACAGTAGAATTTATTCAGCAAGACCAGGCATTACCGCTAATTATTAATTAGGTGAAATTTTAAATTAGGGAACGGCAAGAGTTGCGTGACAGTAGATTATCTGGACGGAAACGATATTGGAGAAGCAGGAGCCACGATCTTCTTTAAAACTCATATTAATGGAGTTGATCATGCCTTCATATATTCCCAAGAAACTACCAATGCCGATTCGGATGGGGGATATGAATTGGGGGATTTAGTTGGTATAAGCCCAATTTCTCTCTAGTCACCCATTTCTCAGTTGTCTCAGGTTCCCTCCAAGTCATTTAGCGTAGGCTCAAGCTTAATACTCGAAAGATTCTCATAGTGAAAAAAAGATGCAAAATAAAATACGCATATTGGTGGCTGAGAGTTTCGAGCTTATCCGCATCGGTCTGCGTTCTTTGTTTGAGAATCATTCGATAGTCAACTTAGTTGCAGAAACCGACTGCATAGAAAACTTATTTCACTTGGCAGTGCAGCATAAACCGAATGTAATTCTTATTGATTTGCAATTAGGTAATGGTAATTATTCCGAGCATATTTCCAGATTGTTGCATATTTGCCCAGAAAGTAAGGTGCTAGCTTTGTCCCAGCACAATAACGAGCAAACCAATTTGCAAGCAATACACTCAGGAGCAACAGGAATAATCGGTAAACATCACTCTTGCAAGTTGCTGTTGCAAGCCATCTATGCGATCCATGCCGGTCAGATCTGGTCTGACAGGCACATTCCCCAGTTGGCATGGCAGAAGAAATTTGTTCCTGTTCAGCCGGTAGAAATGCCATCCGATGCCACAGCATTGCAACAATCTAAATTGAGTAAAAGTGAACGCCGAATTGCCCATCTTGCTTGCAAGGGCTTATCGGCCAAGGAAATTAGTGGGCAATTGCTGCTGACAGAAAAAACCATACGTAATCAATTATCTGCAATTTACAGAAAAATAGGTGTTAGGAAACAAATTGGGTTATGTTTGAAAGCTCCGTTCTATAATTATTTCCAGTAATCCT
>CBFGXU010000202.1:0-3028 GCA_965652935.1 uncultured Nitrosomonas sp.
GAAACTGAGGAAGAAATAGATGGGAAACAATGAACTGAATATTTTGGTGGTTGAGGACGATGATTTTCAGCGTCAGATGATTGTAAAGGCACTGCATTCTTTAAACGTGTCATCCATATGCGAGGTAAGCGATGGTAAGCAGGCGCTTCAGATAATTCGCATGCCTAATAACGAGGTGGTGGATATCGTAATCTGCGATTTGAATATGCCGGAAATGGATGGTCTGGAATTCTTGCGTTTTCTGGGCCAGGAACATCATAATATTTCAATTATCATTATCAGTGCGTTAGGCAAAAAGTTGCTTGCCTCAGCAGCAAGGATGAGCAGAATGTATGGTGTTAAGTTATTGGGCGCGATTGAAAAACCCATTCTGCCGGATCAGCTGAAAGATTTATTTTCAAAATACGAGCACTCAGAAAATAAATGGCATCAGACTGATGAGTCAGCCAGTTTCACGCTTAAAGAAGTATTGGAAGGTATTCGCGCAAAACAGTTTGAGCCATTCTTTCAGCCTAAAGTGGTCTTGAAAACAAGTCAATTGACAGGTGTCGAAGCCATGGCGCGCTGGATTCACCCAGAGCTGGGGATAGTTAAGCCCTATGCCTTTATCCCCATGCTTGAGGAGAGCAGTCATATTGATGAACTGACTTTTCTCATGCTCCAAAGCGCGGCTTCCGCCTGTCGTTTCTTCCATGAGAAGGGTTGCAAAATTGCTGTTTCTGTCAATCTTTCGCTGGCTTCGCTGGGCGATATCACACTGGCTGGCAAAATTACCAAGATTGTGAGGGATGCCGGTCTTGATTCACGCTATATGATTTTGGAAATCACCGAAACAGCTGCAATGACCGAGGTTGCGCATGCGTTGGAAAATTTGACCCGTTTATGCATGAATGGATTTGCGCTTTCCATTGATGATTATGGTTCCGGCTATTCGAGTTTACAGCAGCTTACGCGTATTGCTTTCAGTGAATTGAAGATTGATCAGTCTTTTGTGCAGGATCTTGCCAATAATGAGGCAGCGCGCATTGTCACTAAATCAAGTATCGATATGGCCCGCGAGCTGAAAGTCAGAAGTGTAGCTGAGGGCGTGGAGAGGCAGCAAGATTGGGATATGCTCAGAAATATGGGGTGCGATATCGCGCAGGGCTATTTTATTGCCAAGCCAATGAATCTGAAATCTTTTACTAAGTTTTGTGAAGAAAATTTTTCAGATCTAAGCGATTCGATTGCGTGAATATGAAAAATCTTCTTCCAATGATGAATGATGATTTCGATACCGGGCAATCTAATGCACAAACCCCGAGTCTCTGGTATGCGCATGCCATGGAACAGTTGGTTGAAGTTGTGCAACTGCTATCTCTCGCCCGGGATTTGGCTACGGTGATGGACATCGTACGTCGAGCAGCGCGTAGGCTGACTGGCGCTGATGGTGCAACCTTTGTGTTGCGCGACAATGGCAAGTGTTTCTATGCTGAGGAAGATGCCATCAGCCCGTTATGGAAAGGGCAGCGCTTTCCGATGAGTGCCTGTATCAGTGGATGGGTCATGATCAATCGGCAATCGGTAATGATTGAAGACATTTATGAGGACTCACGCATTCCGTCCGATGCCTACCGGCCAACTTTTGTGCGGAGTCTTGCGATGGTACCGATCCGTACCCTCGACCCGATCGGTGCAATTGGCAACTATTGGGCTACGCCGTATCTCGCTACTCCAGAACAAATTAAAGTGCTACAGATGCTTGCGGATACGACGGCGGTAGCGTTGGAAAATATTCGCATCTATGAAGAATTGGAGGAGCAGGTGCGTCAACGCACCTTCGAGCTGCAGTCCATACTCGATAATGTGCAGGTTGGAATCATATTTACTGTGGATAATCGGGTTGTTCGCGCCAACCCTAAATCAGCGGAGATATTCCGCTATATTTCTTCAGATGCTTTACTGAACGCGCCGCTGCAAAGCTTGTTATGTGCTGCCGACACCGGAGTTACATTGCTGGAAGCAGCCAGGATTCATCTTGCTGAAGGCCGTGTATTCAGTATTGAGTCCCAGATTCTGCGTCGAGACAAAGAAAAATTCTGGGCTTATCTTATTGCTAAATCACTAAATTTAGAGAACCATCCGGGTGGGGAAATATGGGTAATTAAAGACATCAGCGACACGAAGGAAAAAGAAAAAAGGCTTAATGAATTGAAAACAGCAGCCGAACTGGCTAACCTTGCCAAAGACTCCTTCCTTGCCACCATGAGCCATGAGATCCGTACCCCGCTCACCGGCATGCTTGGTATGTTTGAGCTACTTTCCATGACTCATCTGGATGGAGAGCAACGTGCCACATTGGAGGCTGCCTGGAATTCCGGCAAAGGCTTGCTGCGTATTGTCAGCGATATTCTGGATTGGTCGAAGATCAAGGAAGGAAAGCTGGAACTTTCCTTACAACCGACATCGATCGCACAGCTTTTGCAGGAAGTTGTTAACACTTATTCACGCACAGCCAGCGCCAAGAATCTAATGCTGTGGCAGCGTGCTGATGCCCGCCTTAATTCGGCGCATGTCGTCGATGCATTGCGTCTTTCTCAAGTGCTTAATAATTTTGTCAGCAATGCCATCAAATTCACTCACCGTGGAGAGGTTGAACTACAAGCCGAATTGCTTGAGCGGGTCGAACGTTGTGAGCGGATACGCTTTTCAGTCAGGGATACCGGTATCGGCATTGCTAAGAGTGTGCAACAACAATTGTTTCAGCGCTACCGTCAAGAAAATGCCGATACTGCTCGCATATATGGTGGAACCGGCTTGGGGTTGGCGATCTGTCGGCGTCTTGCGGAATTGATGGACGGGCAGATTGAACTGAAGAGCGAGGCTGGTCATGGCTCTACTTTCAGTATTACACTGACTCTGCCAGTTTGCGCTGTGCCGGGTGAGTTAATATCCATTCATAGTCCTGAAACCTGGCAGAAGGAAGTTGAACCTTTATTTAATGACAGCACGGACAAACCATGGGTGCTGGCGGTAGATGACCATCCAA
>CBFGXU010000203.1:0-2965 GCA_965652935.1 uncultured Nitrosomonas sp.
CATCTTATTCATAACGTTTGGCCAGTTCAACAAATGATGGTAAAGATTACAGTATTGTGCGGTAACTTATTATGAAAGCGCCAGCCTTCACGTTGATGATTAATAAAAATTCGCAATCACATGCACTGCTTACTATCTTAGTATTGATTAGCGCCCTATTTTTGGCAATATTAAGTGGCATACTTGCAGCATTCGGTAATTTATATCTTCTGCTTGCTTTACTGGCGCTGTATGGAGTTTTCTTTATTCTTGTCACACCTGCTGCATGGATCATCTGGATGATTTTTTGTGCGACTTTTCTAATCAGTGGGCCGAGTGCATATTTCTTCCGTTTTACGCAGCTTCAATGGCTTACGGTGTTAGTGGGTGCAGCATTGTTGTTGCCAGTAGTGCTTCATCTGCTACGTAACAGATCCAGTATTTTATCAATTCGGATTTCGACTGATCTTGTATGGCCTGTTATTTTTCTTGTATTAATATTTTTTTCCACAATCATTGATCAACCTCAATTTGCGGATTTTGTGAATGCTTCTCGCCACTACTTATTTATGTGGCCAATAATGCTGGTGTTTATGTTCGGCCTCGTAGGCCCTGAAACAATGAGGCGATTATGGAAGGCTCTCTTGATTGTAGCGGTGCTGCAGCTGCCTATGGCAATTTATCAATATTTCTTTGTGGCTGCAAAGAATGCCCGATTCTCTCCCTGGGATGCCGTAATAGGTACATTTCACGGTAATATCGAAGGTGGCGGCGATAGTGCTGCAATGGCTATCATATTATTAATTGCAATGCTAATTGCTATAGCGTTATGGCGTGAGGGTATGTTACGTGGCAGCAGGATGGCTTTAGTTGTTGTAGCAGGGCTTTGCACGCTGAGTTTGGCGGAAGTTAAGGCCGCGGTCATGCTACTGCCGATTGTTTTTGGTCTGTATTACCGCAAAGAACTATTGCGGCGGCCTATCGAGTCGATTGTAGTAATAATCGGTACACTTCTGCTGGTTGTCAGTATATTTACCGTTTATGAAAAGCTTCACTATGACAATATTTCCATGCATACCTTCAAAAGTGATCAGGTTGTTTCAACTTACGATCGTGTGCTAAGAGCATTAAGTCCAGATGCAGAGACGGGAAGAGGGATCGAGTTAGGCCGCGTAAATCATATGAATCTCTGGTGGGAGCTCAACATCGGAAGCGGCGATGTGCACCACAGCTTATTTGGCTACGGCATGGGAGCAACCGATACCAGTAAAATTGGTGTGGGTGAGTTGGCGCAACGCTTTCCTTTTCCGCTCCAAAAATCTTCCACCCTTATTTTGCTATGGGAAACAGGTATTGTAGGACATCTGGTATTTCTTCTTATATTGTTACAGGGAGCAAGGACTTCTGGGCGCATCGCCAAAAATGAAGCAATTCCAGAGGTTCACCGTATTCTTCTCAAAGCGGGTGAGACTAGTTTATTGTTACTTGCTATCACATTGCTTTACAAAAATTTCCATTTCTACTCCATTCCTATTCAGTTCCTGATGATGCTACTGCTTGGTCAGGCTGGTTATTGGTCACGCTATGTAAAGGCAAATCTTGAGAGGTGAAGTTATAGTGCAAATTTAACCTTAATATGCGGACTGTAAGCTTAAGTATGGCCATTATGAATCTATTTCATCCGGGTTGCGTACTATAATACTATTTACCTTCTCGTTGCCGTATATTTGTTTAAAGGGAGTTATATATGAAGATTGATTTCTTGGGAATCGGTGCGCAGAAATGTGCGTCTACTTGGGTGCATCGGGTCTTGTCTGATCATCCAGAAGTGTCAGTCTATCCAGGTAAAGAAATAGATTTTTTCTCGTTTTACTATAATTTTGGATTTGAATGGTACGAGAATCATCTAGGCGATACGGGTTCTGCTAAGGCAGTAGGGGATATATCAGATTCCTATTTTTATGATTTGGCAGCACCCGATCGGGCGTTTCTTTATAATCCAAATCTGCGGCTCGTTCTTTCTCTGCGCGACCCAGTAGAACGCGCATATTCAAATCACTTGAATGAAGTTAAACTAGGCCATGTGACCGGTCAGAATCTTGATTTTGAGAATGGATTGAAAAATAATCCCATGTATTTAATGCAGTCCCATTATGCGCAACATCTTGCTCGCTGGTTTACGGTATTTCCAAAAGATCAGATACTGGTTATCTTTCAGGAAGATATCCGTGATTCTCCGATACTACAAGCTCAAAAATTGTATCGTTTTCTGGGGGTGTCTGAAGATCACCAATCATGGTATCTGGATAAAAAGGTTAACGAAAGCCGAGTCGTTAAAAATTCCAGATTGGATTATTTTCTTAAGAAACTGGGAAAGCTTGGTCGATCTATAGGTAGTGGTGGAATAGTTGAAGCAGTCAAGAAAAATGATTTAGTTCGTCATTTTCGTCGTACCTATAACCAGATTGACTTACGCCAAGCTATTCCGCCTATGCGTGAAGAAACAAGAATACGTTTACAAGAAATGCTGGCTGACGATATGCATGAACTGGCGCGTCAACTCGGTCGAGAGAGTTTACCCTGGCCAAGCTGGTCAGCGGTGCAGAAGAAATCACAATGAGAAAAACCTATGCCTGTGACGATGTTGATGTACCATATGGTAGCGACTCCCGAGAATGCTGCTGAGGCTCGTTTCTGTCGAGCGCCAGAAGATTTTCGGAAAGATATGGAGCAAATTCGCCAGGCTGGCTATCAGGTACTTTCATTTTCGGCGGTACTGGATGGAGTATCAGGTAGAATAGAGCTTCCAGATAAAGCTGTGACGATAACATTTGATGATGGCATAGCATGTGCTTATGAGAATGCTTTGCCGATACTGCAGGAATTTGATTACCCGGCTTCTGTCTTTGTCGTATCCAAACTGGTGGGAGGATATAATGACTTCGCTGAGGTTTTTGGATTTCCACGCAGGCGCATGCTTACGGCT
>CBFGXU010000204.1:0-2950 GCA_965652935.1 uncultured Nitrosomonas sp.
CGTAATGCCGCAATCCGACACCCGCCTGCTTGGTCAAACCCGCATTATTCGAGAAACGGCCAAACTTGGCCTGCTGCCCCAGGCCGCACGTTTGATGGGTGAAGAATTATCCGCCATGAAGCATGCTTCTACTCTAGAATCATCCCGTCTGAAGATATTCGAAACCGAACTCAAACTTCTGTCCGATGAGCTCTCACTTGCTCAACAACGTCAACAGTTATTTCGCGCCCCATCGGTGCAAGCTTCCCCTCTGGCTGAGGAAAGTAATTTAGGCTGGGTTGAAGCCCTCAAGAAGAAATCTGTCTCACAGCTTGGGCAGGATATCTGGGTGCTGGAAAAAACTGACTACAAGCGAAACGGCTACTTCGTGGAATTCGGGGCTACTGATGGCGTGCTTCTCAGCAATACCTGGCTGCTAGAAAAAGAATTTGGCTGGCAAGGCATCTGTGCTGAACCGAACCCCAAGTTCTTCGCCAAACTCAAGGAAAATCGCCAATGTACGGTATCTGACCAATACATCGCGGGAGAAACCGGTAAACAGATTGAATTTATTCTTGCCGATGCCTATGGTAGCAGTCAGGAACACGCCAATGGTGATGCCCATAGCGATAAGCGCACGTCCTATCGCGCTGCAGGGCGAATTGCTACCCTGACTACTATCTCTCTCGATAGCTTTTTACTACAACACGGTGCACCGCGCGAGATAGATTATCTTAGCATCGATACCGAAGGCAGCGAATTCGAAATACTCCAAGCATTTCCGTTTAATCAATGGTGCATAAAATTATTGACTGTCGAGCATAACTTTACTCAACAGCGCGCTAGCATCCGCAATTTACTGGAACGGTATGGTTATCATTGCACTGAGCGACAGTGGGATGATTGGTACGAAAGAGAATAATAATAAAATTAATAACTTATTTAAGCAAAATATGATTCTAATATCGGTAGAGAAATACTGCCTTAATTATTACCTTCCATATGCAGCAAGGGCACAATAAGTTAATCCTGTTGAATTGAAGCGAAGTTGATTTTGTACTGTTCTGGTTACCGAAAAGAATCATTAAGCTATGCTGTTTGTACAAGATACACTGCGAATAAAGGAGATATACTAAATTAATATGGAATATACAAAGAAACTTCTCGCCCTTACGAGTAAGACGATAACAAGACACGAGATTAGCTTGATAATCGAAATCCTGGATCAAGTACTGAAACTAAGCGAAAGAAATCATGTGAGAGACAACATCCTGCAACTGGTCAAGGACGACACGCCTACGTTAGCTTTTAAGTCGCTGGCATTATACATTAACCGCTGCTCGCGCGAACTTTCCAACTGTACCTCGGCAACGGCCCGAGCACCCTTGGTACGCGCTTTACTGCACCTGCGTGAGAAATTGGCTGAAAAGCTTAGTGCTGTCCCGATAAGTGAGACTCTAGCGGCAGCTGAAGAACAGCAGAGCGAAAAAAAACACACGCTCGATGATGCCATTATCAAAGCTTATCAAACTTCTGTTGGCCGCACACCTGTATCCGAAGAGATTGAGATATGGAAAAATAATTTTGGTAACGGGCTGCCATTTCATGAGTTCATGTTGCTGATGAACACAAGTCAGGAAGCGCAACAACATTCCCGGCGCCGGTCAATTTTACCAGAAATTAGCAATGGTGAGTTTGTGCAGATGGTCTATGAATTAGTATTAAATCGCGGCGCTGCAGCATGGGAAATTGAGCCTTGGATACTCAAGTTGGAAGAAAGAAGTATGGATCGTGCGGGGTTGCTCGCAAACTTATTTGAGATTTCATACAATTTTTCCTTAACACGAGCCAATTCAGTACCCCACGATGGTTTGTCATGTTTGATCATGGGAACGGATAAACATGTGACTATTACTGATTGGCAGCATCAGTCTGAGGCGTTACGTGATGTCCCCCCCAAAGAACCAGACAAACGATATATGAATCGCTTCCACATCAAGAGTGAGCCGCGCATATTGGTATCTGCGCTGGCTAGTATGTACCGGGGTGGTGACTTTATTGAACAGTTTATGGACAACATCACTGGCCAAGATGGCTTCGACGATTATTTAGAACTCGTCATCGTGGATGCAGATTCACCTGAAAATGAGTATGAAGTCATTAAAAAATATCTTGCACAGCACAAAAATATCAATTATATCCGCTGCAATTACCGAATAGGTATTTATGACGCCTGGAATGTTGCGGCTAAAGCTGCTCGCGGAGATTATCTTACCAATACCAACATGGATGATTTTCGCCGTCATGACTCGTTGCAACTACAGGCTGGCGTCCTGGACAATTTGCCTTTCGTTGATGTTGTTTATCAGGATTTGTACTACACATTCGACCCCCGTCTTTCATTTGAAGAGATCAGTGCCTTCGACTATCAGACTTCTCTGCCGGTCATCACGCCCCACAACATGATGCGGTACAATTCTCCCCATAATGCACCAATGTGGCGAAGGCATCTGCATGATGAGATTGGGTATTTCGACACGCATTACAAGTCTGCCGGAGATTATGAATTTTGGATGCGTTGTCTTGCTGCCGGCAAGAAGTTTTATAAAATCAATGATCCCCACGTGATTTATTACCAGAATCCAAAAGGGTTATCTACGCGGCCAGATAGTCGAGGTGTTGTGGAAAGCATGGAAATAAACAAGATCTATTGTCGCAAATTAGTTCCGTCTGAAATAGTGATTTCACACGAGCAATTCTTACAAAAGCTGAACTCAAATAAAGCAATCTCGATGGATGTAAATAATTCTAAAGATCGCTATGGATTGGCGCAGCAAGCGCTACGCAATTTAGCAAGACACCAAAAGTATACAAAGGCCAAGGAATCAAACTATGATCAAGCTGCTTGTTGACGGCGTTTTTTTTCAGTTGAGCAATAGCGGTATCGCTCGCCTGTGGCGTTCGATTCTAG
>CBFGXU010000205.1:0-2929 GCA_965652935.1 uncultured Nitrosomonas sp.
TTGCTTCGCCACAATCACCGGTGCTGCACAAAAACGGTTCTGGGTAAAAACACCGGCGACTTTGGTGCCTTCTTCCAACAACATCACCAGCAAATCCTTGCGGTCGAGCTTTTTAATGCCAGCTGCGGCAGTGCCAAGGGCTATACCTTCGACAGGCAATAACTGTTCAGGTAGTAGCGGAGGAAAATTAACGGGCATGATAATGATCAGGTCTTTAAAATGACGCTATGCTAGCGTATCTGCAGCAGGATTTTTCAGAAATTTCTAATTTGTTATGATTCATTGTTTTTATAATAGACCACAGCTTAAACTATACCACTCACTGCATTTCATAAGCTTGGTCAGTTTGTGTTCTACTTTCAGCAGCTCGAGCACATGGTAAACGAAACGCTTGCTCTGCTGGCTAATGCAGATGGTGAGATTGTTTACACTCTGATCAACAGGCTTGAGTACAGCAACCGGCTTAAAATAGCGGATATACTCTTTGCTCGCCTCGTGGATCTGCGTTCAAATATTGACTCTGCGATGACAACTAAATTCCATGAACTTATGGAACTTATAGTCGAGCTAGAAAAGTGCGGTATTTGCAAAAATGAACTTGTTCATTCGCGATACGCAGCGAATATTGTTTACCACATTGATTCTACTAATAAAAAAACCCCGGATTGCCGGGGTTTTTAGTGTATCTAAGCTTTACACTCGAGTTTACTGAGGTACAATATTTGATGCTTGCTTACCTTTAGCACCTACCGTTACATCGAAAGAAACGCGTTGTCCTTCGCGCAAGGATTTATAACCACCGCTACTAATTGCAGAGAAGTGGGCAAACAAATCTTCTCCACCCGCGTCTGATGTAATAAAGCCAAATCCTTTAGAGTCGTTAAACCATTTTACAATACCTGTTGCCATCTTATTTCCTTAAAATAATGAATGAGTCATCTATATCAGCCTCGAATATCAAGGAAAAAGATCAACAAAAGCATCACATTTAACAGCTTGAATCCAGAAGACTTGAATATACGATACACGCTTTTTAATAAAGTTCAAGTCTTATTTATAACATGGACATGGCACAAAAACACAACAATTCGCATCGAACATAAAGGTTACAAAAAGGTTACAAAAATTAAATAGCACCTTGATGACAACAAAAAAATGCTTAAGAATACTCATTCTGTCTAAAAATTAATGCCGATCCAAGTCAGATGATTGAAAATATGTAAGCAACGGAAAACCTGATAAATTTTATCGATATGCCTCTATAACAGAGAAATTATCGAATTGATGCTGTAACTTTGAATTAAGACGGTTTCTCTCCCTTATTTCTAATTTATAAAAATTACATTTGTATGAAAATGACCTTAAAGGTAATATCTATACTCATACGAGTCATTTTTAAATGATGGATTAGATATATGGTCGTTTTAAAACGTATTAGCAAAGAAGGATTTCTTATCCTTGCTGCAATGCCGTTATTCTTCCTGGCAAACCCGCCCGCACAAGCAAACACTCTGCATGCTTCGATCGTCATTGATGCGGATACGGGTGCAGTGCTGCATCAATCGCACGCCGATGCCAGCCGTTATCCGGCTTCTCTGACTAAAATGATGACGCTGTATATGCTGTTCGAAGCACTGGAACAACGCAAAATGACCCTAGATAGCCGCATGCCGGTATCGGCCCATGCGGCTTCCATGCCATCCACTAACATCAGTCTACGAGCAGGTGATACGATTAGCGTGCGTGATGCAATTCCTGCACTGATCGTGCGTTCTGCCAATGACGTAGCAGCAGTGATAGCCGAAGCATTGGGAAATACCGAAGCCAACTTTGGTCGGCTAATGACCGATAAGGCCCGCAGGCTGGGGATGCATTCCACCACTTTCCGCAATGCTTCCGGTCTGCCTAATAACGAGCAAAAAACCACAGCACGGGATTTGGCAACCCTTTCCTCTCGGCTGATGAAGGATTTTCCGCAGTATTATCCTTATTTTTCAACTCGCTCCTTCAGTTACAAGGGAGTCACTTACAGCAGTCACAACCGTATGGTACGTAACACGCATGGGGTAGATGGTCTGAAAACCGGCTTTATCCGTGCGTCAGGATTCAATGTTGCGACTTCCGCCAAGCGCGGCGATCGTCGCGTAATCGCGGTCGTAATGGGCGGGCAAACCGCCGCTTCTCGCGATCAGCAGATGGCGCACTTGCTGGATCGCAGTTTTGCCCGCGGCAGCGTAATCCACGTAGCCAAAAATACTGACAATAATCCTAGTGCACCTATTGTGACCCAGAAAGTCAGCGCTTCAACGCCGACACCCAAACCTGCACCCGGACTGAAAAAAGCGCCTGAACCCCTGGTGATAGCAAAGGCTGTTCAGGCAGAAACCCGTGCTGAGCCGCAGAAAATGACTGCAATGAATAGCAAAAGCTGGGAAGTACAGATTGGCTCTTATATGAAACACGACCGGGCTCAAGCTCAAGCTCAAGCTGCTACTCGCTGGGTACCTGGTGCCGTGGTAATCACGGAAGTGGAAATCAGCAATCGTAAGCTTTATCGTGCCCGATTGGTCGGCCTGCACGAAAAGCAGGCGCGCACAGCCTGTCAGAGCCTATCCCGGCAAGGTATGGAATGTCTGGTTATCCGTTCGCAAGGTTAACTGACGCATCGGTTTTGGAAACCTGTTGCATAATGCACATTGATAAAGAATTAGATGTCCGCGGTTTGGTCTGCCCATTACCCATCTTACGTACCAAACAATCGCTGGCTACCATGATCAGCGGGCAAATTCTGCAAATCGTTGCGACTGACCCTGCCGCTATGATTGATTTCCAGGTTTTTTCGGATCAAACAGGCAATGAGCTGTTATCCTTATCAGAAAGCGCAGGCGAATTCATCTTCATATTGAAAAAGAAATAGCAAATCGTCTCT
>CBFGXU010000206.1:0-2857 GCA_965652935.1 uncultured Nitrosomonas sp.
ATGATTATGTGGTTATATTTTTTTGAGGGCGGAAAAGGTGTTGTTTAAAATAATTTTATGAGAATATGTCAAGAGAAGATAAACTCTGCCGAATGCCACTGATATTTAGTTATTGGAAACTTTTGAGAATCCCAAGTTGATGAAACATCAGTTTATAGAAGTTACGTTTAGCCGCATCAATCCGTATATCATTCACACAGTAATCTGTTTTTTAGCGCTAAGCCGATGGCGGCTTTTCATTTCAGGTGCTGTTTATTTGTTGCTTTCCAGTCACCCTGCCCTGGCAGTCGACTTTACCAAGACAATAAAGCCCTACTTTGATTATGGGGTTACCGCCGACGATAACATGTTGCGCATACGCGATCGCTTTGATCCTCAAAATGTTGAGAATGCGCGCATTCGCGATATTATTTCGCAAGGAAAGCTTGCGGATGTTGCCCATCGTTTCACAGGCGGGGTGATGCTTGAAAAAGAAATCAGCCGACAACGACTGACTGCCGACTTGAGTTGGACCTATAATAAATTCGAGAGATTCCATGAAATCAATAATGACTTGAAAAATTTACGCGGTAACTGGAACTGGTTCCTGGGCAACAGGCTGGAAGGTAATATGGGAGCAAGCTATGTGCAATCATTGATGCCATTCGTATTTCAGCCGGGTATCAAAACGATACGCACTGAGCAAACGCAATTCATTAATGCAGCCTGGCGCTTTCATCCCAGTTGGAGCTTGAATGGCGAATATACCCGTTATGATCTGAATACCGATAGCTCTTTGCAAAGAATGCGTTTTTTGAGTCGTACTGAAGACCGGTTTGAAGGTGGAATCGACTATGTAACATCGAATAAAAATACGGTGGGGGTGCTGTTTCGCAATATACTCGGCGATTTCACCGCGCCTGTCCCCTTGCCTGATGGTTCATTTGCAGATAACGGTTATGATCAGAAAGAGGTGATGACTAAAATCTTCTGGGCAATGTCTGCAAAATCCCGCTTTTTCTGGACCGGGGGATGGGTGGAGCGCAAAAATAACAGCTTCCCGGAGCGTGATTTCAGCGGATTTAATGCCCGCGCGATTTATAACTGGCAGCCTACCGACAAAATCGGATTGACGATTAATGGCTGGCGCCAGACTGCATCTCCACAGAATCTGACCGCCAGCTTCAGTCTTAACACCGGTGTTAGCGTTATTCCATCCTGGAATATCACAGAAAAGATTCGGCTTGAAGGGGAGTTTTCCTATGAGACGCGTAAATTTAATCGCTTTACCATTTTTACCGATCCCTTATTAACCCTCGGCAGACATAATACTTTCCGCAATGCCACCTTAAGACTTATCTATAATCCTTCTCTTGGCTTACAGCTTAGCACTGCCATCTATCACTCGGATCTCAGTACCGATGCTCCTCTGGGCGGATTCAACGCCAACGGGGTAACCGCTAATTTACAGTATGTGTATGGAAAACGATGACAACGAATGATTTGCCTATCGTAGCCTTCTTCAAGCATTTGCTTGATCCTTTTATCATATGGAGCATGCTGATACTGACAACGTGGCTGTATGAGGAGGATTTTACCAGCTACTATTTAGTGTTAGTCATTATCACTTTTTTCATTTCCTCATACATTTATGAGCGAACGCTCATTTACCGTAATTGGCGCAAGGGCAGGCTGCTTGCTCATATACGCGATACCATCATGGGGTGGCTGCTCATTGTAGCCATTCTGGTATTTCTGGGGTATGCCACCAAGTTCTACAATCAGTTTTCCGAGCAGGTATTGATGACCTGGTTTATTGTCACGCCCTTGATGTTGATTGCCAGTCATATCACCGCACGAAGCATTATCGCTACCCTGTCTAGCCAAGGTCATTTGCGGCCAACCATCGTGATCGGCGCCAATGAAACCAGTCTGGAATTTATCAAACATGTTGAAGAGATTCCCTTTCTGCTCATCAATTATCATGGTTTCTTCGATGAGCGCGACAATTCCCGCATGTCTGCTGGGGCCGGTAATTGCTTTGGATCCCATCTGGGGGGGTTGTCTGATGTGGTTCCTTACATTCATAAGCATAATATCGAGATGGTCTTCATCAGTCTGCCAATGTCTTCGCAACCACGTATCCAGAAATTGATGGATGAGTTGCCAGATACCACCGCTTCCATTTATTTCCTGCCGGATATTTATATCTTCGATCTGATGCAGGCTCGTTTTGAGTACATGGGGGATGTGCCAGTGGTGGCAATGAACGAATCACCCTTCGTCGGTATCGATGGTGTCGTCAAAAATACCAGTGATTTTGTGATTGCCTTGATTACGCTGATTTTGCTCTCCCCGCTGATGCTGTGTATCGCTTTAGCGGTAAAACTCACCTCACCCGGTCCGGTTATCTTCAAACAGCGCCGCTATGGGCTCAATGGTGAAGAAATCATCGTCTATAAATTTCGTTCGATGACAGTCAGCGAAGATGGGGAAAACATCGTCCAGGCAAAAAAGAATGATCAACGGGTCACCAAAATCGGCGCCTTCTTGCGGCGCACTTCGCTCGATGAATTACCTCAGTTCGTGAACGTATTACAGGGACGCATGAGTATCGTCGGCCCACGCCCGCATGCCGTGGCTCACAACGAACTCTACCGCAAACTGATCAAAGGTTATATGCTGCGCCATAAAGCCAAACCAGGCATTACCGGCTGGGCTCAGGTCAATGGGTGGCGCGGGGAAACTGAAGTCCTCGAAAAAATGAAAGCACGCATCGAGCATGATTTGTACTACCTCAAAAACTGGTCCATCTGGCTCGACCTCTGGATCATCCTCCGTACCGTCTGGATCGTCCTGCGTAGAGAAAATGCTTATT
>CBFGXU010000207.1:0-2856 GCA_965652935.1 uncultured Nitrosomonas sp.
CCCCTTCATTAGAAACCATTTGCAGTGCCCCCGAGAAAGCATGACCTGCTTTCAGTGCGCGTGCCATTAAATCAATAACATCAGGTAGTTGCCCATCAATCTTCCTTAAACGTTTGTGCCGTGCGCTTAATACCAGTAAGAGAGGTAATGATCCTGCCACTACCAGACAGAGTAATGAAATAACAAAATGCAAATTCAGCAGGGATGCGATAGCCATGCCACCCAGTACGGCCATGCAGGTATAGCCCAGAAAACTGGCTACACTGGTTTGCATGCCCGATTGAATCAACAATCGATCGAGGCTATGAATGCGCGGAATCTGTAACATCAGGCGCTCCAATGTTGGGGAGCGACTTAATAGACGCTGCTTGATCAGGTTCTGCTCGGTTGAATCATGCCAACCGGCAGAAATCGCGTGCAGCCGTTTCTCGATGCGAACTGCCTCAGGCCCTTTATAGGTATTCCATGTTAAGTAAACACCTTCCAGAAAGAGCACTATCGCGATAAATACCAAGGCTATAAACAGATAATAAGAATAGTCCATTTTTGCAAAGAACCTCGTTATCTAACGACGCGTGTTGGATCGAACAATTCTTCTCGCAGAGGTACACCAAAAACTTTCAAGCGCTCAGCAAATTTAGGGCGAATCCCTGTTGCATGGAAATGCCCTTGTATCATGCCATTTTCATCGATACCTGTCTGCGTATAGGTAAATATCTCCTGCATGGTGATAATGTCACCTTCCATGCCGGTAATTTCCTGAATACTGATCAGTTTGCGTTTTCCATCCGTCAGTCGGGAAACTTGAACAACAACCCAGATTGCAGAACTGATCTGTTGCCGTATGGCTTTGGCGGGAAGATTCATTTCAGCCATACTGACCATATTTTCAATCCGGCTCAGCGCATCTCGTGGTGTATTGGCATGTACGGTGGCCATAGAACCTTCATGGCCTGTATTCATGGCTTGTAGCATATCCATGGCTTCAGGACCGCGCACTTCACCGATAATGACTCGATCCGGCCGCATACGCAAACTGTTTCTCACCAGTGCTCGTTGCGCTACTTCACCTTTACCTTCGACATTGGGCGGACGCGTTTCAAGCCGTACAACATGGGGTTGTTGTAGCTGCAGCTCTGCGGCATCTTCAATCGTCACTACCCGCTCAGAGGGTGGAATAAAACTGGACATAATATTGAGCAATGTCGTTTTACCACTACCCGTTCCACCGGAAATGAGAATATTGCACTTACTTTTAACAAGTCCTGCAATGACTTCTGCCATCGCTGGCGTCAATGATTTGTAGCGAACCAAATCATCCATCTTGAGAGGGGAGGTTGGAAAACGCCGGATAGATAATAGCGGCCCATCCAGAGCCAGCGGCGGAATGATGGCGTTTACCCGCGAACCATCGGACAAGCGGGCATCGACCATTGGACTGGACTCATCAATGCGACGTCCAACTCTCGACACGATGCGATCGATGATTCTCATCAAATGACGATTATTGGCAAAATGAGCATCCGTTAATTCCAGTTTGCCGCGACGCTCAACATATACCTGGTTATAGGTATTCACCAGAATGTCAGAGATTGTTGGATCAGCCAGTAAGGGTTCCAGTGGTCCCAAGCCAAGGATTTCATGCTGAATATCAGAAACTATTTTGCCTTTCTCTGTCAGATTGATTGGTATTTTCTCTTCATTCAGTAGTTGTTCTACGAGATCCTTGATTTCGCGCAACAGGCGATCTGCCGGTAGTCTTTCCATGGCTGACAGGTCAACACGATCCAGTAATTTCTGATGGATCCTGGATTTAAGGTCATGGTACGAGCTTTTCTCAAGCAGCCTATTATCTTCCTGAGCTAATATTTGTTCAGGCGAACCTGTGTGACTTTCTCCCCAGCGTTGCAAGCGATCTCGTATCGACATGATTAATAATCCCTTAGATTTTTTAATAAGTACCCAGTGCAGTCTTTTCTGCAATCATCAATCGAGCTAAATTCAATAATTGTCACGAAAATAGCTTCTTAAACCAGCGCCCCTGCTGATCAGTACTCTGACTTAACTCCCTGCTGATTTCCTCGATTGCCTTTGAAATAGGACTGCGTGGAGCCAGTTTGAAAACCGGCACACCGTGATTCACGGATTCATCAACTACAGAATAGTTATTAGGGATTGATTTAAAAATCTGACCCTTGAGTGTATTTTGAATGTCATCCAGGGTAATCTCGCTCTTCTTGTCATAGCGGTTGACGATAAGCCGTAATTTGTTCTTGTGATAACCTAATGAATGAAGAGCATCAATTAGCCGCTTGGCGTCGCGAATAAATGGCAGCGTTTGTTGCAACACGGGAAAAATCATATCAGCTTTGTCGAGTGCCTGGATCGATACGGCATCCATACGTCGGCCAATATCAAGAATGACAAAATCATAATTCTTGATCGCAACCTGAAGCAGGGGATTGACATGTTCGGGTTTTATTTCGGTTGCTTTTTCTGGTTCATCCGGCGCTGCTAAAATGCCCAGGTTCGGCAGGATCTGTATCATGCTGGAAGCCAGAAATGCTCCATCCAGTCGATGAATTTGCCGAGTAACGTCAGCAATTGACGCTGGTGATTTACTGTCGCTTAGAAATAGCGAGGCATCCCCTAACTGAAGATTAAAATCAATCAAGGCAACCCGCTGGCTGTTTTTTGCCGCCAGTGTATAAGCCAGATTAGTGGCTAAGAAGGTAGCGCCGCTCCCTCCCTTGCAAGGAATAAAAGCCAAAACTTTTCCATTTCTGACAGGCATGCTTGCTTGCCTAATTCTTTGCTGAAAACGATTAATTGCACCGAGTAATGATTCGCGGGTTG
>CBFGXU010000208.1:0-2772 GCA_965652935.1 uncultured Nitrosomonas sp.
GGTGGAATCATCATTGAGTAACCTAAAAACTTAACTCCTCTATTAATCAATAAATTCTTATTTTTCTCAAAAGAAATAAGAATTCACTTGGATTCACTTAATTTCGTTTTCTGTTTCTTGAGTATTCTGATTCTCCAGAATGATATTAAGCTTGACAGAATAATTCATCCACAAGATCGCTCTTTACAATTGCATTGTCCTGATTTGTATAGGGCATTTTGACTATGAAAGTAAGTACGTTTGACCCATGCATCTTTTAAGCTCTGGTTTATTATTGGGCGCGCTCAATAATCAACCGCAACACCTAAGAGAGGTTAAGGTGTTGGGATGAAAAAAACAGAAAAGCAGTACAAGCAGTTGAATGCTGAAGAACAAGCGACGATCATGTTGATGCGACAACAAGGGAGTGGACTGCGAGCAATGGGTCGATTTTTAAAACGCTCTCCCAGTACCATTTCACGCGAGCTTGCACGTAACTTGGCTAGTGAATCTGGTTATATTACATCACAGGCTGGCGCACAAGCCGGTCGGTTGAGAGCTAAGCCGCGCAAAGCATTGAAGCTGGTGGTGGGCAACTCTCTGTTTGAGATTGTAGTGGGATATCTTAAGAAAAATTGGTCGCCTGAGCAAATTGCAGGCACACTGCAACGCATGTACCCAGACAATCCAAAACAACGCGTTAGCCATGAAACGATTTACCAAACACTGTATGCTATGCCGCGTGGTGAGCTGCGCCGTGAATTGATTGCCTGCTTGCGTTGGAGCCGTGACAAACGTCGTTCCAAGATCCATGCTCCGAGCGGATGTGGGCACATCATGGCAATGCAAAGTATTCATCTGCGTTCGCCGGAGGTAGCGGATCGTTTGATTCCGGGGCACTGGGAAGCCGATATGATTAAAGGCGCGATGAATCGTTCTTCAGTGGGCACGCTGGTTGAACGCACCACGCTGATGATGGCGCTGGCCCAGATGCCCGATGGCACGGCGCAATCAGCTTTGGACGGTTTCAGTGAAGCTCTCAGTGCAATTCCCCCTGAACTGCGCAAAACCTTCACCTACGACCAAGGGCGTGAGATGAGTAAACACGCACAACTCACTGCGCGAACTGGCGTGGCAGTTTATTTCTGCGATCCACATAGCCCGTGGCAGCGAGTATTAAATGAGAACACTAATGGACTGTTGCGCCAATACCTGCCCAAAGGAGCAGACTTGTCTGTTTACACGCAAGAACAACTGGACGTTATCGCATGGAGCTTGAATACGCGCCCAAGAAAATCGCTCGGGTTCCGATCATCGATAGAGGTTTACACTGAGCTCCTGCATAATATGGAACTAGCCAAAATCGCTACTAAACATTAGCTGTCTCGGTCGGCTCTTAAATCCAACTTTCATTTTGCTTAAACGCGCTTTGGAACTGTTCGACGAATTCATTCCCTGCTAAACAAAAAAGCAGTTTAACCTTCTTCTGACTTTCCCCGTATTACCGTACATTTATAAGCAAATAGCTTAGATAGAAATAAGCGAGTGCTTATTTATTTATTAAACTGGCAGTCTTATCATCAGGACAAGGTAAGGTATCTGGAGGGATCTTTGAACAAGTCAGCAAACCAGTAGAATTGGTACTTGCCAAAATCGCTACTAAACATTGACTGTTGCGGTTGGTTCTTGAATCTGCCTTGTTTTCGAGCAATTGCCTAGACTCGGGAATGAAACTCACACTGAATTTTTAGTTAGCACAAATGCATGATGTTAATTTTTGAATTACTTATGTTTATTCAGAGGAGGAAGGATGAACTTTCAGAAACTTTTATCGATGCGACGAATTAAGCGTTTAAGGTTTCTTGTACTGGTCAGTTTAGGGTTGTTATTATTCAGTCAAGGAAACATTCCTTCAATGGCAGCTGGACCAGAAGCGCACCTGAAGGGTGAATTTGGTCCTCTGCACAATTGGCCAATCATACCCATTCACATGGCACTGCTACCAGATGGACGAGTGTTTGCTTTCGGAACTAAAATGGGGAAACTGAAATATACTATTTGGAGTCCCTCTATCGGTACAGGTGCCGATGCATTTGAGACACTGCCTAATATCACTGATACTAATATTTTCTGTAGTGGTCAGGCATTTATCCCAGGAACTGGTCAAGCTCTTATCCTCGGTGGCACTAATTTAAGCTCTGGAGATCATTCTGATGATGTTAATATCTTTGATCCCTCTACAGAGACGTTGACGCCACAAGCTCAGAGCATGGCTTTTACTCGCTGGTACGCAACTGCAGTAACATTGCCTAATGGTGAGCATGTAGCGCTTGGTGGTCGCCGAACAGAATCCTCCTCAGGAACGGTTGCTACTTATTCTTCTACACCAGAGGTACGTGACCTGGACGGCAATTGGCGCACGCTCAGTTCGGCAGTTAGTGATTCTGCTTATGGGGCGAGCAAAAATTCCTGGAGCTATCCACGCGCTTGGGTAAACACGCAGGGTAATGTGTTTATTCTTACCCACCAGGGTTTAATGTACAAGCTCGACACTTCAGGCACCGGTACACTTTCGCAGTACACAAAAAAAACATCGGCTAGTAACAGTAACTTGCCAAGCGTAATGTTTGCTCCTGGTCGTATTCTCTCCATTCGAAACAATCGTGTAGCGACTGTCGTCGATATCAATGGTGGTGAGCCTGTATTATCCACGGGTGGGAATCTGATAAAGGATCGAAAATATAGCAATGCTACAGTACTTGCCGATGGCCGGGTCTGGGTTAATGGTGGATC
>CBFGXU010000209.1:0-2751 GCA_965652935.1 uncultured Nitrosomonas sp.
GGACTTAGATCCATTCCCGGCATAAACTTCTGTCATGACTCAACGACAACTCTATTTGGCTGCTTACGATATTGCTAGTAGTAGAAGGCTACGTAAAGCCTTGTATGTGCTACGTGGATATGCATCGGGTGGTCAGAAATCGGTTTTCGAGTGTTATTTGACCGATAGTGAAAAATCGAATTTGCTGGCGAGCATTGGTCAGGTCATAAACCCGGATGAAGATCGATTCATTCTGCTGAGGCTGATCGGAGCCAATCATATTTATACGTTAGGCAAGGCAGTATTACCCCAGAATGAATTTTTTTATTATGCAGGATAAATAAATAATGAGCTCTTTGTATCTTGACAGGAAAAATCTTGGAATCAAGCTCGATGGTCAGGCTCTGGCCTTATATGAAGACGGGGCGCGAAAAGGATCGGTGCCACTTCATCTGCTGGAAAGAATTGTAGTGCATGGTAATGTTCAACTGGAAAGTAAGGTTCTGAGTGCGTTAACGATACGGAATATCAGTCTGGTGGTATTGTCACAGCGCAATACAGAGGGCACAGTAATGCTGATGAGCCGAGCGCATAGTGATAGTTGCCGAAAACTGGGTCAATATCGCGTCTGCTTGGATGACAATCTACGTATTCCATTAGCACGCTGGCTGGTATTGGTGAAGATCAGGGCACAGCAGCGTATGCTTCGGAATGCTTTGGAGGCGAGATTGGATCTGCGCCGGCCCCTGACGACGGCATTGCAAAGTCTCACTGGTATTATCGATCAATTGCGCGAAGGCTCAAGTACGATCACATTATCCAGTTTACGCGGATTGGAGGGTGCCGCTGCCGCATCTTATTTTGCGGGATTTACACAACTATTTGCACCTTCTTTGAATTTCTCTGGGAGAAATAAGCGTCCTCCACGTGATCCGGTAAATGTGTGCTTGTCGTTGGGCTACACCCTGCTGCACCACGATGCGGTGCATGCATGCCAGATTGCTGGCCTGGACACGATGCTGGGTTTTTATCATGAAACCAGTTTTGGCAGGGAATCTTTAGCTTGTGATTTGATTGAACCCCTGCGCCCACAGGTTGACGATTGGGTGTGGCAGATGTTTCGCGACCGACTTTTGCGTATGGAGCATTTCAGTATTGATAACGGTCGTTGCATGTTAAATAAGGCCGGGCGGCAACATTTTTATGCTTTCTACGAATCGCATTGTGGCGGAGTGCGGCGTCTGCTAAGGCGTTATGGATATGCCCTGGCCAAACGATATCTATTGATTCACGGTTGTGAGTAATGTTACCGCTTTACATTGATGGATTTGCCGGATGCCGGGTGGAACTAGATGATCCTGCTTTGCGAGTATTGATTTCGGATAAAGCAGACCGGCTGTTTCCGCTATCAAGGATTTCACGAGTGATATGTAACGGAAAAGTGGAGTGGTCGATGTCTGCATTATTGGCATGTGCTGATACAGGTATTCAATTACTGTTTTTGGATGGTAATGGGGAAATTCGGGCGCGCTGGCTGGGACGGAGCGGTGAGCGGCAATCATTGACCCAGCGCTTAGTGGACTTGCTGACGTATGACGATGGAAGGGAGTCCTATACAAACTGGTATATGTCCATGGAAAAGCTGGCTGTGCGAAGCTTTGCGCGTCGAATAGGATTACCAGATTGGCGCGAACGTTCAGCATCGGAATTGTACCAAAAGTTGAAATTCCAGTTAGGCAGCGAGGGTTTATATCGTGCACGTGTGCTAGAGAGTGTGCTATATGGCGAATTGATGGCTTGGCTGTCGACATGTGGCTTTGAACAAGATAACGAGGATTTGCTGTCGGCGGAACTAGATTTGGCAACAGATTTAGGCAAACTGTTGCTGTGGGATTTTTATCCAGTGTTGCTGGATATGAATATACGCATCACTGACACTCCGCTTGAAGACTTGGCCATCCTGTTTCACCAGCGCAGTGATCGTTGTTATTCTTTGTTCAGGAGCTGCATTAACAGACTGCATCATTTTCTATTGGCGGTAAGATAATGCCAGATAGCGAGGATGCACTCTATCTGATTGCATACGATATCGCCGACCCCAAACGGCTATCCAGAGTTCACACTGCACTGAAAAAGCATGGCATGCCAGTGCAATATTCCGTATTTACCGTGGTTATGAAACGAAAAACCATGCAGAAGATGCTGGAACACATCAATGAGTTGATAAATAAACGCGAGGATGATGTGCGCTGCTACCGCTTGCCGGGAAAACCCGAGATCGAAGTACTGGGTCAGCAGTATTTCTCTAAAGATGTCATGTTGTTTACCGATGGTGTAAATCGGATATTAGCAAGACATGTAAAGCCGGCTGTCACCGCAATTGAAAATGAATAAATTCCGGTGCCCTACTGTCTACAGGATTTTTTGATTAAAAATCAATGGGAAAAACGATCTTTGGTCAGTTTTCATTGAATTATTGCCGTGCTATGATCAATTCAATTGTCAGTTGTCAAATTCGCCAGGATTAGGCAGTTGATTCATAGGGTGGTTCCAGATTTTATTTCGTAATTGCAGATGTCGTAAGACACGGAGAAAATAATAACTCATAAGGATCTTAGTAAATGCAACGAAACCAGCAAGCATCAGTGACCAGTAGCCCTTCCATTCCAGTCAGCTGCTACCGCTTTTATTTCAAAACTGATCACCCTGTTCGGATTCCGGATTACCCCGGCTCAGCCTGGCGCGGTGCCTTTGGTCATGCCTTGAAAAGAG
>CBFGXU010000210.1:0-2742 GCA_965652935.1 uncultured Nitrosomonas sp.
ATACCCGGCAATCAAAATTGGAATGCTGTTATTGACGGTTTGTTTGGCATTGGTCTGGATCAATCCAGAAATCGCCCGATTGAGGGTAACTACTTCAACTGGATCAATACGGTCAATCACTTGAATGCACCGATTGTGTCACTGGATATCCCCTCCGGATTAGGCAGCGACGATGGTCGCATCTATGGAACTGCAATCCGCGCCACCATTACCGTAACCTTTATCGGCTTGAAACCCGGTTTGTTCACAAATTTTGGACCTGAATGCTGCGGCACTGTTTTGTTACGCGATCTTGATATTCGAGGAATTTCACCGCCAGCCCCGCGAAGCTGGCTGCTTAATAAAACACTTGTACAAACGATATTACCCCCTCCCCGGTCTGCCAATAGTCATAAAGGCACGTTCGGCAGCCTTGCCATACTGGGCGGTTCGATAGGCATGGTCGGGGCTGCGCTACTTGCGGGTCGATCGGCACTCCATCTTGGTACGGGACGCGTTTATCTCGGTTTGCTGTCATACACTGCGCCTGCTGTCGATTTTCTACAACCCGAGCTAATGCTACGTTCCCCTGCTGAACTATTCAAACTTAAGCCACTGAGTTGTCTGGTGGTTGGCCCCGGCTTAGGAAACCAATCGGAAGCCTTGCTCTGGCTGGATCGTGTGCTCAACAGCGACTTGATATTGGTGCTGGATGCCGATGCTTTAAATCTGATCGCCGTGGATTCGCATTTATCGAAAATACTTAACCAACGTAAAGCACCAGCCATTCTAACTCCTCACCCTGCTGAAGCGGCTCGTCTTTTAAAAACGGATACCGCTACTATACAAAATGATCGGATGGATGCAATCTACAAAATTTCGCAACAATTCAATTGTTACGTGGTATTAAAAGGTGCTGGCAGCATCTGTTGCCTGCCAGATGGAAAACGCTACCTGAATACCAGTGGCAATCCCGGACTCAGCACCGCAGGCACCGGCGATGTACTGGCAGGAATGATCGGCGCAATGATTGCGCAAGGCTTGAATCCGGATCAAGCGCTGCTGCTCGCAGTCTATTTACATGGCGCTGCTGCCGATCACCTGTTGCGGCAGAATCACGGGCCATTGGGAATGACTGCATCGGAAATTATTACTGCCGCGCGTTTGTTGTTAAATGATTGGATCTATCAGAAAATCAATTCATCCGCTTAATTGTGAATCTAACCCTTTGAGCGAGAATGATCACTGATGGAAATGTTCCTTAATCACTCGTGTTGACACGTAATTCTCAGCAGATTTAACGTCTTCTGTCACACTCTGACGTAAAAATATTTGTCGAGCAGGCGCTTCTTAAATACCGAATCCGCGTGCCGCCCAGGCAAGCATGGTCATGCAGAATTTCAACTTCATGCGTCCGGAAAATTATCAATTTTGTGAATAAAACGCCCGTTGAGTGCAAGAAGGGGCTCGAAACATGAGATGAGTCTCGGTCCAAGAATGCGATAATCCAGAAATCATATGCTTAAGCTTTTATAAAACAGTCCAGAGCCACAAGGATCGTTATATCTCTCTCATAGTTCTCACCCTAGGAGACTCTGTCGGAATGACAAAACTAGATAATCTGGGACTTAATCCACGGATTGGATTTATAATTTGAATTAACCGTTTGCCTGCTCCAATATTTATCCATTCAAGGAGACTGAATGATCAAAACAACTAAACAGCTCAAACCAATAAATTTAATTTGCGCAAAAACCCTGTGGATATTGTTAATGGTTTCGCATGGTGTTGATGCTAACGAGTGTGTGAGTCAATCTGATAAAAACAGAGCGACTGAAATTGCATGTCTCAAACTAAAATCCAATCTCACAGAACTACCTGCCGAAGCAATTCAGAAATTGAAAATTGATGCTGGATTTGGCTGGGGGATTTTTAATGGCAGTATCTATAATGGTAATGAAAATTATCATATAGCCCAGTTAATTATCAGCATGGTCCCCATTCACAACCATCATCACTCTGACATGCATGCAGCCATGTCACATGATCCTAAAGTACACCAAATTGACCTGGAGTTACCACCTGTTTCAAAAGGCGCCCTATCCATGCCGCTCGCTGACGAAGATGTTCACATTCATGACTTCAAATGGGAAATTATTAAAGTGATGGGTTATCGAATTAATTGATCTTTTAAGTATTGCTTCCTTTTACTGAATTCAAAAAATCTCGTACATGCACACTTTGTGATGAAAATTGTTATCGATATTTTTTATTTCTTGGGTATACTCCCGGATAATGAATGGTAGCTACTGACTAAAGTACCAGATAAAGAAAGCTCGCTATTTTATTATCTGATCTGCATAATTCTTTCAGAATCAGTTGAGCACAGCCGTTGTGTAAAATTACTTCCCCGCTGTAAGCTAGTTCATAGAGCCTATTTTTAGTTCAGAAAAAATAGGATATTTTGCTAAAAAAATTAGTAGGCTTGATCCATGACAATTGTTAACTCATAACTTATAGTTAAAATAATAGATGGATGACATTACATTACCAGCAATCAAAATTAAGTTATTATTTTATAAAGAATTAATATTCTTGTTATGATTAACCAAAAGGGTATTTTTTCTGCTCATTCTTCACTATTGTTTTGATAAGAAACACACTTTTTATTGCTTATGTAACGACAAAAAATGATGTTTCCCGATTCTTATCTTCAATATCAGGAGTATATATCATGTTCAAGTATTCTCTTCCTGCACCAAG
>CBFGXU010000211.1:0-2717 GCA_965652935.1 uncultured Nitrosomonas sp.
CTTGCGCCGGATACGACAGAGCCGATGCCCATATCGATGCAGAAGAATATCCAGCAGGCTTGGCAGCGCATAGAACAAACCGTTCCAAATGTAAGTTTTAATTGGGATTTCTGGTCACGCAATACGCCAATTCGTTCAACATATCCCGCTTGCCGGGCGATTCTGGCGGCGAGAAAGCTGAATGCGGAAGCTGAGCCACAAATGTTGCAAGCCATTCAAACGGCGTATTACCAGAAAGCCATGAATCCATCTTTGGTAGCAACATTGCAGGAATGTGCGCGCGAGATTGGGTTGGATGCAGAGTTATTTAAGAGGGATTTGACCAGTCCGCAGATAGAACAGGAATTACAGCATGAAATTCAACGGGCAAGAAGCATGGATGTTTATTCTTACCCGTCTTTGCGGCTTATCCACAATCATGCCGTGTTTCCGATTACTGTTGATTATCTGAATCATCAAACCATGCTCGATGCGATCAATCGCATCATGGAAGAACGGTAGCGTTATTGGATAGACAATTGTCGAAAATCTGCTTCCCAGCTTTTCAATTTGTCACGCGCATGCTGCCGCTGGCGCTGACTGGTGCTATTGTGCACATGCGCAATGAAGGCGCAGTTATATTCGGTCAGTTTCATTTGATAAGCGCGATAGTCGGCATTCGTCGAGCGTTCGGTATGCTCGACCAGTTTGCGCAGTGTAGTAACGATATGTTCGACTTCAGTGGGTTCGGCGATCAGCTGGCGCAGTGTCAATAATGTGGCGTTTTGACGTTGCTGACGTTCAGTTAACCAGGCTGCGGGGTCGAAAGGCGAGGCGGCAATACTGTCGAGGATCAAACGCTGCTGTGCTTCGTTAATGTTACCGTAGAAATTCTCGACGCGTTTGACAGTGCGCTTGAAGGACGCTTCCTGGCGGTCTTCGATGGTCGGCTGCAGATAATCGCGGTGAAATTCCTCATTACTTTTGGCGTAGCGCTGTTCAAGATGACGCAGCTGCGTTTCACCCAGACCCGGCACCAACGGGGCGCCAAGCTGCAACGCATGATCGAGTGCCAACGCGATCGTGTCCCGAAGTTCCACGTGCCAGCCGCAAACCTGTTCCGGTGTAACGGAATCGTCGATCTGGTGGCTTAAAACCGATAGCCATGCGGCATATTCGGGAAGCTGAGTAGTGCGGTGCCAGTCAAACCATTTGTGAATTGCTTCCTTAGCGTGCGGAACCTGCTCGTGACTAAAGTTGACATAGCCATCGAGCCACCACCAAAGCAACTGCGGCCCCTGGTTGTAACCCATGCGCAGCATGCTGCAGCTGCTGAGCAGCAGAAGTAAGCCGATGATTGCGCCTCTTGCAAGAGGCAAGCGCCAGATACTTGTCATTTTCTGTTAGCTGCCAAAAAAATATTTTTAACTTACCGATTAAACCGCTTCCTTATTCATCACTTCGGTTTTGTCAGTCAGCAAATTTTCCATCACCAATTGATAAATCCTGGACAATTGTTCGAGATCGTTGACTTCCACGTGTTCGTTCAACTTGTGAATAGTGGCGTTACGCGGACCAAATTCGATCACCTGGGGGCAGATGTCTGCAATAAAACGGCCGTCCGAAGTGCCG
The DNA here is from genome assembly GCA_965652935.1 of uncultured Nitrosomonas sp. Classification (GTDB taxonomy): domain Bacteria; phylum Pseudomonadota; class Gammaproteobacteria; order Burkholderiales; family Nitrosomonadaceae; genus Nitrosomonas. The sequence goes on from CBFGXU010000211.1 coordinate 1,612, forward strand.
CCAGAAGTGGAAAGTTGCGGTTCGAGGGCGGTAACTAGGACAATGGCGTCGTGCATGGCGTCTGCCAGTTCGCCTTTGGGCGTGAGAAAGGGTTTTCCTGACAGCTCCCACTGTAGCTCATAATCAAAGCCATGCCGGTCGAGGATTTCATGCATGCGGCTTTTAAGTGATTCAACCGTACTGGCGGTTGAGAAGCGGAAATTGAACAATAAATTCAGCGTGCCGGGGATGACGTTGGTAGCGCCGGTACCCGCTTGGATATTGGAAATGTGCCAGGTTGTGGGAGGAAAATAGTCATTGCCCTGATCCCATTCCGTCTGTGCCAGCTCCGCGATGGCCGGGGCAGCCAGGTGGATGGGGTTTTTGGCCAGATGCGGGTAAGCGATATGACCTTGGATACCCTTAATTGTTAAATTACCCGACAGAGAGCCGCGTCGGCCGTTTTTGATAGTGTCTCCCAGCCTGTCGGTACAGGTGGGTTCACCCACAATGCAATAATCCAGTAATTCACCACGCGCTTTCAGTGTTTCAACCACCTTGACGGTGCCATCGATCGCGATGCCTTCTTCATCCGATGTGATCAACAGTGCGATCGATCCTTGATGGTGCACATGCTGTGCCAAAAATACTTCAATGGCGGTCACAAAGGCTGCCAGCGATGATTTCATATCGGCAGCACCGCGTCCATACAGGCGGCCATCCCGGATGGTCGGTGTAAACGGGTCGCTGTCCCATTGTTCCAGCGGACCCGTGGGAACGACATCGGTATGTCCGGCAAAACAAAGTACCGGTGCAGCATCGCCACGGCGTGCCCAAAGATTGTCGACGTCGCCGAAGCGCATCCTTTCAATGTGAAAGCCGAGTTTTTCCAGACGGCTGATCAAAATCTCCTGGCAACCGCCATCGAATGGGGTCAGCGAGCGGCAGGCAATGAGTTGTTGAGCAAGCGCCAATGTCTCTTGTTCTTGTATTTGATGGGACATAAATTTTTCCTGAATGAAAGAAGTTAGGTCGTTCTAAAAACCGGGTGTATGAATTACACAACAATATCTCCATTAAACTTCAGCGTGAAAGTAGGGATTTGAACGATTATCATGTAAATTTAA
>CBFGXU010000212.1:0-2693 GCA_965652935.1 uncultured Nitrosomonas sp.
CTGACCCGCAATATGATTATTTTTGGTCAAGGCGCGATCCGTTGCCATCCCTATTTATTAAAGGAAATTACTGCAGCCCATGATACCGATCGGGATCGTGCTTCACGGGCATTTGATGAAGCATTCATCGGACATGTAAAATTTTCGCTGCGCAATATTGCGAACAGTCTGGTGTATGCGTTATTCGGTAATCACATCAAAAGCAATGCGCCGGAAAACAGCACGCCTGAGACGGCGGTTTATTACCGCCAACTGGCGCGTTTTTCTGCCAGCCTTGCCTGTATCGCCGATATCGGATTGATGCGATTGGGTGGTTCGCTCAAACGTAAAGAAAGATTGTCCGCCAGACTCGGCGACATTCTGAGTATGCTGTATCTATGCTCGGCGGCACTGAAGCGTTTTGAAGACGATGGTCGTCCCAGTTCAGATCTGTCGTTGTTACACTGGTCGATGCAGGATGCCATCTATCGCATGCAGCAGGCATTTGATGAGTTCCTGGATAATTTCCCGGCGCATCGGGTGTGGGTTTGTTTGCTGAGAGCTCTGGTTTTCCCGCTCGGCAAGCGCTGTAAACCGCCGGCAGATAAGCTGGCCCATGAAATTGCCCGGTTAATGATGGAACCAGGTGCTGTGCGCGACCGGCTGACTACCGGGATTTATGTGCCGACGACAGGCAACGAGCCGATGGCGGATCTCGAGCAAGCCTTGCAATGTGTCATCGAGTGCGACGCAATTGAAGCCAGACTGCGCGAAGCCATTAAATCGCGCCAAATCAATGCGCGAGGTGATGAGAAAATCGCACAGGCATTGCAATTCAAAATTATCACGGATGCAGAAGCCGATTTGCTGAAGCGGATGAAAGACCTGCGTAACCGGGTCATTAAGGTGGATGATTTTTCCCCTGATTTTGGTAACGAAACAACCGGTGAGTGAGATATCCAGACAAAAGGAAGAGCTATGCAAGTCAGGAACAATGATATGGCGCATGTCATTCCAGTAGAAAAAGCAAAAACACTCGATGGTCTTTTTAGAGAGCGCGTGCAACGTTCACCGCAGAAAGTGGCGTATCGTTATTTCAATTCAATCTGCGAGGAGTGGGGAAGTTATACCTGGGAGCAGATGAATCATTTCGTGGCCCGCTGGCAGGAAGCATTAGCAGGAGAATCACTGGTTCCCGGTGACCGGGTGGCGGTGATGATGAGAAATTGCCCGGAGTGGGTCATGTTCGAGCAGGCAGCACTAGGTCTTGGGCTGGTAGTCATTCCTTTGTACACCGATGACCGGGTTGAAAATGCCGCATACGCCATCAATGATGCTGGCGTTAAATTGTTATTGCTGGAAAACTCTGAGCAATGGCAGGGATTTCTTGCGATCCGCGATCAGCTGGCAGGGTTGCAGCGAATTGTCTTGCTTAAGTATTTTGAGCAAAGCATTATGGATGCAGAGAACCATGCGCGAGTTGTTTCAGCCCTGGATTGGCTGCCATCCCGCGCGGGTGAAGTCAAACATATCAGCAATGATCCCCATGGCTTGGCGACTATCATCTATACCTCAGGCACGTCAGGCCGTCCCAAAGGGGTGATGCTCAGTCATCACAATATCCTGAGCAATGCTTATAGCTGCTTGCAAATCGTGCCGGTATTGCCTGATGATGTGTTGCTTTCCTTTTTGCCTTTATCACACACTTTTGAGCGTACAGCAGGCTATTATGTACCGATGATGGCGGGTGCCGAGATTGCGTATGCGCGCTCAATTCCGCAGTTGCAAGAAGATTTGCTGACCATCCGCCCGACATTGCTGATTTCGGTTCCCCGCATCTATGAACGAGTATATGCCGGCATACGCGCCAAACTTGCCGAAGGTCCTGGTTTTGCGCGCTGGTTATTTAATGTCGCGGTCGCTGTCGGTTACAGCCGTTTTGAACGTCAGCAAGGAAGGGGAAGCTGGCGGTTCACGCATTTGTTCTGGCCATTACTGAAGAAACTGGTGGCTGATAAAGTGATGGCTAAGCTGGGTGGCCGGTTGCGGTTTGTGATGAGCGGCGGTGCTGCATTATCGGCTGAAGTTTCGCGTATCTTCATCGGCCTGGGATTGCCCATCCTGCAAGGATACGGCATGACGGAAAGCAGTCCGGTCGCCTGTGCCAACCGGCTTGAAGATAATGTGCCGGCCAGTGTCGGTTTGCCGATTCCCGGGGTAGAGGTCAAATTGGGGGAGAATAATGCATTGCTGATTCGCGGGCCGAATGTGATGCTGGGTTACTGGAATAATCCGGAAGCCACCAAAGCCGTCATTTCCCCCGATGGCTGGCTCAACTCGGGTGATATCGCTTCCATTGACGCACAAGGCCACGTCACTATTACCGGCCGATTGAAAGAAATCATTGTCTTGTCTACAGGCGAAAAAGTACCGCCGGCAGATATGGAAGCGGCTATTTTGCGCGATCCGTTATTTGAACAAGTGTTGCTGATCGGTGAAAAGCGCTCTTATTTAAGTGCATTGGCTGTTTTGAATCCATCCCGCTGGCAAGCCTTCATCGCACAACATGGTTTAGATGATTTGGATAATGAGCAGCAGAGACATCGCATTGAAGAAATCTTATTAGAGAAGATCACGCATCTAACCAGTGAATTTCCGGGTTATGCCAAAATACGGCGTGTTGCAGTTGTTCAGGAGCCCTGGACTGTTGAGAA
>CBFGXU010000213.1:0-2649 GCA_965652935.1 uncultured Nitrosomonas sp.
TATAAATAGCGGTGTAAAAATGTACCACTGAGGCGGGCTAAGTTTCGCGGCAATCGCGAAATAAAAGTGTACCAATCTTAAGCCTGTAATCTGATGCGATGAGTATCAGGTAAAAGGCGATGAGGATGTATACAGTGGAACTATATGTAAAGATTCGACGAGCGGTGATGGTGGAAGGCAGAAGTGAACGCGAAGTTGCGCGATATTTTGGAATTCACCGCAAGACTGTCAAGAAGATGTGTCAATACGCTATACCTCCAGGTTACCAGCGTAAGAAAGAGCCCATTTCCCCTAAGCTAGCGGGATTCACCGGCATCATTGATGCCATTCTGGAAGCCGACAAACAAGTCCATGTCAAGCAACGCCATACTGCGGTGCGGATACTGGAGCGGTTGCGTGATGAACATGGATTTACCGGTGGCTACACCATCGTACGCAACTATGTCCACAAAGCTGCGATTCGCCAAAAAGAGATGTTCATGCCATTGACGCACCTGCCTGGTCATGCACAGGTAGATTTTGGTGAGGCCGATGGCTATATTGGTGGCAAGCTGGTTCGCTTCCATTATTTCTGCCTCGATATGCCGCATTCGGATGGTTGTTTTGTCAAAGCTTACCCAACTGAAGACACCGAATCGTTTTTGGATGGTCATATCGCTGCATTTGCATTTTTGGGCGGGGTGCCGCAATCGATTCTGTACGACAACACCAAGATTGCAGTGGCCAAGATACTGGGTGATGGGAAACGTCAGCGTACCAAGGCGTTCAGTGAACTGCAGAGTCATTACTTATTTGAAGATAAATTTGGACGGCCTGGCCGCGGCAATGACAAGGGCAATGTTGAAGGCATGGTTGGATATAGTCGCCGCCACTTCATGGTACCGCGACCCATTGCAGCTGATTTCAATGCCTTGAATGCGAAATTGCTGGACGGGTGCATCAAACGGCAACAAGCTAAGCTACGCGGCCAAATCGAGACTATCGCTGAACGTATGAAACGCGATACAGCTGCGCTGATGGCTTTACCCGCAGTTGCTTTTGATGCCTGCCATAAGATTTCGACCCGCGTATCGTCATTATCTCTGGTACGTTATCGAAGCAATGATTACTCAGTCCCTACCCAATACGGTCACCGGGAAGTATTGGTCAAAGGTTATGTGGATCGCGTCGATATCTGCCTAGGCACAGATATTATTGCACGCCATGTGCGCAGCTATGGTCGGGAAGATTTTATATACAACCCCTTGCACTACCTGGCATTGCTAGAACAGAAACCACGTGCACTCGATCAAGCGGCCCCCTTGCAAGATTGGCTGCTACCTGAAGTATTCGATCGGCTACGTCGCGTGTTGGAAGTTCGCATGGAACGCCGCGGTCGCAAGGAATATATCCAGATCTTGCGGTTGCTGGAGAATTTCAGCCAAGCACAAGTCGAGCAGGCAATCAAACAAGCGATGGGGTTAGGCACAATCGGTTTTGATGCCATCAAGCATTTGATCCTATGTGCAATTGAACGACGACCTGCCAAGCTCGACTTGACGCTCTATCCCTATTTGCCTCGTGCCAGCGTTAAATCCACTGAATCCAGATCCTACTTAAGCTTACTGGCCAAAGCAAATCAGCAGGCTGCGGAGGTGCATTATGACTGATACGTCTATCCCTACCACGGTTGCACCCCAAGTTTTGCTGATCAATCACTTCAAGACATTGAAATTACCGACCTTTGCACGTGAATATGAAAAAGTAGGCATTGAGTGCGCACGTGAAGGCATAGACTATGCACGCTATTTATTACGATTGTGCGAGCTGGAATGCATCGATCGTGAACAACGCAATACCGAACGACGCATACGTCAGGCGAAATTCCCGGTACTCAAGAGCCTGGATACATTCGACTTTACTGCTATCCCTGTTTTGAATAAATCACTGGTACTGGAATTGATGCGCTGCGAATGGATCGACAAGCGCGAAAACATCATTGCGTTGGGCCCATCAGGCGTTGGCAAAACTCATATTGCCTCGGCCTTAGGATTGGCGGCTTGTCAAAAAGGCATCAGTGTTTTATTTACCACAGCTTCAGCGCTAGTGCATGAATTGATAGAAGCGCGTGATGAAAAACGATTGCGTACCTTGCAAAAACATTTGGCAAACGTCAAGTTACTGATCATCGACGAACTTGGCTACGTGCCATTTACAGCAGTTGGGGCAGAGCTATTATTCGAGGTGTTCAGTCGCCGCTATGAACATGGCGCCACCTTGGTCACATCCAATTTGCCATTTGATGAGTGGACAAGTGTTCTCGGATCGGAACGATTAACCGGCGCATTACTGGATCGTTTAACTCACCACGTCCATATCTTGGAGATGAATGGCGAATCTTTTCGTCTGGCCGTAAGCAAGAAACGGCAAAAGCAGGCCGTACAATCCAAATCAGCAAAGGAGGATGCTAATCAATATACATGATGTTGAACGCGCGACAACCTCAAACTATAGAAAATCAGAAGCGCAAAACCAGAGGTCAAAACCTCTTTTTTATTAACCTAATTGGTACACTCTTCGCGCGCTATTTGGTACCTTTTTACTCCGCCATTGACAACAGGCGAAAGCACTCGCGTCTCGCTCAAAAAAGATTACAAATTTCTGATTAAC
>CBFGXU010000214.1:0-2619 GCA_965652935.1 uncultured Nitrosomonas sp.
GTTGCCAGAATATTATCCGACACGTACAGAATTAAGTATTCTCGCTCAATATGCACCGCTGCTGGCGTCGCAAGTGGGATTTGATGCTGTGCTTATTGAATATGGAAGCGGGGCCGGTAAAAAAGTCTGCTATTTGCTGGATCAGCTGGAATCACCGGTTGCATATATTCCGGTGGATGTCTCTCGCAAGCAGCTTATGGAAGTCGCGGCAAAACGTTCACAACAATACCCCGAGCTGGACATTGTGCCGATTTGCGCAGACTATACCCAACCATTCGATCTTCCCTTGCTTCCTTCTCGATCACGACGAGTTGCCTTCTTTCCAGGGTCAACCATCGGTAATTTTCATCCCGCTGAGGCGGTGTCATTCTTGAAAAGCATCCGACGTGTGGTAGGACAGAATGGCAGATTGATCCTGGGCGTTGACCGAAAAAAAGATCCTGAAACCCTGCATGCTGCCTACAACGATCGGACAGGCATTACTGCCGCCTTTAATCTGAATATACTGGCACACTTGAACCGGGAACTCGGGGCGACATTCGATTTATCGCGTTTTCGACATGTTTCGTTCTTCAACGATGAAACCAACCGCATCGAGATGCATTTGGAAGCATTGACCACACATCAGGTGTTGGTAGCCAGTAGAGTAATTAAGTTCGAGGCTGGCGAAACCATCCAGACCGAATGCTCTTACAAGTATGATGAAGAGCACCTGACTTCTCTTGCTGAAAGAAGTGGTTTTAACATCGATGCGCTTTACACTGACGAACGTGAATGGTTCTGGGTTGCGTTATTACATCCAACCAGCACTCATACCTGATGAACCTGAGTTAACCCGTGTTGGTCGGTATCATTTGGGCAGGCTCTGCATACATCCCAAGTAGTTTTTCTCAAAATTTATTTCCTGATTTCTAATGGATGTTTGATTATTTTTGTTAAGATTCAAATTTAGTTAATCAATGTCAGCGAGGCGAATGCCTCGCTATCTTTCACTGAGAGGAATGAGTATGAATCAGGAAATGCCACCGTTAGATCCCCATCCGTTGAGTGAGTATGTTGCATGGGCAGGTTCGCGCAATCGTGAACCCATTCTTGGTGTTCTAAAAGAGAAATTACCCAAGGATCCTGAACGTGTCCTTGAATTGGCGAGTGGCAGCGGGATGCACATCAATTATTTTGCCCCTCACTTTAGCCATTTGCATTTTCAGCCATCCGATCGAGATATTGAGGTTTTTGACAATATCAAAAAACTAGCCAGCGAGCAGGGTAACAATAATATTGCTGACCCTGTTCACCTGGATTTAACAAATCCAGAAACGTGGTTTAATCCGGGGCCGGAGAAGTCATTTGCAGCGATTTTCTGCATTAATATTTTTCAGGTAGCGCCTATTTCTATTGCTGACGGCATGATGAAATGTGCAGAACATCTGCTTAAGGATGATGGATTTCTGTTGATTTACGGACCATTCCGGGTTCAAGGAGAATTTTCAACCGATTCCAATAAAGAATTTGATGCAACGCTTCGTTCTGCGGGTGTGGCTGAATGGGGACTGAAGGATATTGCGGACTTGAAAAAGGCGGCGGCAAACCATGGAATGGAGCTCAAGGAACAGATCGAAATGCCAAGCAATAATTTTTCCCTGGTTTTTGGAAAAATAACGCAGTGAGTCAATTGGGTTCAGCAATCGTCGCTGGCGTTGGACCTGTGCGCGGGCTTGGGTCAGCGCTCGCCAGCTGCTTTGCAGAAAAAGGTTTGCATGTTTTTATTGCAGGTCGAAGCGAAGACAAGCTTCAAAAGGTCGCGCAGCATATTCAAGACAGAGGGGGTTCAGTGACTCCCGTCGTGGCGGACATCACGGTAGAAGAGGAAGTCAGCAGATTGTTCAAAATCGTACGGTCACGGGATGATGCAATCGAGATTGCAGCTTATAATGTGGACAGTAACATTCCCGGCCCCTTCCTGGAATTGGAAACGAAGACATTTGCTATCCTGTGGCGACAAAATTGTTTGGGCGCTTTTTTATTTGCCAAGCAGACGATTAGCATCATGCAGGCACAGCAACATGGCACATTATTTTTTACCGGCGCAACCGCTTCTTTAAGAGCCAGACCTCCTTTTACTGCATTTGCATCGGCCAAAGCTGCTTTGAGAGCATTGGCGCAGGGTCTGGCAAGGGAATTTTCGCCTCGGGGCATTCATATCGTCCATACGATTATTGATGGCGTGATCGATGGAGACCGGGCACGAAACCAGTTTCCACAATACGTGGAAGCAAAGGGTGAGGCAGGTTTATTACAGCCAGAGGAAATAGCTCAAACTTACTGGGCAATTCATCAACAGAAGCCAAGTGCATGGACGCATGAACTGGACTTGCGGCCTTTTCAAGAGCCTTTTTGAAACATGAACTAGGAAAAAATCATGAATAACGCAAAGAATTGGAGTTTACAGGGTGGCTATTTTGAAACCTGTAACTGTGTGACATCCTGCCCTTGTATCTGGCTACAACCTCCTTCGGAAGGCAATTGCAAATTATTAGTAGCTTGGCATATCGAGTCTGGCCATCTCGATGGCCAGTCACTGGATGGACTGAATGTCGCCCTGGCCTGTTACTCTCCTGG
>CBFGXU010000215.1:0-2563 GCA_965652935.1 uncultured Nitrosomonas sp.
GCCCCAGCGTTGCTGATGTCATGCTGATCAATCCCCAGGAAATATACATCTTGGGCAAAATCGTGGGTATGACCAATATTACGTTGTGGACAAAGGACGGCAAATCAACGGTTATTGATGTCACTGTGCTGATGGATGTAGAAGCCCTGAAGCATCAACTGCAGGTCATCATGCCGGAAGAGAGAAATATTCAAATCACTGCAGCAGGTGATTCACTAATTGTGTCAGGCCTGGTATCGAATACACTAAAAGCTGACCGGGTCATCGCGCTGGCTGACGCCTTTGTCCGCACGTCAGTACTAAATATGATGATGAACCTTCAGAGCGATCAGCCTGCTGCTGGCGGGCAAGCAGGTGGGGGTGGACAAGGGGCAATGCAGGCCATGCAAGTGATGAAGCAAGGTGCGCAAGATGAAAAAAATTCTCCTGGTGCGGGTTCCGGTCTCGGCAATTTCAAAGTCATCAATTTACTGGGTGTTCGTGATAATCAGCAGGTCATGCTGGAAGTGAGAGTTGCTGAAGTAAACCGGACCGAAGCCGAGAAACTGGGTTTTGATTTTCAAGGAGCGATGAGAAAAACAGGCAGCGCCTGGACTCAAATCGTGGGAGGCTTGGTCGGTGGTAGTCCGGCAAGCTTACTGCTTGGGAAAAATCCGGTTGCAACTGGATTGCCATTTGCCGCCAGTGAAGGCGGTTCTTTCCTGATCGATGCCGAGAAAAAAGATAATGTCATAAAAATTCTTGCTGAACCCAACATTGTTGCAATCAGTGGCCAGGAAGCCAGTTTTCTGGTCGGCGGTGAAATCATGATTCCTGTCGCTTCAGGCATAGGTGGCGCTGTCAGGCTGCAATCCAAGCAGTTTGGTGTTGGCCTTAATTTTACACCAACCGTTCTTGAAGAAGGACGCATTAATCTGAGAGTCAATCCTGAGGTTTCTGAATTGGTATCATTTCAGCAAGTTGCTTCAACAGGATTCGGTGCTATTGTGGCAGTACCGACTTTCAATACACGCCGCATTTCAACGACTGTGCAACTGCGCGATGGTCAATCACTGGCCATCGGTGGATTATTGCAGGATAACTATAGAGAACAAATCAGACGCTTTCCGATGCTGGGAGAAGTGCCGGTGCTGGGCGCTTTGTTCAGCAGCAGCGATTTCCAGATGAATAAAACCGAGTTAATGGTCATCGTAACCCCTCGCCTGGTTCAGCCGTTACAACCTGATCACGCCACACCAACCGACGCATTTATTAGGCCAGGGCGTGGAGAGTTTTTCCTGCAAGGAAGATTGGAACGTGAAACCGATCCATCAGACAAGATAGGCGCACCTCAGCAAATGATTGAAAGATCTAACAATCAGTCAGGCACAGTTAAGCCTAGCGGATTTCAAATGAAATAAGGAAAAAAACATGATGAACAAATTTTCTATCAAAGCCACCTTGTGTTTGCCAATGGTAATACTGCTATTCACTGCTTGCGTGACCCATCCTCCGAAACGGATGGATTCACGATTTGGGAATGCCGTAGGTATGGCAAAAGCTCAGCAAACCGTAAATCCGGATGCCTCGCTGAACACTGTGCCCGTGAGAGGAATTGATGGTCAGGCCGGTGATGCCATATTCGATAATTACCGGGAATCATATACCACTCCTAAACCACCAGCTCGTGGAGTGTTAGATATCGGAACCAGCGGTGGTAGTAGCAGAACCGGAGCTCAATAAGAACATATTGGCCTCTATTAGCCTTGAATTGACAATCATCAGAAGGATTGGTTATGTGCAGCATGAGTATTTCCAGCTTGGAAAAAAGTCGACAAGGTAACCTCAACATTAAAAAAGAGCGCGGTGTTGTCGCGATTATGGTGGCGCTATCAATGGCGGTGTTAGTGGGCTTTGTCGGGCTTGCGCTGGATCTGGGCAAACTTTTCGTGACCAAATCAGAACTACAGAATAGTGCAGATGCTTGCGCCCTGGCCGCTGCACGTGAACTGACCGGCGCCAGTACCAATCAATTGGTGCTTGCTGAAGCGGCAGGCATAGCAACAGGCACTAGCAACAATGTCCAGTTTCAGGATAATCCCGTCACTGTTAATGCCGATGATGTCACTTTCAGTGATACGCTCAACGGTGCTTATCTCACCAAAGACGCAGTGGCAAATGCGCTGACAATGCGATTTGCACGCTGCACCGTCCAACGCACAGGTATTGCCAACTGGTTTATTCAGGTGCTCGGTATTGGCAACCAGCAAGTCAGTGCCACGGCTGTTGCCAGCCTTGTTCCCAGCCAGACAGCTTGTGCGGTTCCTGCTGGCGTTTGTCAATCGGATATAGCAGCAGCGGTGCCCGGCACGTGGATACAAGGTGTACTTGGACCCAAGGGTGATTTAACCGGTGGATTCAAATGGATCGATTACTCTCCACCTGGTGGGGGCGCCCTTGAATTAAGCGATTTATTTACAGGAACTGGAACCTGTAATCTTCCGGCTACGGGTAGTGAAGTCGGACAAGGTGGTGTGATTTCATCCTTGTCAAAAGCCTGGAATAGCCGTTTTGGTATTTACCG
>CBFGXU010000216.1:0-2522 GCA_965652935.1 uncultured Nitrosomonas sp.
AGCGGGGTTATCAAGTGCGGCTACACTTGAGCCCCTAACCACAACGCAACACTAAAGAGGAGTGTCACATCATGGCTAATGAAGATTTTACCACTACAGAACTTAATCCAAGCATGAGTAAAGATTTGCCTAACGCTGAACAAATAGAATGCGCGCTGTATGATATTGGACACATAGCTGCAGCTTTGGAGCGTATTTGTTACCAGGTTTCAGGGGGTGACGAAGAAGGAGATTTAATTGTTGCCGCCGCAAACTTGGCTGCAAAAATAGGATGGACTGCTGATCGCTGCTTGGGTTTTCAAGTTAACAGTTCCGATGGTTGGCTTATGTCACCAGGGTGGAATCAAAAAGCCGATAAGGTAGAGGCCGATCACATATAACGCGCATTAATGCTTAGCCGCTGCCTACCTCGACGGAGGAAAAAGCCAGTACCTTTGCTGGCCTGACAGTGGCTTCTTCCACAGGACGCTGAAAAGGAGCGTGTATGACAAAAAAATATTACAGTATCAGCGAAGCAGCGGATTTTTTAAATTTAGAATTAAAGCAAAAGCCAAATCTAAATCAATTTGATGTAATAGAAATGGCAGCTCGTGGCAAAATTAATTTATGTGTTCCGTTCGATGGGATTGTTGCAGAGTTTCGATACAATTATCCCGAACCGGTACGTGCAAACACTTGGCGCTTTTCGCTAAAAAATGCATACATAAAAATACCTTCTGAGGCAATTAAACTCAGAGGCGGAATTGTCCAGATTAATTCTATCGTACTTGCTCAAGTAGTAAAGAATACTGACTATAAAGCAGTTATTCCCTTTTTCGGTGGCGGCTGCGAGAATTTATCAGAAGCTAAACGGGGTTGTTTTTGGGGAATGTGTACCTCGGATTCTAAAAATTCAGGAAAAATTAAGCACACTCCAGTCGAGGCTAATAGTGATGATGCTGTTATTCCAAAGCAGGATTTGCTTAATTTTCTAGAGAATAACAAAGAACCAGAACAACCAGAGCCGCAAATCACGCAAATCAAAACAGATACAGCAAAAACAACTGATGAACTCAGCTGGCAAGATCAAGCCCGCTTAATTGCTGATGAGTTTTTTAATGCTGATACAAAGAACGGATGCCGCGATTCACTAAAAGGATATTCAAGGCGAGTCATGGATGAAATGCAAAAACGTGAGATTCATGGCGCGCGCGGGCGTATTACTGAGCCAAGTTACATAATGCGGGAAGCATTGCAAGCAAAAAAATGGTGGGCAAATAAACAGAAATAATACGCTGGGAAACACGGGAAATCTGGGAATTGAATAAATAAAAAATTCCCAGTGTTGATAGAGATTTAATAAAGCCAGTTGCCATATAGGTTTGCTGGCTTTTTTATTGATTGTTTTTATGCTTTGCTGGGGATTTTCCCCACGCATAATCTGGTAACTCCAAATCAATCGAAATAGGAGTATTACCATGCTAGATATAAAAAAGCATAGCCATCCGGTGGCTGCTTCACACAATCTGCAATTTCCCCCACTTGAGCACGTAACACGCCCGCTTCTCACAACCGAGGAAGCTGCGTTTTATCTTAATCGAAAATCTCAAACATTGCGCTGCTGGGCAATGTGTGGCGATCCAATCGCTCCTGTGCGCATCAATTCCCGTTTTGGCTGGAAAGTTTCTGATATCAAATCATTGCTTAATGGAGGCGTGTAGCCATGACAAAACAATATGAAGCCTTAATTGAAGCCAAAGAACACGGTAACAATAAACTTCCTAATGACAAGATGCGCTTATCGGAGAAGAGAGAAACAATCCGAACCGATGCCACCAGATACCGTACTGGCAAAACCGAAGCATTCGCAGCATTAGAACAGTGTGAAAAACAGTATGTCCGGGACGAAATTACCGCCGATGATCTGGCGGCCGCACAGGCAAGATTCAATGAAATTAGCGAGAAATTGGCAGCGACAGAACGACTTGAACAGCTCGTGACAAGTGAATTACAAAATATTGATCGCGAGATTCTTGAGGCCGCTCGAAATATCCAGATGTGTCGACGTGATTTTTGCTTGGCAGAGAAGGCTGCAATCTCAACAGCATTAAACCAGGACCAAAAGATACGCTCCCGACTGATGGAAGCATACGCTGCCTATTTATCCAATGGCATGGGCTACGACTCAGACTACAAACTTTTTATCACTTCGATCTTTACTCAGCCGACTCAAGAAGAAATAAACGAGGCAATTGCCAAATTTAAACAGAAGCATGATCTTGAGTCAGAAGATTAAAAGGGATTAAAAAGGAAAACCCCGAAAGCGGCCGAAGCTTCGGGGTTCAATTCAAAACGTCTACAGGAGTAGTTTCATTGATTACTACTAATTGCAAACAATATTTTAACACTTTGAAGCCTGGTGTAAACAATTTATCTTCAACAATTAAAAGATACCCTGCCTATGGGAAACAGTTAAATGAATTACGATGTAAGGGCTTAATACCTGCCAAGCGGGTGATAGTGACTACTCATTGGCATATTGG
>CBFGXU010000217.1:0-2509 GCA_965652935.1 uncultured Nitrosomonas sp.
GTATGCAGTGTCATGTGGAAATGACCGAGCGCATGGTGCGCGACTGGTGCAGCGTTGGTGCAGAAGAACTGGCTAGCCTGAATGAAGCATCGGTGCAATCAATGGATGAGATTGAAAAGGACTTGCCCGAACGCGTGGCTGCACTCAATGCGATTGCAAAACGCCTGTATCGCAAATGGATTATTAACTTGAAATAAGACAGCTTCGCAAAATGCTTTATTCATAATGTGTCCACATTCGCAATACTTTTACGATGCCTTCTTTTTCCAACACCTCATAAACAAGCCTGTGCTGGATAGTGATGCGACGAGAATAAGCACCCGACAAATCGCCAACTAATTTTTCATAAGGTGGTGGATTTTGGTAAGGATCATGACTAATGACATCGAGCAACGCGATCACTTTTTGCTTCAATCCGGCTGCCGCCAGTTTTTTTGCATCGATTTTCGCTTGATGCGTATAGCAAAGCGCCCACATTACCAATCCAGGTCTTTACTGCAAGCATCAGTGCTGGTTTGTAAACCTTCCATAATCGATTCACGCATGCCAGGCATGGAAACCAAATAAAGCGTTTCATTGATGGCATTCCAATCTTCTTCGGAAAGCAATACCGCATTCGATCTTTTTCCTTTAATAATAATAGGCTGATGACTGGATACCGTTTCATCGATCAAACTATATAATTTAGCCCTGGCTTCTGTCACATTCAACGTTGTCATAAAAATCTCCTATAACGCATCATACGGATTTGCGTACGCATTGTCTATTTTGCTTCAAGGTAAATAACTTGTAATAACTGACACACCCAAAAAATCAAATGTAATCAAAGCCGGATTGCACTGTGTTTAAAACCAAGTAAAACTACAAAAAGCATTAAAAAATAAATGACGCTATGCAGCGCACAGTGAACAGCAAACCAGCGCTTCAGCGTTCAGCGTGCCTGCGGCCAGCTATGTAGACGAGATACAAGCGAAAGAAAAATCGCAGCAATGAACACGCATAGAACAATGCGTTCAGATAATTTATTGGTATCGAAACAATACTATCAATTTTTAACATATAAATTTCTAAGTTATTGATGTTGGTAAGTGTAGGCAGAATTAATTATTCTGTCGAACATATAAAGTGAATGGTAAATGTATTAATAAATTTCTATTTTAAGGCACAAACACAGTAAAGTAACCGTCCACTGGAGTACCATCTGGTTTTGTTATAAAAACGGGAATTACATCATTTGTGTCAGTAATAAGTGAATTGCAAGCACTTTCAGTACCTCCTTGTTCTCCTAGAGATACTCCTACAGTAACAATGTTTGTTCTATTATTACGGTCAGCAGAAGTAGCTTGAGTCCCAACAACTGAGCTTCTCTTAGGAATAACTATACAATATTCTCCAGTTGCTGGATGTGTAGCAGTAACTCCCTCATAGAAAGGTAACGGAATACCACCTGGAGTAACATAAAGCCACATATTTTTTTGAATTATTCGAGGTTGGCCTGGAGCAGTCGTTGGATTAAATACAGCGTTACCAGTATGGCCTGCATCATCTACCCAATCACCTCCACCACTTTGCGGATCTATTCTTAACGTAGTGGTTGTTATGGTAGACCTATCTGAGCCTGCATAAGTTAAAATTCCTTTAAATTCAGAACCTCTACCTATACTACTAAATGAACCGCTAACTGGAGATGCCTCTGTCAAACCACAATTATCATCTGAGCCCACAGCAGTCCACCCAGCTTCAAACTGAGTAATTGTTAAGGTAATAACGTTACAAAAAGGAGAAATATTCCAACGATAAGTATCTAGAGTTTGAGCATTCACCAAAGTTGATCCGAAAGATAAAAGAATTAATAACTTTATTTTTAAAATTATTGACTTACTATTCATAGTTTCTCCGCACAAGCTGTTCAAATAAGATATAAAAATATCTGTAAGATTATAGCATCGCAAATCTAAGTGAAGATCTACGCAAAATCTAACTAACATATGAAATTGTTAGGAAGTATGCCCTACGCATTAGTCAGGGATTATTTTCTAGATTTTTATTGCTTAGTACTTCGAGGAACCACGAGCACCCTTATTGACATGCTTCCGAAACGATTCGATCAGGTCTGGTGGGTTCTCCTGAGTGACTGCATCGTGAAATCGGCTCATTATCTCCTCAGCGTCCTTGATGAAGATCAGAGTCGGCAGCTTATGTTCGCGTGCTTGCTGGTACTCAAGCTCCGTAATTGAAAAGGGTTGACCGGCGGGATAAATCCGTAACGACGACCGATAATTCCGATATATAGATCGCACCCCGCCACGTCTGCCAGACAGCTCTCGCGAAATCGTTCAATGTCGATTAAAGATAGACTCTCATGCTCAAACAGAAATGAAAGGGGTAATCGAGCCATGGCCGAAAATCGCACAAGAATTTCTTAAAATAGACGGTTGTGGAATAATCACTTAGATGGCGGATTCGTATAATAAGTGCAATTTTCTGAGTTGGATGGTCAGGTGTTATA
>CBFGXU010000218.1:0-2444 GCA_965652935.1 uncultured Nitrosomonas sp.
AGGCCCATCCACATCAAACGCCACTGGTTCGGCATTATTAAAATCCGGAGTCAGCAGGCGGGGGAAAACTCGATCCGCTGCTCCAAATAAGGACTTACCGGGGCGCAAATTGTTGTAAGTTCCGTCAACATTACGAAAACCATGCGGCAGCAATGGACTGCCCACCAGCCCCGGTAGCGAATTGAAGGTGCCTCCAGTTTGTGCTGTAGAATCACTTTCTGAAATAACAGCTTGCTGGATTAAAAAATTTAGATCTGTTTTGCTGAAATTTGCCATTTTATTTCCCTCGCGATTAACCGCAGCAGTCAAAAGTTAATTATATTTTTGAATCGATAACTGATTATATTTCAGTATGTTATTTATAAATGTATCCAAAATCATCCTTATTCCGAAGGATATACTAGGATCGCTCATCTAATAAGTAAATTAGCAAAATGCTTGTTTTTATCTAAGTAAATACTTAGGTGTTTTAGTTTCTTGCTGTGCTATTACTGAAGAGGATGTTAATAATCAACATGAATAACTTAGAGATGTGCTGTGTTCTACTGATAAGCCATTAAATATTAAGGCAAAGTACCTCTTTTATTAGCTTGCTGACTAACTTCTGACACGCTACTTAGTGTATTTTTTCCGTTATTCGCAAATGAAGGGATTACTCTGCTGCAGTTTCAACAGATTTACGCTAATGCAAATCAGAATCAATAAATTACTAAGTAAAAGCTTAGATAAAAATAAGAATTTCTCTGATTCATTTAACAAACATACTGGCCTAGCATGCTCATATACTACTTGGTGATTGAATTTGACAAACTAGAAGTTAATAAACAATTACTTAAATAAAGAGAGCGGATCGAGTAATGTCGCTAAACCGGCGACCAACTTTATAAAAAGGGTAAGGAGGGTTTCATGAGCCATACGAAAGATAATTTTACGCAAATCAGCACTCTTGACGCTCTACAAGATAACACGCCTGATTCTCAACCCAGCGAATCGAGACGGGTGTTTTTTAAAACCACTGGCGCCGCGATCCTGGCCGCGCCAGCAATTTTTACCTCACGCAAAAGCAGAGCGCAAGTAGTCAGTGATCCGATATTACCCCCTAGTCCGCCCACCACGCCTTGGCAGGAAGAATTGCCGGAGGTGATTGAGCCGCTACAACAAACTGACTTGGAGGCAGGACCTTTACCGCCGCAAGGAGAAGCAAATACCAGCGGCGGAGAATGTGGGCGCGCTAAACACCAGCGCTGGGATGAGTTCTTTGGCAATCCGGTTCTGCAGCCTGGTCAGGCAGACTGTTATGAATTGAGTGTTAAGGCGATTACCGACCATGTATTCCATCCGGACTATCCGCCTCAGCTTGTGTGGAACTACGTGGGCAGTACTGAGAGTGACGATGAGCACCCTAATCCTACGATCTTTGCCCGCTACGGTTCTCCAATCATGCTCCGTCTGCATAACGACTTACCACAAAATCATGTCGGCTTCGGCTCGCCCGAAATCAGCATACATCTGCACAATCTGCACACGCCTTCTGAAAGCGACGGTTTCCCAGGTGACTATTTCAGCGCGGTAAAATCTGGTCCAACGCTCGCCTCACCTGGCTCATTCAAGGATCATTTCTATCCCAACGTTTATGCGGGGTATGATGAATTTCCCAAAGGTCCCACCAACCCTGTTGGCGGTGACAAGCGCGAAGCGCTAGGCACATTGTGGTATCACGACCATACCCTGGATTTCACCGCACCGAATGCAAGTCGCGGCATTGCTGCTTTTTACCTGTTGTTCGATGATATTGATTCAGGCAACGAACATGATCCCAATCCGAATGCTCTGAGGCTGCCAAGCCATCCTTACGATTATCCGCTGCTATTTCAGGACAAGCGTTTCGATGCCAATGGCATCCATATATTCGATCAGTTTGATCCCGAAGGCACATTCGGTGACAAGATCACTGTCAACGGTAAAATCGAACCGTTCCTGAAAGTAGCTCGCCGGAAGTATCGCTTGCGCCTGCTGAATGCGGGGCCATCTCGGTTCTACCAGTTTCATCTGGTCGACGCTGCGAATGTAGTGCAGAGATTCACTTATATTGCCAATGACGGCAATCTCTTACGCAGACCACTGCTTAATCAAGCCAGAGTCAGACTAGCAGTGGCCGAACGAGGCGACATCGTAGTGGATTTTTCTCAATATGCACAAGGAACGGAGCTTTATCTCGTCAACCGGCTAGTGCAAACTGGCACGCGCGGGCCGGATGGCGTTAAGGCACCGGGTACTCGCGTGCTCAAGTTCATAGTCGATCGCGATCCACCTGAGCCAGACGTCAGTCAGGTGCCGGCTTTTTTACGCGCATTGCGCAGACCAACTGCATCGGAAATCGCAGCAGCACCCGTCAGACGCTGGAATTTCGTACGCAAAAACGGCATGTGGGCGATCAATGACCG
>CBFGXU010000219.1:0-2438 GCA_965652935.1 uncultured Nitrosomonas sp.
CGTGATCTGGAATAACCAAAGCAAAGAAATTCTCAATAACCGGATTGTTCCTTAATCTAGACTCAATAGCGAATCCCTACCTGGAAAGCGTGGGTAGGGAAGAGCAGAAGAAGCTATCTCAGGGATGAGGAAACGAAGACTGTGAGATAGTGGATAAAAGAGAAGACACAGGAATCGTCATGTTTTCAAAATTAATATCACACGAATAAATGAAGGGAGGTTCTAGTGAGTAGAACAGACGAAATTATAGCAGCGGCCAAGATGCCGCCTGAAGCGGTCAGGATGTCCAGATATATTGATGCAGTTTATTTTCCAATTCTCTGTATTCTTCTGGTAGGTACCTATCACATGCACTTCATGCTGTTGGCGGGAGACTGGGATTTCTGGTTAGACTGGAAAGACCGTCAATGGTGGCCGGTAGTCACACCGATTGTAGGCGTCATGTACTGTGCAGCACTGATGTATTACTTATGGGTAAACTATCGGCTGCCCTATGGAGCGACGCTGTGTATCGTATGCCTGTTAGTAGGCGAATGGCTGACCCGTTACTGGGGCTTTTACTGGTGGTCACACTACCCGCTCAACTTTGTACTGCCATCGACCATGATTCCAGGGGCGTTGATGCTGGACACCATCATGTTACTGACGGGTAACTGGCTAGTTACGGCCCTGTTAGGCGGCGGATTCTGGGGCTTATTCTTCTACCCTGGCAACTGGCCGATATTTGGCCCGACCCACCTGCCAGTAGTTGTAGAAGGCGTACTGTTATCAGTAGCTGACTACACAGGCTTCCTGTATGTACGCACCGGCACACCGGAATATGTACGCTTGATTGAACAAGGCTCACTACGTACCTTCGGTGGTCACACGACAGTCATTGCAGCGTTCTTCGCAGCCTTCGTATCGATGCTGATGTTCTGCGTATGGTGGTACTTTGGCAAACTGTATTGCACCGCCTTCTACTATGTTAAAGGCGAAAGAGGCCGTATCTCGATGAAGAACGACGTAACTGCTTTTGGTGAAAAAGGCTTTGCACAGGGGATCAAATAATGAGTATAAAAAGCATTTTTAAGCTGGGCGTATTAGGCCTGTACGGTGCTGCGATTGGAGCGGCCTCATTGGCGATGACGCTGGCGGTGGACGTAAAGACAGCGGCAGCGCACGGTGAACGTTCCCAAGAACCGTTTCTTCGTATGCGTAGTATTCAATGGTATGACATGAAGTGGCAACCGAAAGTCACCAAGGTCAATGACATTGCAACGATGACCGGCAAGTTTCACTTGGCAGAAGATTGGCCACGTGCGGTAGGTAAGCCAGGACGTGCGTTTTTTAACGTAGGTAGCCCAAGCCCGGTGTTTGTACGTTTAAGCACCAAGCTGAATGGACAACCCACATTCATTTCAGGTCCGCTAGAAATTGGACGTGACTATGAATTTGAAGTCAGACTGAAAGCCAGGATACCAGGACGTCATCACATGCACGCCATGGTGAACGTAAAAGATGCCGGCCCTATTGCAGGTCCAGCAGCTTGGATGAACATCTCTGGAAGCTGGGATGACTTTACCAACCCGATCACCACCCTGACGGGCAAAAACATCGACCTAGAGACATTCAACTTTGCCAACGGTGTATTCTGGCACCTGGTATGGTTAGGCCTAGGCTGCTTCTGGATCGGCTACTATGTAGCCCGTCCGATGTTCCTGCCGCGCAGCCGTGTATTGCTAGCGTATGGTGACGAACTGCTGTTAGACCCGATGGACAGGAAAGTAGCCTGGGCGGTAGCCATATTGACCTGTGCACTGGTATGGGGAGGCTATCGTTATACCGAAAGCGTACACCCCTACACAATACCGATCCAAGCGGGTGAATCCAAAGTAGAACCACTGCCGATTGCACCGAACCCTGTGGCAATCAAGGTGACCCATGCTAACTATGACGTACCAGGCCGTGCGCTGCGTGTGACCATGGACATCACCAACAATGGAGACTCACCGATCAGTATCGGAGAATTCACCACAGCGGGTGTGCGTTTTGTTAACAAACTAGGTCAAACGCATCTGGACCCAGACTATCCGAGAGAACTGGTAGCTACTGGTTTATCGATGGATAATGACAGCAGCATTGCTCCTGGGGAAACCCGAGAAATCAAGCTGGAAGCTAAAGACGCGTTGTGGGAAGTACAACGTCTGATGGCGCTGCTGGGTGACCCGGAAAGCCGTTTTGGTGGCTTACTGATGACCTGGGACGAGGAAGGCAATCGTTATATCAACAGTATTGCTGGCGCTGTAATTCCAGTCTTCACCAAGCTATAATCGGAAGTTAAGAAACAACACCGGTACACCACTGTCGAAAGACAGCCGGTGTACCGGTTTTTTTATGAATAGAGAAAGTCAAGTAAAAATTCAGGCACTCTGAAAAATGGACAATAAAACCAGCAA
>CBFGXU010000220.1:0-2416 GCA_965652935.1 uncultured Nitrosomonas sp.
GTAACGTTCGCTGCGCATTGCCCAGAACGGTATCGTGGGGATAACCTCCCTTGCAGCCAGGCTCGATGGTTCCCGCTGACAGGCCGGTGAGCAACGCCAATCCTTGTGTGACATGCTCCATCGTATAAATGGTAAATAAACCTTTTTCCACAGCTTCGATAACTTTGTAATTCAGCATTAAATGCCGCCGGTTATGATGGGGGATCAGAACACCTTGTTGGCCTGTCAGCCCGACTTTCTCACAGAGATTGAAGTGACCCTCAATCTTGTCATTGATTCCGCCAATCGGTAACACTTCGCCATATTGATTCAATGCGCCTGTCACCGCGATACTTTGATTCAACGGTAACCCCGCCAGCGATGACAGCAGCGCATACAACTCGGCACAGGAAGCCGAATCTCCTTCAATGCTGGTATATTCCTGCTCAAAAACAATCGATGCATTAAGCGCCAACGGTGCAATATGGGCAAACAAGGCAGCTAAATAATTTTGTAATATCAGCACGCCTTTATCATGAATCGGACCGGACATTTCAACTTCACGAGCAATATTTAATACGCCATCTTCTCCAGCAAAAGTACGTGCAGTCACCCGCACCAGCGTACCAAAACGATGATCGCCCAAATCGATCTGCATCAATGCATTGAGCTGCCCTACTCTGGCACCTTGTAATGCAATAGAAATTTCGCCTTCAAGAATAGATTCCTGCAGGCTTGCATCCGGATAGTTGTGACGCAGGGTGCGCGCTTGCAGTGCTGTGTCGATATCCATCACTTCCACGATACGCCCATCACGGGCCGTGCAAAGTGCAGCACTCTCCAGCACCAGCATCTCGGTTCGCGCAAAAATGGCACTTTGGCGTTTTTGATCATCGACTTCACGATGGGATTCCTCCAATAAACGCACCACTGCAGCCGCGGAAAAATGTGGTAATTTTAAATTATCGCAAACATGCGCTACAAAAATAGCCGATGCATGATAAGTTTCCGCACTGGCAATAAAGCTCTCAGCAAAATCCACTTTTACGCGGAAACGCCGCATAAATTCAGGATCAGCTTCCTGCAGCGCATAATATTCATCACGTGAACCGACCAGAATGATTTTGACATTCACTTCTACCGCTTCAGGCTCCAGCAATATCGGTGTGTTGGATGTTAATGCTGAACCAGGTTCTTCAATTTGCAGCCGTTTACTACGTAAAAACCGCCGCAATTTTACCCAGAGTTGCCCATCCGCCATTAAGTCGCCCAGGTGTAACATGAGAAATCCGCCATGCGCTTTAAGCAAACTGCCCGCCCGGATATGCATGAAATCGGTTTTCAGTTTTCCATTCTCAAACTGATAATTAATACTGCCAAATAATACATAACTTGAAGGATTATCTTCGACAATGACCGGCGCTCCTTGCAACTCGGCATTGTCCACCACCAGATTGATCTGGAAACGGGAAAAAATCTGATTTAATTCTGCTGACTGTTTTTCTTCATCGGCAGTAGCGCCAAACAACATCAGATTATCCAGAATATCCAATTTCACTTGCTGAAAAAAAGTTTTCAACCGGGTATCGTGCCTTAACTGCTTTTGTAATCCCTCCTGAATTTTTTTTAACGCATGATTCAATAAGGGCTGCACGATACGACGCTGCAATGCCGCCAGCGTCACACTCTTTTCTTTGTTGATTTTATTGATCTCTTCAAAATAGAGAATAATGGCTTCATGCAATTGCTGCTCGGCCTGTTCTATCTCAGTTCTGCGTGCCCGAGGCAATTTCAGTAAATTTTCCTCAGTCAGAATTTCGCCTTTCTCATCCAATAAGGAAAAAACAATCTGCTCGTCTTCGCGGTGAATAGTAAAATGAAGTGATTCTGCAACTTGATCCAGCTTGGTATAAATTCTGATTGCTTCAGTTCTAAATTTTTTCTCAATGCGGTCACTTTTAATCTTGAAATCCTGACCACTCAAACATTGGGTTATTTCTGTTGGCAGCGATTTAGTCATTTGCATTAATGACTGTCGCAGCAGGCGCCCCTGTCCAGCGGGCAAATGCAAGGCCAGCGGCTTTTCAGGTGTAACAAAGTTGTATAGATAACACAAATCCGGTGGTGTTGATCGGCCAGCCGCTGTGGTGATTATCGCCTGCTGCAATAAAGAAGATCGACCCGACCCGACTTCCCCTAATACAAACAAGTGATAATCCGGCTGTGTCATAGCTAAACCAAAGCGAGTTGCCACTTCCGCCCGCTCCTGCCCAATCCATGACAATGGAAGTGGCACTAATTCTGAAGTATCAGAAAATCCTAAGGAATCTGAGTCAATTTTAATGCGTAAATCAGGGGAATTTAATGATAGGACCGACATGTTTGAACCAGTAATGATAGGACGATAAGATTTACACCCAGGATTCGCATTGTACCG
>CBFGXU010000221.1:0-2383 GCA_965652935.1 uncultured Nitrosomonas sp.
CAACTTATTCTAATGGCTTCCATTAGAAAATTTCCCTAAATGGAAAATCTGGGTTAAATACAACCACGGCCGTGCCGCTTCCAAAGAACGCGTTTTACGCACATAAGGCGACGGCACCAGCGCCGAACGAAAAGTCACCCCTCTTCATTTTAGCCCGTACCTTTCGGGATTTTGACCGTAACCGGCACAATGCCGGTCTGAATCTCGCGTTCCGGTTGGTAGCCATTACGAACCACGGCCGCTCGTCCATTGTCCAGAACCAGATCGGTGTATTGTTTCATAAACCCTGCCAATTCCGCTTCACCAGCCTGTTCAATCAGTTAGGCGAGCCCCAGTTCTTAATCATTCGATCAATGAATCTGTAAACGAGGCTGGATCTGATAACTCAATAACCTTATTCTTACTCATAGTGGTGTATTCCTCATGGGTTGGCTATATTGTCTAGCAACAATTAATCAACCAGATGCACCGCTATTTTGAAGTGGTCCCCATAAGCTGTACAGCCTGAAGGTAAGATTAAGCTCAGCCAAAGTTGGTTAATCAAGCTCAGGCAGCCTGTTGAATTGTTTTGCTGTGATCGGCATTGCAGGACGATGTTGTGGCGTTGCGCCTGGTGGCCGTAGCAGAAGCAATTTGATATGTTCGAGATGCAAACCGAGACTTACGTGATGAAAAGGAAGCACCTGACTCTTCAGGCGCTATTTTTATCAGATGAAAATTACTTAATCTCTGCGGCCATGGCTCGATGAGAATTCGCCATCTCCATATTAGCTTTAATAACTTGTTCGTATAAGTTAATTAAGTTTTTACTATGGGACTGCATTGCTAGTCCCTCTTTTCCATAATTAAAAGTAACTGATCCATATGATTCAAGTATTTTCTTATGTTCTTTTATCTTTAGCTGATATTCTTTGGCAGTATCTTCATAATGGTTAGCCAGTGCTTCATGATCACAAGGAGTTGTAGCTCTTTGAATAGCTCCCGGCACGTCTGTCGGAAAAGGATTCGTATGTGCGCATGAAATAAGAGAACTCAGCAAGCCAAGAACTATTAAAAGCAGAGTAGTATTTCTCACAGCTTGCCCCTTACATGTAGCCAATAATTACCTGAATAGAAATAGTACTATAATATTCTTATACCAAACTATGGAATTGAGCTTCTGAAGCCAATAATCAATCAAAACCGTTCGGCAAAAATGGGAATTCAGGATAAAGATAAAGAGCGGCTATGTCCCATTTAGTTGTTGAAACTGTCTTGTTATTCCAAGAGATGCCAGGAAACAAAGCGCTGGTGTAATATTTTGACCGAGACGGTCAATCATTCTGTGCCATCCGAGGTAGCGTGTAGCTACTCCATGAAACTTCTTCATCCATTGTTTGAGCCTGCTGTCATAAGAATTAACATTCTGAATATGATAGATGTTGTTTATAACGCGCTGACCTGCAGCAATATTAACTGGGCGGTGAACAATGTTTGCTTGCCGGGCAATCTGCTTATAAGTGCGCAACCCATCAGTGCATAGGATTACATCCTTATTTAACAGGGGGATAAGTACTGGTTCGATTTGTCGAGTACTTGTGCCACGTAATATACAGTTGGCAGTTTCACCATGACGGTCGCGCACCACCAATACAGGCACCTGTTCTTTTGATGCCCCTTTCTTGACGGCTTTACCACCCCGCTTTCGTGCAGACCTGGACAAACGACGCTGTCCTTTAAAAGATTCCAGGAAATAGGTCTCATCTGCTTCGACAATGCCATTCATTTTGCCGGGTTGATCGGTTGCAGGTATTTTTAAAAAACGATGCCGCAACTTAAAGCTTGTTTCTTGGCTGTTTTGCAACTATCCGCTGATTTACGGATGCTCAAACACTGAATCATCGCCTGCTCATATTCAAACCATTTGTCCTTGTGGCGTAACCGTGCCAGTGACGTACCTGTAAGCGCATTAAACGTGCGATTGCAGTGGCGACAACGATAGCGTTGCAACTCACTGACTTTTCCCCAGCGATATAGCTCGGTTGCTTTGCAATCGGGACAGGCAGGCTTGCCATCCTGACTACGTTCGATCAATGCGATGACTTCATCAGCGTCCTCTTTTCCTGCCAATCTTTTTCGCAGTTTGTCTCGCTGGTTACGGTTCATGCGTTCTATCGATTCCATCCAGGCTTTAAATTCCGCTGATTTCATTGTGCATACGACAATCAATTCAACAATTAATTGTTACAAAGCCTAAAGAGCGTTAGGGGTCGGGTAGCATGCCCCTTTAGGGGGCATGCCCTTCGCGCTGGTCGGCGGCGCGACCCTTGGACTAGTGGCAAATGAAAATTAATGAAGGGTTTGTGGACTAGGGTAGCAAACGGTTGCTTGATCAAGCGGAAAA
>CBFGXU010000222.1:0-2377 GCA_965652935.1 uncultured Nitrosomonas sp.
CCATTATTGGTATAACATCGGTACATAGTTTATTCAAAGCTTATGACCTGCGATTAATATGAATACAAATAAACCTTAATTTTGTTTCTGCGTGGATATATACTTCTAGTCTAAAGGATACAAATTATCCATACATTTAAGTTGCTGTTCATATTTCTTATTGATTATTAATCAGTAAGAGTTTTTACTCTTGGTGGTTTTGCAAACGAGAAATCTTCTCGATCCAATGTCAGATTGGGACTATAAGCGGGGTCATATAATAACAAATCGCCCCAGCGCAGTTTCATATATTGTATTTCCTTAGCAAATCGTGCTCTTTTTTCCGGTGTATTCTCATAACCCCGCGTTGCTGATTCATGATGATAGAGTTCTGCATAGGGTGTCCAAACATTATGGTAGCCAGCTTCTTGTACACGTAAACAGAAGTCAACGTCGTTAAACGCAACCTGTAGATCTTGTTCATTCAGGCCACCAACTTCTTCATAAATTGATTTCCGGATTATTAGACAGGCAGCGGTTACTGCAGAAAGATTCTGAGCGAAACTTGTACGTGCGAAATAGCCATATTCATGACGCGGCAGATGTTTATGTGAGTGTCCTGCAATTCCGCCCAAGCCTACGATTATCCCGCCATGTTGAAGTGTTTCATTGGGATACCAGAGTTTTGCTCCTACTGCACCAACTTGTGGTTGCAGTGCAATAGAAATCATTTCCGATAACCAATCGGGAGAGATCACTTCCAGATCATTATTAAGTAACCCGACAAATTCTCCTCGCGCTAATTTTACTCCATTGTTATTTAATGCAGAAAAGTTGAAGGGGCGATCATCTTTTACTATACGGATCCGTACTTCAGAATTTAAATCATGCAAATATTGAAGTGTGGCTGCATCATCTGAGCCATTATCAATGATGAGGATTTCATAATTCTGATAGCTGGTTTTCTTAAGAATACTTTCGACACACTGGCGGATCAACTGCAATCCGTTTCTGGTAGGTATGATTAGAGTAACGAGTGGAAGAGTATCTGGTAAATAATAATGAATTCGATAACCATAGCCTGTAAACTCGGCATTAGCGTTTATTTTTTGCCGCTGAAAGTGTTCATCAAGTGCTCTTTTACCAGCCAATATGGCGTATGGTTTGGCACTGGTTGATTGTGCCGTACTATCAGCGTGCGCACGCCAGTGATAAAGAATTCTCGGAATATGATGAATTTGTTTTGGCGTGATGTTTTCGATGCAGCGTAAGGCGAGGTCATAATCTTGTGAGCCCTCAAATCCAGTTCTGAATCCCGCGATTTTTTTCAAAAGATCAGTATGATATATCCCAAGATGCGCGATCATATTGTGTGAGTGGAATAACTCCTGATTCCAGTCACACTTAAAGTAAGGCGCAAATCTTTTGCCTTTAGAATTTATCTTGTCTTCATCCGAATAGATCAGTTTGGCGTCAGGGTTTTTCTGAAGAGAGTCTACTACCCAGAATAGAGCATGCTCACTCAAGAGATCATCGTGATCCAACAGTGCTACCCACTCTCCATCAGCGATTTCAAGTGCACTGTTTGAAGCTGCAGAGATATGACCATTTTGAGAACGATATACTACCTTGATACGCCGATCTTTTTTTTCATAATGCTGCAGAATGGAGCGTGTAGTCATGTCCGTCGATGCATCATCCGCAATGCATAGTTCCCAATGAGGATAAATTTGCTTTCGAACCGATTCAATAGCTTCTTTCAGCCATACGGGATTAGAATTATAAGTAGGCATAACAATTGAAATCAGCGGCTTATACTGAAAACTCTCAACAAGAGCCCGCATCTTGACACGTAACTCATCGGTTAATGTGTCATAGGAGCGAATCCATTCTTGATAAGAGTCGGGGGTATGGTTTTCCAAGCTTTTATTAAAAAAATATACAAATTTATCGCTTAAAGCTTTTATTCCTTCCTGTCTCAAAATACTGTAGGCTCTGGTTGTCAGATTGGTGAAATTCCCGTGATAACTGATCAACTCCTGATATTTTTGTCCTTGTAATTTTAACCAGCGGTACTTCGAACCTGACCACCGGATAGGATGAGTGATTCTCCAAATAGTAGAAGTAAATATTTCCTGTAAAATGGTATCCCGTTCTGTTAAAAGGTTGTGCTGATTTATAATCTGTTGTTCTTGTTCTATTAACTGCCGTGCTTGATGTTTAAGCTGCTGTTGTTGTTCTTCTAGCTGCTGTTGTTGCTCTTCTAGCTGTTGCTGTTGCTTTATCAGTTGTTGCTGTTGCTCTTTCAGCTGCTGTTCTTGTTCAGTTAATTGTTGTTGTTGTTCTCCCAGCTGCTGTCCTTGTCGTTGTAATTGTTGTTCTTTGATTCGATTCAGAC
>CBFGXU010000223.1:0-2355 GCA_965652935.1 uncultured Nitrosomonas sp.
GTCTGAATCGAATCAAAGAACAACAATTACAACGACAAGGACAGCAGCTGGGAGAGCAACAACAACAATTAACTGAACAAGAGCAGCAGCTGAAAGAGCAACAGCAACAACTGATAAAGCAACAGCAGCAGCTAGAAGAACAACAACAGCAGCTTAAAAATCAAGCACAGCAGTTAACAGAACAAGAACAACAAATTATAAATCAGCACAACCTTTTAACAGAACGGGATACCATTTTACAGGAAATATTTACTTCTACTATTTGGAGAATCACTCATCCTATCCGGTGGTCAGGTTCGAAGTACCGCTGGTTAAAATTACAAGGACAAAAATATCAGGAGTTGATCAGTTATCACGGGAATTTCACCAATCTGACAACCAGAGCCTACAGTATTTTGAGACAGGAAGGAATAAAAGCTTTAAGCGATAAATTTGTATATTTTTTTAATAAAAGCTTGGAAAACCATACCCCCGACTCTTATCAAGAATGGATTCGCTCCTATGACACATTAACCGATGAGTTACGTGTCAAGATGCGGGCTCTTGTTGAGAGTTTTCAGTATAAGCCGCTGATTTCAATTGTTATGCCTACTTATAATTCTAATCCCGTATGGCTGAAAGAAGCTATTGAATCGGTTCGAAAGCAAATTTATCCTCATTGGGAACTATGCATTGCGGATGATGCATCGACGGACATGACTACACGCTCCATTCTGCAGCATTATGAAAAAAAAGATCGGCGTATCAAGGTAGTATATCGTTCTCAAAATGGTCATATCTCTGCAGCTTCAAACAGCGCACTTGAAATTGTCACCGGAGAATGGGTAGCACTGCTGGATCACGACGATCTGCTGAGTGAGCATGCTTTGTTCTGGGTGGCAGATTGCCTTCAAAAAAACCCTGATGCCAAACTGATCTATTCGGATGAAGACAAGATTGATGCGAAGGGCAAAAGATTTGCACCTTATTTTAAGTGCGATTGGAATAAGGAATTATTCTATTCACAAAACCTGATCTCGCATCTTGGAATATATTCCACTGATCTTTTAAAAAAAATTGATGGGTTTCGGGTAGGGTTTGAGGGCTCACAAGATTATGATCTCGCCTTACGCTGCATCGAAAACATCACGCCAAAACAAATTCATCATATTCCGAGAATTCTTTATCACTGGCGAGTGCATGCAGCCAGCACGTCGTTGTCTGCCGATACCAAGCCTTATGCCATGTTAGCGGGAGAAAGAGCACTCAATGATCATTTTAACCGGCAAAAAATAGCCGCTATTGCAGAACTGATTGTATTTGGCTATCGGGTGCGCTATTCATTGCCTGAACCACAACCATTGGTTACTCTAATCATTCCAACCAAAAATGGCCTACAGTTAATTCGTCAGTGTATTAATAGCATTCTCGAAAAAACTACTTATCGGAATTATGAAATCCTCATCGTTGACAATGGCTCAGATGACGCGCCCACACTTCAATATTTGCGTGAATTAAATGCTGAAGAACGGATCCGCATCATAAAAGATGATCGCCCTTTCAACTTTTCTGCATTGAATAATAACGCAGTAGGACTAGCACGCGGAGAATTTATCGGATTACTCAATAACGACCTTGAAGTAATTTCTCCTGAGTGGTTATCTGAAATGGTTGCTATAGCACTGCAACCGGGTATCGGTGCTGTGGGTGCAAAACTTTGGTATCCTGATGACACAATCCAGCATGCAGGCATCATCCTAGGATTAGGAGCAGATCGTGTAGCTGGACATGCACATTATCATCTGCCGAAACATCAGCATGGCTATTTTGGCCGCGCAGATCTTACCAGCTCTTTCACAGCGATGAGCGCTGCTTGTCTAGTCATCCGAAAATCCATTTACAAGGATGTTGGCGGCTTAAATGAACAAGATCTACAGGTTGCGTTCAATGATGTTGATTTCTGCTTACGTATCAAAGAAGCGGGCTATCATAATGTTTGGACACCCTATGCAGAACTTTACCATCATGAATCGGCAACACGAGGTTATGAAGATTCGCCGGAGAAAAAAGCGCGATTTGCCAAGGAAGTACAGTATATGAAACAGCGCTGGGGCGATGTGTTATTAAATGATCCCGCTTACAGCCCTAATCTGACATTGGATCAAGAAGATTTCTCGTTTGCTAAGACTCCCCGAGTAAGAACCCTTACTGATTCACAGCCAGCCTGCAATACAACAACTGTTTAAATAGCTGGACAATCTTTAGATTAGAAATTTGTATTCGTTTAAAGACAAAATTAAAATTTTATTTGTATTCCCATCAATCGCAGGTCATAAGCTTTGAATAAACTATGTACCGATGTTATACCAATAATGG
>CBFGXU010000224.1:0-2314 GCA_965652935.1 uncultured Nitrosomonas sp.
CCTAGAAGAGAAGAGCAGTGATAGCAAAAAATCATGCAGAAAATTGATAAAAATAAAAGTGCGCATATATGTGTCGATATGCAAAAAGTATTTGCGGAACCGACAGAATGGTGGACTCCTTGGGCATATAAAATTCTGCCTCAAATAATTGCCTTAACAGAATTTGATTCTTCCAGAACAATATTTACAAGGTTCATACCTGCCCTACAAAATGAAAAAGCCACCGGTATGTGGAAAAGATATTACGAACGATGGGAATGCATGACTCTAAAAAAGATCAATCCATCCTTAATTGATCTGATTCCCGATTTGTCTAAATTTGTTCCACCTGCAGTCGTGGTAGATAAACATGTTTATGGACCCTGGTTGGAAACTGCTTTGCATCAATATCTCCAAAAACGTGGAATAAATACACTCATTATTTCAGGCGGGGAGACAGACATCTGCGTTTTGGCGACAGTACTTGGTGCAATAGATTTTGGGTACCGGGTCATCTTAGCTTCTGATGCATTATGTAGTTCTAAAGATGATAGTCATGATTCGATCATGCATATTTATAAAAATCGTTTTAATATTCAATTAGAAGTACATGATACTGAAAAAATATTATCTCATTGGGGAAAATAGCATAAAAAAGCAAAGCATTAATGGTAATTATGCTAGCAATCACCTATTTATCTAAGATGTTAAGCTAATTTACTGCATGCCCATTTAATTCAAAAACATTAGGCGCCATAATGTTTGAAATCAAGACTATCTTGTTGTTTCTCATAACGGCTATCGCTGAAATTGTTGGCTGCTACCTTCCCTATCTTTGGTTAACACAAGGAAAAAGTGCCTGGCTGCTCATCCCTGCCGGATTGAGCCTTGCAGCTTTCGCTTGGCTTTTATCCTTGCATCCAACTGCAGCGGGACGTGTCTATGCAGCCTATGGTGGTGTTTATATTTTTGTGGCTATTCTGTGGCTTTGGGGAGTCGAGGGCATCAAGCCTACGGTTTGGGATATAGTCGGGTCACTGATAGCGCTAATAGGTATGTCAATTATTATGTTTTCACCAAAAAACACTTGAATTTAAATTAAAACACGACCTTATCACTACTTAGCGTGAACGGTAATTCTCTTTGGGGAGAAGTTTCGGAACTACCTCTACAGTGGATTGAAGAAAGCGTACTGATTTTTACTCCCAATAATCGAAGTTTTTTCTTCAATGGTATCCGTCGCAAGCATTCACCGGCAGCGTGACGTATTAACCCAGGATCTGCAGTATAAGTAGTTAACGTAAGATCTCGTGTGACGGTATGAAAATCCTCAAATCGTAATTTGATCCCAATGGTACGCCCGACATAGCCTTTGCGTTTCAAATCCGCTGCTACTTGGACGCATAGGGCCGTAAATACTTCTGATAAAGCCGAACGATCCTGGTAAGGGTGGAGATCTCGCTCAAAAGTAGTTTCCCGACTAATGGATTTCGGTTCAGTATGTGTAATCACGGGACGCTGATCAATTCCGCGAGAGACTTCATATAACCAAGTCGAATAGCTACGCCCAAAGTGAATTTGGAGAAAGTTCAGATCAGCTTGTGCCAGTTCCCCAATCGTTGTAATACCTAATGATGTAAGCTTTTTAGCCGCTTTAGGGCCGATGCCATTGATTTTACGCACCGACAATGGCCATATTCGATCGGGAAGATCAGATATTTCCAGAATAGTAAGCCCATTGGGTTTCTCCAGATCTGAACAGATCTTTGATAGCAGCTTGTTGGGTGTAATCCCGATGGAACAGGAAAGCCCCGTGGCATCTTTTACTGCCTGTTTAAGTCGTTTTGCAAGCGTTAAAGTGTCCTCTGGTAAGCTAGTCAAATCAATATAGATTTCATCAATGCCAGAATCTTCAATATGAGTAGCAATACTAGCAACTGCTGCTTTAAATAAGCGCGAATAATGGCGATAAATGCCAGAATCTATCGGTAGAAGAATTGCATCGGGTGCTAGCTGCGCTGCTTTCATGACGCTCATTGCAGAGCAAATACCTACTGCGCGTGCTTCGTAAGTAGCTGTTGTGATGACGCCGCGACCGACATATTCACGCAATCTATAAAAATGCCTGCTTCCGCCGGCCTGGACCGTGGGTTTGTGTTCGACTCGCCCTCCAATCACAACAGGCAGACCGCGTAATTCGGGATACCGTAACAGCTCAACTGAGGCGTAAAAGGCATCCATATCTAGATGAGCAATGCGGCGTTGTGAAGTGTTCATTATTGATTAGCAGTCTCTCTATTTTCACTGATATGTTTCTGCACACTCATTAAATCCT
>CBFGXU010000225.1:0-2305 GCA_965652935.1 uncultured Nitrosomonas sp.
GGGAGGTTCAGCATTTCTTGCGGCGAGGGTTGTACAGTTTCGCCCGCCAATAGGATTCATCCTCAGAGTTTAAATCAAGATCTCCAACTCCCCTATGGCCAACTTATTCCGCATGCCATACGATTTAAGAATGCCGATCAAAGCTTTCCAAGTGCCTAAGCTATCCGCGAGAATTTGAGAGTCCTGAAGCAGAACCGTAAGGTTTTATTTGGGCCAAAAATCTGGAATACGAGATAGATAAAATAAGAAAATTTTCCAGAGCATGCTCTATATTTTGGCAATCTTGTGCATAATGCTTTTAATTGCTTTAGCTCCTGGTTGTTTGAAACATGACGCGAACAGTTCAGCAGCTGACTGATGTGTCATGATTAATTATGATCGTTGAAGGTGGAGAATTCAATTTTTACGAAAAGAGGATTAAGACCATGAATCAATTAATGCAAAATGTAATCAATTGGGCAGAAAAAAGAAACTTGATCAGTAGCTCTGATCCTAAGACTCAAACTTTGAAACTAATTTCAGATGCGGGCAAATTATCTAAATCTCTAATTGATAAAGAAGATTGCAGAAATAATGTTGGCAATTGCTTTGTCCGGCTAATCATACTTTCAGTTATGGATGGATACAACATGGGGGAATTCATTGCACAGTCAGATCTCTCAAAAATTGATGATACTCACGACTCCGTTAGCAGTTTCATGTACGAGCTATGGCAAGGGTTCGGAAGGCTATCGGATGCAGTAAACGAAGGAAATTCTTACAGATCCATATTGGATGATTTGTTGATCATACTAGCCGGTATAGCAAGATTTTACAATTATTCATTAGAAGAGTGCCTCGAAATTGCTTATAACCATCTCGAAATCTAGCGAAATTTATTAATCGTTTGTTTATAGCAGATAATGAACTTAGGAGGTTAAAAAATGGAATATAGCGAGCAACTGATTCAGCAAGTATGGGAAAAAGCCCGTGCGAATACCGATATCAATGCAGATCTGTGGCGCGAAGATGAGTGTGGCGCTTGGATCAGTCATCAGCATTATGGCGATACCCATTCCGACTTTGGCTGGAAAATAGTGAATGTTTCGCCTGGCGGGCCGGATACCGTGGAGAATCTGCGGGCATTCCACCACCGCAATGCTTATGACATCAGCGGCCAGCATCCCAAGTGCCATGTTACGGCCGATCGAACCGGTCTGGCTACCTTCGAGCACAGCCCTCAGCTACGTAACCGGAGCGTTTGAGGATCGCCCCAAACTCAAGCTTGGTAAAGGAGGCAGGTTAATTTTTTTGGTTTCAACTGATCTGAGATAGGTTGATGATTTTGGCAATTCAGCCAGTTCCAGTTCGTTCGCTTGCATTAATGGTGCGCAGTCTGGAAGGTGGGGAATGCGGTGCCTTATTCTGCTGCTGGCCGCAGAATTTAGCCCAGACAGCGCGCCTAGGAATTGATTATGCTGATCTATAACCCTGTCGATGCAAAAGCGATTGCTCGCGCCGGCGAGATGCCGGTTGAGCATTCTTGGCTCACTGACCGCTCGCGTCCGCTCGTTCTCGGCGTGGGACGCCTGCACCGCCAGAAGGATTTTCCACGCTTATCTTTGCCTTTGCCATCGCATGGAAGGAACGCGATCTTCGATTGGCAAATTCTAAGGGAGGGCAGCGAGCGCAAGAAGCTCGAGATGCTCTGCCATCTGCTCGGCGTGCAGAATGCCGTTCTTATGCCTGGTTTTATCGATAATCCCTGCGCTTGGGTGAGTCGCGCCTCGCTATTTGCCCTATCGTCAGCATGGGAGAGTTTCGCGCTCGTGCTGGTTGAGGCTGGTGGCAAACGGATGTTCCCGATCAGTATTGGTGGTCCGAACGGCCTACGTGAGATCCTCCGGGATGGCATCTAGGGCTCTCGGGTGCCGATCGGGAACTCTGAAGCGATGGCAGGTGCGATACCTGCAACTCTGGCGGTTCCGCTGGAGGCAGTACGCTTTCCCGCGTGTACTGCCTAGTTTTCATTCGAGCTACCGGCGGTCTATCGCAGGCTGCTGGACAGATAAGCATTGTCCAAATACGCTTGAGGACATGCTGCCTCCTCTTCCAGTTATCCAAATGCCTGTATAAGTTTGGTAGCGTACCGACTACTTGCCTTACACAGCGGATTATTAAGACTCTTTTTTAATTTCTTGGAGTACTGTTATGAGCAAAGACAAAAGTTTATTATTCGTTTCTCTTATCTTTGCACTTTTCTTTTTAGCGAGCACATCTGTTTTAGGGGAATCCGCTTCCTCATCTGATCGAATGAGAGATAGGG
>CBFGXU010000226.1:0-2277 GCA_965652935.1 uncultured Nitrosomonas sp.
TATTGATTTATTGGTGGCGAATCAGGGATTTGAACCCCGGACCAACGGATTATGATTCCGCTGCTCTAACCACTGAGCTAATTCGCCGTGTGAGGTGGAAACCACAAGAGGCAGCATTTTGCCCCCATGAGGTTAGCTTGTCAAGATCAAAGATGTGACTTGACAAGGGTTTATAAATGTTTTCATAGGATTGGATTGTGTTTGCTGATGCCTTAACGTAAATATTGGTAATAAAGATAATATTAGGAGTCGCTGAATAAAAACACGGTCGATAAACCTCAGATTCATCGAAAGTTAAGTACCTGTCTATTAGCAAGCGGTTGTATAATCAACCACATGAAATTCGATATGATAGTGATCGGTGGCGGACTCGTTGGCGCAAGCTTAGTGGTTGCGCTGAAAGATAGTGGCTTGAAAATAGCGCTGATAGAGTCGCATGAGTCTATGCCATTGCCGCAAGATACAAGCTGGGATAGCCGGGTGTATGCAATTAGTCCTGGCAGTGCGTCTTTCTTGCTGAGTCTTGGCGTATGGCAGCAATTAGAAGTTGAGCGTGTTGCGCCGGTCTACGAGATGGCGGTATTTGGTGATGATAATAGTGCGCATATTAACTTTAGTGCGTATGAAATTGGCGTTTCGGAATTGGCCTTTATCGCTGAAAACCGTCAATTGCAGGCAGCTGTCTGGGAAATGCTAAAGTCCTTGAATACAAATATACACCTTTTCTGCCCGGCAAAATGTACTTCAATCATCTGGCAGGAGTCTTCTGTCGAAGTGCAGTTGGAAAATGGCAGTCTGCTTGAAACCTCTCTGGTGGTAGGCGCGGATGGTGTAAATTCATGGGTGCGTAAACAAGCTGGAATCGAAGTATCACGGCATGAGTATCATCAGATTGGGGTAGTGGCAAATTTTAGCGTGGAACTATCGCACCGCCATATTGCCTATCAATGGTTCAGGCGGGATGGTGTATTGGCGTTGCTGCCGCTACCTGATAAGCGGGTATCCATGGTTTGGTCTGCCAGTGAGGAACAGGCAGATCTGCTGCGTAATTTGTCTGCGGAAGAACTTTGCCAGCGTGTAGCAGAAGCCTCTTCTTATACCTTGGGTGCATTGCAATTGATTACGCCGCCGGTGGGTTTTCCGTTGAATTTTGTGCATGTGGATAAATTAGTTAAGCCACGTTTGGTATTGATCGGTGATGCCGCACATGGCATTCACCCACTGGCTGGTCAAGGCGTTAATCTGGGGTTACGCGATGCGCGTGAACTCGCAGCAGTTCTCAATGCACGCGGTATGCAGACAGATTGCGGCAATTTTATGCTTTTGCGGCGTTACGAGCGGGTGCGCAAGGAAGATATTCTGGCATTGGAATTGGTGACGGATGGTTTGCAGAAATTGTTCAATAATTCAAATCCGACTCTGGCGCGTTTACGGAATTTGGGACTTGAAATAACCAATCGTTTGCCATTGATTAAAAACCGATTAATACAGCACGCTTTGAATTAAATTTCATTTTTTTAATGGGAGTCATCATGGCTATACGCTGGAAGCTTTGCATTTCAATCCTGGCATTGAGTTTTTTTTCTGCAGCAACCCGGGCTGATGAAGAGGCTGTAAAGAAAGCCGTTCAGCCGCATTTTGAAGGTCATAAAATTGATAGCTTGAAGAAAACGCCTTATCTGGGATTGTACGAAGTAGTGGTAGGGGATGAGTTGTTTTATACCGATGATAAAGCGAATTATTTCTTCTTTGGCCATGTCATCGATACCAAGACCCGTACCAGCATGACGAATGAACGTATACAGGAAATCAAGGCGGCGCGTCGTGTTCCATTGGATTCCCTGCCTTTGCAATCTGCTATCAAGATTGTGAAAGGCGACGGCAAGCGCCAGGTGGCCATTTTTACCGACCCTAATTGTCCTTATTGCAAGCAGCTGGAAAAGGAGCTGATAAATATTAATGATGTCACGATTTATACTTTGCTTTATC
This sequence comes from uncultured Nitrosomonas sp., assembly GCA_965652935.1. GTDB lineage: Bacteria > Pseudomonadota > Gammaproteobacteria > Burkholderiales > Nitrosomonadaceae > Nitrosomonas. The sequence continues at coordinate 1,990 of CBFGXU010000226.1, forward strand.
CGGTGCTCAATGGATCCATGGAGCTATCCAAGAAAATCTGGTGCTCAGATAACCCAATCAAAGCTTGGGATGATTTTATGCTGAGGGATATCGCTCCTGCAGGTAAAGATTGTGAAGCACCGCTGCAGGTTTTACTGAAGTCAGGTCGAGAGAACAAAGTATCGGGTACGCCCACCTTGATTTTTGCTGATGGTTCAGTAGTCGGAGGCATGATTCCTGCTGCCGTGATCGAAGAAAAATTAAACAGCGCAGATGAAGCAAGGAAGGGTAGTAAGAGTAAATAAAACC
>CBFGXU010000227.1:0-2272 GCA_965652935.1 uncultured Nitrosomonas sp.
CATTATTTCACAGGATCTAAAGCGCATAACATTGCGATCCGGCGCATGGCCCAGAAAAAGGGATTAAAAATCAATGAATATGGCGTTTTCCAGAACAACATCCGGGTCGCGGGTGAGAGCGAGGCATCGGTATATGCTGCAGTCGGCCTGACTTATATTCCTCCCGAGCTGCGCGAGAACCGTGGAGAAATTGTTATCGCAAAAACAGGGCAATTGCCTCAACTGGTGGAACAAACAGACCTGCGCGGTGACTTGCATGCGCACACCAAAGCCACAGACGGACACAACACACTGCGTGAAATGGCACTGGCAGGTCTATCCCAGGGCTTTGAATATCTGGCAATTACTGAACACTCGCGCCGGCTGGTCTTCATCCATGGTCTCGATCCGCTGCGGCTGATGCAGCAATGCGATGAGATTGATCAACTGAATGCCGAATTGAAGGGAATTACACTGCTCAAGAGCATCGAAGTGGATATTCTGGAAGACGGCAATCTGGATCTGCCAGATAGCGCCCTGGCACGGCTTGATCTGGTGGTGGGTGCAGTGCATAGCAATTTTAACTTGTCACGTGCCAGACAAACAGAACGTATATTACGTGCCATGCAGCATCGGTATTTTACTTTGCTGGCACATCCCACAGGACGGCTGCTTCAGCGGCGCGCGCCTTATGATATCGACATGTTGCGCATTATCCGCGAAGCCAGAAAGCGGGGTTGCTTTTTGGAGTTGAATGCACATCCGGAGCGATTGGATTTGCTCGATACTTACTGCCAAATGGCTAAGGAAGAAGGTGTGCTGATTAGCATTAATTCCGATGCGCATAGTGTTTATGATTTTTCCAATTTGCGCTTTGGCATCGGGCAAGCACGGCGTGGCTGGCTGGAAAAACAGGATGTATTGAATACCCGCACACTGAAGCAATTGCGCCTGCTGATAAACCGTACCATGTCATAATTTATGCGAAGGAGTAAGCTATGATTTTTACCGACCGTATGACAGCAGCCAGTAAACTGGCGGAAGCACTTTCTGAATATCGCGATAAAAATCCTCTGGTATTGGCCATTCCCAGAGGTGCTGTACCCATGGTTAAGGTGATTGCACAACAATTAAGAGGCGAAATGGATGTGGTGCTGGTGCGAAAATTGCGCGCACCAGGCAATCCGGAATTTGCTATCGGATCCGTTGATGAAAGCGGGTGGGTTTATCTGGCTGATTATGCCGGACAAGCTGGCGCAGATCAGGATTATATCGATCAGGAAGTGTCCGATCAGATGGAAGTCATCCGTCAGCGGCGTGCCCAATATACTCCTCAGCGTTCTCCGGCAAATCCCGCCGGGCGTATTGTGATTGTGGTCGATGATGGCCTTGCTACAGGTTCAACGATGATTGCTGCCTTGCATGCCGTGCGTAACAAGAATCCAGCAGAGCTGATTTGCGCCGTACCGGTGGCACCACCTGACACCTTGCGCAAACTGGAAGGAAAAGCTGATCGAATCGTCTGCCTGTCATCGCCCGATAATTTCTATGCAGTAGGGCAATTTTATGTGGATTTTCCGCAAGTGACCGATGAAGAGGTGATTGCCTGCCTTGCCAATTCAGCTCCGGCTAATGGCGGATGAGTTGGAATATACTGTTGGTACGAAGTAGGCGCTATGGGTATCCAGCGCATGTGAAATAAATACAGACAAGGAGTTTGCCATGATACGAAATCCGATTGATGTTTCCACACGGGTCAGCCCTAATTTATCCGCGCTCATTGAAAATAGAGTGAATAGAGCAGAACCTGAACAGGTTATCACGCTTGCCACCATTCGTGACTTTGTTACCGGCGTGCTGACCCATGAATTTACTGAAACAGAGCATTTACATCATTTTGATATCAATGAATCGTTACTGGATGAACTGGATGCATTGATCGAGGAGTATGGTGAGACGGCATTGGCCATCGATTTTGTGCAGGAAATGGCCAGTGAGCCATTGTCGCGGGTCATTGATGCCGTGATCAATGACAAGGATCGCGCACATCCGCCGACCCTCGGAATGGTAAGAGACGCCATGGTTTCTGGTCTGACTGCGAGTTTGATCGGTGATGGGGTATTGGATGAGGATGAAGACGATTTTTTGCTTGCAGAGATTGAGGCCCTGATCGACCGGCATGGTGAGGATGCGCTGGCAGAGGAATTTATTCGTTACGAATAAATAAGAATAAGTTCTCTAGTGCTGGTAAATTTAGTGCAAAAAAAAACCGGCAGGAAGGAAGCATCATTCC
>CBFGXU010000228.1:0-2255 GCA_965652935.1 uncultured Nitrosomonas sp.
ATAGGATGCTCGCCCGGCAAGGTTTCAAAGCCCAACTGCTCCAGCCCGGCCCTGAGCCGGGTGCTCTGACTGCGCAACTTCTCCAGCAGATGCAAGCCTTCCCGGCTGTCAACGATATCGAGCGCGGCTATGGCGGCGGCTGCTTCGGCCGGCGTGATCGGATTCGAATAGATATACAAAGGTGCGGTTTCACGCAAATAAGCGATGACAGCAGAACTCGCCACGACATAGCCGCCATTCACACCGAATGCCTTGCCGAGCGTAGCAATCAGGATATCGGCCTTGCCAGCGGTATACTCTTCTGTACCGCGCCCGGTGTGACCGAAAGCGCCAACCCCGTGCGAATCGTCGACAATAGTGATAATGCCCTCTTCGTAGCCGGCTTCATGGCGTTGGCAACAGCTATTGATTTGATCAAGCGGCACATGATCGCCGCGCATGCTGAAAATACCATCCGTCACGACGCAAACGCGCTTGACTTGTCCCTTATTGGCTTCAAGAATGTGATCAAGCGCCTTCATATCCGCATGCGCATAGACTTCTTTCCTGACTGGATGCGCCAGGCGGATCGCGTTGATAATGCAGTTATGGTTCAGGGCATCGCTGACAACCAGTGTCTCATCGGAAATAAACTGCGGCAGAACGCCTATCATGGTCGCGTAGGCCGCGCTCATGATCATGGCCGCATCGCGCCCATGAAATTGCGCCAGCTTTTTTTCCAACTCGACATGCGACTGATAAGTCCCGCTGATAAAACGCACTGCACCGGGCCCCGTGCCGAATCTTTCGACTGCTTCGGCTTCTGCTTGAATGAGCTGAGGATGACTGCTTAATCCCAGATAGGAATTGGAATTCATGCGCAGAAATGCCTGATCGGCATAACCATCGAGAAAATAACGCGGGCCAAAACCGTCTGCCGCGGCCTGCCTTCCGGTAATGATTTTCTCATCACCCTTGCTGATGCCCTGCTGTTGCAGCAGCGTTAATTTCGCATTGAATAACTGCTCTATTTTTGTCAGCGACATACATGCCTCCTTAGCCTTTGTTTAGTTTGAGCGCTATCTTCTCCAGCATATCCTCGACCATTTTCGCCAGATCGAAGCGCGGCTGCCAACCCCACTCCGCTCTCGCGGCACTGTCATCCATATGCCGCGGCCAGGAATCGGCGATCGCCTGCCGCACCGGATCAATGCGATAACCGATCGTAAATTCTGGCAGATGCTTTTGAATTTCTGCCGCCAATTGTCGCGGCGTAAAACTCATGGCCGTGATATTGAAAGCATTGCGATGGCGCAACTGATGACCGTCCGTCGTCATTAATTGAATCGCGGCATCAATGGCATCGGGCATATACATCATGTCCAGTTGCGTGTCGGCACTCAGAAAACACTCATAATGCCCATTTTTGATGGCCGCGTAAAAAATATCCACGGCGTAATCCGTGGTACCGCCGCCCGGCAATGTGATATTCGAGATCAGCCCAGGATAGCGCAAGCCGCGCGTATCGACGCCAAAACGCTGATGGTAATAATCGCACAGCAATTCCCCGGCAACCTTGGTAATGCCATATAGCGTGGAAGGCCGCTGGATCGTATCTTGCGGCGTGTCGATGGCTGGTGTACCGGATCCGAAAGCAGCGATAGAGCTGGGAAAAAACACAGCGCAACCATGCAGGCGCGCTGCCTCCAGCACGTTGAGCAGACCGTTCATATTAATATCCCACGCTTGCTGCGGCTTTTCTTCCGCGACAGCGGATAACAGCGATGCCAGGTGAAAGATGGTATCAATTTGATAATCTTCAACGAGTTGACGCAATGTCGCGCTATCACGCACGTCAAGGCGGCAATAAGGTCCCGACTGCTGCAAATGGGTCAGCGGTTGTCTGCTATGACCGGCCGCCACGACGTTATCTGCGCCGAACTGATCACGCAAGACCATGGTCAATTCGGAGCCTATTTGACCGGTAGCTCCTGTCACTAATATTTTTTTCATTGTATGACCTTCGACACTCTAGTAACGAATCCATTAAACATGGGATTTTTTACTTTCTCAGTTAAAGCAGTTTTCTATGCTGGCCAATAACAGCGATTTCCTGCACGCTGCTTTCATCTTTTAGCAGCAACACCTGCTAAACAATCACCCGAACGGACGGGAGAAGCCTTGGCAAGTAAATCTTTCAAGTCATTAAACTGATAGCGCACTGCACCTATGCTGAAGCGGTATACCATAAATATCTCTCTTGCTTTAATTGCAAT
>CBFGXU010000229.1:0-2220 GCA_965652935.1 uncultured Nitrosomonas sp.
GCGCGTTGCCATATCCGCTGCTTGCCGCGTATCCAGTAACCGGATAGCGACACTATCCTCCTGATCAATCAGCGCCGGATAGCCGATCAGTTGCTGATGATTGCGCTTGAAGGAAATTTCCACGGGCAAATCGCCAAAATCCCAGCGAGTGATGTGATCGCGTTCGATGCTGACTTTTTCGGCTTCAGTGTGCCGCTGCGCAAAAGTCATTTGCGCGGCTTCGCCAAGCTGTGTTTGCAATTCGGCAAGATTGCGGCTCATCGCCAGTTCATTCCCTGCATCATCGACCACTTGAATATTCATCAGCAGATGCGCTGGCATATCTTTTATTTGCCAGGTTCCGGGTGGAACTGACAGGGTAGTTTTTCTTAAAATAAATTTCTCTAACGCATCCTGCAATGAAATCAAAGGCAAAGCATTCGATTGATTCTCGAGGAATTCGGTGACGGACTCCGGCAGTGGTACCAGAATACGACGGATTTGTTTCGGTAACGCTTTCAAATACCAGGTCACTTTCTCACGAATCAGGCCTGGAACCAGATAATCCAGTTGCCTGGCATCCAACCGGTTGAGCAAGGGCAGCGGCACACGAACGGTCACACCATCGAGCGCATGGCCGGGATCAAAGCGATAAGTGAGCGGCAATACACTGCCATCAGGTAATGTCAGGCTTTCCGGGAACTGCACTTCCGTGATGCGATCGGCCTGATGCCGCATCAGCAACTCGCGTTTCAGATACAGCAAATGGGGATTTTGCTGCTCAGCCTGTTTGCGCCATTTCTCAAATCCGATACCGTTGGTGATGTTTTCGGGAATAATGGCATCATAAAAAGCGAAAATTTCCTGCTCATCGACCAAAACATCCTGCCGCCGCGCTTTGTGTTCCAGTTCCTCGATTTCCTGAATCAATGCCTGATTATGCGCAAAGAAAGGCGCTTGCGTCACATACTCACCCGCCACCAGCGCCGAACGGATGAAAATCTCGCGTGATTCCTGGGGGTTAATCGGACCGTAATGAATAGGCCGCTTCGGAACAATGATCAAGCCGTAGAGCGTTACCCGCTCATAAGCCGCCACCTGCGCCTGTTTCTTTTCCCAATGCGGATCAAAGTAATGCTTCTTACACAAATTCCCCGCAATTTTTTCCAGCCAAACCGGATCAATTCTGGCGACACAACGTGCATACAGCTTTGTGGTTTCCACCAGTTCCGCAGCGACCACCCATTTGGCCTTGCCTTTTTTCAACACTGAACCAGGAAAAATGGCAAATTTGATACCACGGGCACCCAGGTACTCGCCTTCATTCTCGGTTTTGAAACCGATATTGCCGAGCAATCCGGCCAATAAAGCGCGGTGAATCTCGTCATAACCGGCAGGTATTTGATTAGGCCTAAAACCCATCTCGGTCATCAACACATGCAATTGGCCATGGATTTCACGCCATTCACGCAACCGCCGGTACGACAGGAAATGTTCACGGCACTGGGCGATCAGTTTGCGGGTGGATTTCTTATGCTTTAATAATTCATCAAAGAAATCCCACAATTTCAGATAAGACAGAAAATCCGAGCGCTCATCCTGGAACTGCCGATGCGCCTGATCAGCCGCCGCCTGCTGCTCAAATGGCCGGTCACGCGGATCCTGCAGGCTTAGTGCAGAAGCAATGATCAAGATCTCATGCAGACAGTTTTCATGTTTTGCCGCCAATATCATGCGCGCGATTTTCGGATCGATCGGAAATTTCGAAAGGCGCCAGCCAATCGCTGTCAATTGCCTGCTCTCGTCGACCGCCCCCAATTCCGCCAACAACTGATAACCATCGGCGATCATCCGGGGTGATGGCGGCTCCAGAAACGGGAAGCTTTCCACATCGCCGATTTTCAGCGATTTCATACGCAAAATCACGGCTGCCAGTGAAGAACGCAGGATTTCCGGGTCGGTAAATTCAGCACGCGCTTGGTAATCTTCTTGCGAATACAAGCGAATACAAACCCCCTCCGCTACCCGGCCGCAACGCCCTGCCCTTTGATTAGCCGATGCACGGGAAATCTTTTCCACTAGCAATTGTTCGACCTTGTTGCGGTAGCTGTAGCGATTGACGCGCGCCCAGCCGGTATCAATCACGTAGTGTATACCCGGAACGGTCAGTGAGGTTTCAGCGACATTGGTGGCCAGGACTATACGGCGAGTACTGCCGGTTTGAAATACCCTTTCCTGTTC
>CBFGXU010000230.1:0-2208 GCA_965652935.1 uncultured Nitrosomonas sp.
AGTATATGCTGAGCACGTTCTTGCCAGGGAGTGATACCCGTATAGTCATAGACAAGCGGCCCCAGTTCTGCTACGCAATTCGAGCATTCGCTCGTGTCAACAGGATCATCGCAAACGATGGCATTGCGTATCAGCCGGTATTTTCGAGGACAATATCCACTGTAGTCTTCGAGTGTCACATCATAAGGAATAAAACCATCAGTCAGAAAGTCAAGAATATTAGCAGGCCATTCGCCAAACGTTTTTAGTTCAAGATTCCTAAAGCCTGCGGCTAAAAGATCCTCCCGTAGCTCTAAGGATTGCCTTGGCCACGCATAGTCAATAGTGTCCAAACCAGTGATGCCGGTAATAGCCAGGCTTACTTGCCATTGACCATACCGCTCGATAGGTTTGAGGGTGAATGTTATTCCTTCTTCTGATTCGGGTGTACCCATGTGTAACGTGCCGTTGTACTGCGGCCCAACCTTGGCTAACCAATGGCGCTGTATATTTCGGCGTAGGTGATACAGTGGGTCTTCGGCGAGAAACTGCTCATACTCTTTTGAGTGGTGTGGATATCTTGCATGTAGACGATGTAAATTCTGTGCAACTAAGTACTGTTTTTCATCACCAAAAGATCGACTTCCCCAATGAACAACGTAAGTATTTGCTGCACAGACATTTCTCCAGCCCTGTGCTTGAATACGCAAACAAAAATCGGTGTCTTCGCCATAGCCTCGTCCGAAAATTCCTTCGTCGAGCGGGCCAACCTCGATCAATGCCTTTCTTTTTACGTAGAGGCAAAAACCTACGCCGACAGGGATATCGATCGCTTCTTTTGGCCCGATCAAATTAAATAGCTGATCTATTAGTTCGGCATGCTTAGCGTCGAACACTGGGTTATTACGCATAGGCAAAGGGTGGCTAACTAGCTCGCCATGATTGGAAAGTGGAGTAACCGTCCCAATATCATCGCTCTGATAAGCAACTGCTCGCATCCGATCTAGCCAGTTCCCAAAAACCAATGTGTCGGCATTGAGCAAAATCACATCACGGGTATTATCCAGAGCCAGCACAGTATTTACTGCACCTGCAAAACCAGCATTGATGGGACGCGAAATCAGAGTAATTTCTTTGTGTTTGGCCCGCTCTCTTAATGCATTGCGCAGATTTTCATCAGTGCTGCAATCATCGACAACTATGACGCGATGGGGAACAATATTGTCCGATACCTTGATCGCATCTAGGCAAGCTATAGTTTCTGAGCAGCCTGAATAAACCGGAACAATGATATCGACGGCATTCGAGAATTGTGATGAAGATGGTGGATGTGAAATTAATAACTGTGTATTTCCCACAAAAGGACAGCCCCACAGACTGTTGCCCGAGATACCTATTCTAAGTAAACCGAACGAAGCAGGTAATTTTAATCGAAAACCATTATAACCGTTCCCTACACCAGCAGTTGCGAGCCATGGCGTAGGCATTCCAGTTTTAACGGAGAAAAAGTTACCATCAAGCTCAATCAGCAAACTTGACTTTGGATCATCAATATTGATGGCCCAACCAGTAATGAACTCACCTTCTCGCCACGCCGCGCCCATCGCCGATAAGCCTGAGCCTGCAATCCAGGTTGTTACTTCAGGCATAAGACTGATTTTTGGCGCTTGTCTGAGTAAATAAATGAGTGATTGATTGAATAGCTTATGGTGATTTTTTAGATCTGACCAGCACAATCGAAGCAACGAAAATGCGATGCTATGATTTCCAGGTCTCATCAAGCTGGCTGCCTTTAAATCACTAATAGCATCAGCCAAGTAACATCGCTTGAATAAAATTATTGCTCGGACAAGCAGGGCATTCACATCAGGTAGAGGATTAAGTCTACAAGCCCGGTCAGCAAATTGAAAAGCGGAGATCAGGTCGTTGGCAGCAAGTTTTTCAAGTGCAATATTTAGAAGATCAGGAAGTGTATAGGGAAGTCTGGACTCATATTTTATGTTATGCGTATTCACTTACCCACCCAAATCATATCGAACAAATTTCATCAAAAAAAACCGAGCAAGTATGTTAAGACTTGCTCGGATCAGTTATTACTTGTATTTCAATTGAAAGGTGTTTTTATTTTATTGATTGCTAGAAATTATCATCCAATTGATGAGCTCCAACAATCACGATATCTTCCTCAGTATCACTTGGGTTTTCATCATAAACAAATTTTTCAAAATT
>CBFGXU010000231.1:0-2208 GCA_965652935.1 uncultured Nitrosomonas sp.
CCGACCTTTTGCGTGAAAGCATGCCTGAGGTAACAGACCAGACCTTTAAAGACTTTCTGAAGCTACGAAAAGCAAAGAAAGCCCCACTCACAATCCGAGCAATCGATGGAATTAAAAACGAAGCAATCAAAGCGGGAATCAGCTTAGAAGCAGCTTTGATTGAATGCTGTGCTCGTGGATGGGTTGGATTCAAAGCTGACTGGTATCAAAAAACATCGGTACCTATGCAGCGTGGCTCCCCGGTTATTCCAATCGATAGGACTGAGTACAACAAACAGCAAACCGAACTAGCGAAACAGAAATTATTCGGCAATTCAGAAGTGCGGCAAGAAAAGGATGTGACAAATGGATAAAAGTCATTTTGATGAATTCAATGAATTACTTGATGTTGTTTCTGAGCAATACGGCAAGCCGTTATCCAGCGGTGCAAAGATGCTCTACTGGCAAGGCTTGAAAGACTTTGACTTCAATGCAATCCAGCAAGCGTTATTCCGGCACATAAGGAATCCTGACAGTGGCATGTTCATGCCAAAAATTGCTGATGTGATCAAGATGCTGCAAGGCTCGACACAAGATTCAGCCATGACAGCCTGGGCGAAAGTGGATAAGGCAATACGCCACAAGGGTCCTTATGTAGATGTTGTATTTGATGATCCATTGATTCATCGGGTTCTACATGACATGGGTGGATGGATCGCGCTTGGTCAAAAAAATGAGGATGAATGGCCTTTTGTAGCGAAGGAATTTGAGAATCGGTATCGGGGATTCAAGCAACGTAGCGAGATTCCAGAGTATCCGTCAGTGCTGGTTGGTATCGCAAATGCTCACAACAACAACAAGGGATTGCCACTTGAGCCATTCACAATGATCGGTGATTCGCAAGCCTGCCAGCGTGTGTTGAAAAATGGAACGGATAAGCCACTGATTGGATTCAAGCAGGCTGATAAGTCAATTGGCGATTTAAAGCTTGTACCTGGTGAAGTAAAGAAGCTGAAGAAGGCCTAGAGCCATGGATTCAGGCATAGGCGGAACAGGTAGCAAAGTTAACTAGGAGAAAACATGGACGCAATGGAACGCATGGGTGCAAGGGAAGCAATGAATGCGATGAAAAATGCGGTAGCACGCGAGCTGAATGATTTGCATCGTATGAAGCGCGATCAAGACGACATGATCAGTAACCTGCAGAGGCAGATCATGATTAACAACCAGAATGCTGAAGATCAAAGGTTAACGATGCAGGCAAAAATTGACAGTCTTGAAATCGATAAAAAATTTGCAAATGACAGGGTTAAAAAAATGGGTTCTGTGGCTGACCAGGCCATTCGCATGATGTACGTAGCGTGCGCGACTACATTCATTGTCATCGGTTATGCGGTTTGGATTTGGTAAATAGACCGAGGTTATCCTTGCCTTGTTGAGCACGTTTTCTACTAATTAACGATGTGAATGAACAATACCGCGCCCCAACAGTTAAAGAAGGCGCTGACTATATCCAGAATGTACTGATTATCAGGGAAAGCAAAATAAGTTGTGTTGAGTTTTGGCGTAGGTTGTATGGCGATGAACTGGCAGACCAGATCATCAGTGAGTTGAAAGCAAGAAAGATGAAATTGAAAAAGGAAAAATCGAAAAATGAATAAGTTAATGTTTTTGAAAGAGGCGTTTTTTGTCTTTGCAAGTGATCTTTTAATAAAAATATCGGGGGATATATTGTTACAGAGACGTATTTTTTATGGTGTTGTGAATGGTCTTTTTTCTCTTATGTTACTGATGGGGGCCATTGGCGGCAGCGAAGGGGCGGAAAATGTGGCTATCTTTATTGCATGGGCCTCATTTATTGTTAGTTTCATTTGCCTGTCAGATGAATTTCAGGCTTTACTCAGCGCATCGGGCGGCATTGTCGTTCCTGCCTGGTTTCACGTCACCTTGCATGGGATTCTCTTGATTGTGATGGTTTGGAACGGATGGTTTACTACTTCGATAGCAGCTCTCTTAGCCTTGCTTATGCAGTGCCGGACGTACTATGAACAGCATAAATTTTCACAAGATAAGGTGGAGCCAGAAGAAACCAACGCGTCCATTCCTTCAGATCAGGATTTAAAGACGGAAGCAAACGGGTAGCACTGCCAGCAATCTACGCCAAATCCAAATGAGTCAGCAGTCGCAAGAATCCCAGAGACCAAAGCGCAGGCCGGAGAAAATTTACCT
>CBFGXU010000232.1:0-2188 GCA_965652935.1 uncultured Nitrosomonas sp.
GCGCTTTTTCTTTCGCTGCGGTGACAATGGCATGCGCCAGCGGGTGTTCGCTGCCCTGTTCCAGCGAAGCGGCCAGCGTGAGCAGCATATCCTCGGTAAATCCTTCTGCCGTAACAATCCTGGTCACTGTCGGTTTGCCTTCGGTGAGGGTCCCGGTTTTATCAATGACCAGCGTATCGATTTTTTCCATGCGTTCCAGCGCCTCGGCATTTTTGATGAGCACGCCAGCCTGAGCACCCTTGCCGACACCGACCATGATCGACATGGGCGTGGCCAGTCCCAGCGCACAGGGGCAGGCGATGATCAGAACGCTGACTGCGGCAATGAGCGCATAACTGAGGGCAGGTGCAGGTCCGTATATAGCCCAGCCTATAAAGGCTAGTAGCGCGATGAGGATAACCGCGGGCACACACCAGGCAGAGACGGTATCGGCCAGTCTTTGAATCGGGGCGCGGCTGCGTTGCGCTTCAGCAACCATGTGAACAATTTGCGCGAGCATCGTATCCTTACCCACATGTTCGGCTTTCATTACAAAACTGCCGGTCTGATTCATCGTGCCGCCGATCACCTTGCTGTCCGGTTCTTTCATCACCGGCATGGATTCGCCCGTCACCATCGATTCATCTACTGCGCTGCGCCCTTCGACGACAATGCCATCCAGAGGCACTTTCTCACCCGGCCGGACACGCAGCAGATCACCGATATGGATATGTTCCAGCGGGACATCTTCTTCTCCACCGTTTGTGTCAATCCGCCGGGCTGTTTTGGGTGCCAGATCGAGCAGGGCGCGGATGGCGCCGCCGGTCTGTTCGCGTGCCCTGAGTTCCAGAACCTGCCCCAGCAAGACCAGCACCGTAATCACGGCAGCGGCTTCAAAATAAACAGCCACGGCGCCGTCTGCCTGCCGAAACGCATCAGGAAAAATACCGGGCGCCAGTGTCGCGGCGATACTGTATAGCCAGGCCACGCCGGTACCCATGGCAATCAGGGTGAACATATTCAGCTTGCGTGTCCGCAATGAAACCCAGCCGCGCTCGAAGAAGGGTTTTCCAGCCCAGAGCACCACGGGTGTCGCCAGTACCAGTTGTATCCAATTGGATAAGGTGCCGCTGATGTGCTGATGCAGATCCATGAAATGCCCGCCCATTTCCAGTGCGAAAACCGGTAGGGTCAGTATCAGGCCGCCCCACAATCTCTTGCGCATGTCGGTCAATTCCGGATTCTCACCTTCCTCTCCCGTCATCATTTCCGGTTCCAGCGCCATGCCGCAGATCGGGCAATTGCCTGGTTCTTTTTGCCGGATTTCCGGATGCATGGGGCAGGTATAGAACCCATCGGTACCAAGCGGTACGGATTGTGCTATGTTTCCATTTGGGTGATGATCATGGGGATGATTTTGTGCGTCCATAGTGCCTCCTTATCATGCATCGGAAGATATCTCCGGCATAGGAATATCGCCAAAGGCTGCTTCTCCAGCAGGTGGTTATACGACTTTGCTGCCGGCAGTCAATCGCCTATCCAGGCGTTGAGTATGCACGATAGCAAATTTACAGATATTTTATCCACGAGTTTACGCATTGCTTCGTAATGATTTTATGGCTGGTAGCCATACCGGCTTTTATCACCGATCGGCATAAGCCTGACGAAGGAATGGTCTCGCTGGGTTATGCCATCTTTGGGGCCATTCTGATCAAACTCTACAATATTTCAATGATTTCTATGAGTTATGAATCGTACAGACAGTGAAGGGCCCTCAAAATATCCTACACTATCCTGCAGGAACTATTTAATCAAATCCTTCCCATTATTTACTATTAAGAGGAATTCACTATGCATGCTAATACCCAAAGAAATGTAGTTTTACCTTCTCAAACAGACTGGTGGCCAATTAATTGGGGCGCTATCTTTGCCAGCCTGGTTTTTATTTATGCTTTAAGCTGGCTGATATTTACATTCAGCTCGGCGATTGGATTTAGTGTCATGGAAGTTCCTGATATCGAAGATATTGATACTAAATCAGAAACATTAACGGTAAGTTTTACCTTATATGCATGGTTTATTATTACTGCCTTTATCACGTACTTTATGGGTGGAATCCTGGTTGGCAAACTATCTGGTAATGTTGATCCCCGTGCAGCAACCATGCATGGCGTCGTGGTGTGGTCATGCACGATTGTCATCGCAATCA
>CBFGXU010000233.1:0-2159 GCA_965652935.1 uncultured Nitrosomonas sp.
AAAAATATTAACCTCTTGTCATCAGGTAACTCACGAACTAATTGCCTGATGCGCTCTTCATCTTCCTGAACGGCTTCCATCGACTTCACTCACTTTTCCCTTTCTATTTGAAAACTGCACAACGCAATTTATGTCAGCGGGCCAAGGTTATAATCACGGCTTCACGTTTCCAGAACAGCAAAAAACGCTTTTGCTCAACAAATTGGAACAGCAGTGTCCATCCATCTGCCGCTTCTTTGTTAAGAGTGACTTCTAGTTGCTTGATCGGGATACCGGATGCGCCCAGAAAAATTGTTCCCAATCCTCCTTCAACGACGTGCAAAACTTTATATTCCTTATAAATCATTGCTTAATCTCCTTTGGTTGAATTACACAAAATGTATGTGAGATTTCTTTAAATCATTCATCTGGCATTTTTGCAAAGTGGTTTCTTCGCGCCTAGTAGCCTGACCACCGCTTCTCGTTGAGCATCCAGTTAAACTCAAGAAATTGTATCTCCAGGTTTCCATCAGTCAATAATTCGCGAGCGCGAGGGGTATCGGCAAGACTATCGTGATAATGTGCAAAGAATTGTGCAAGGCTAGGCCATTCCTGCCAGCCGCGTTCAAAATCTGCACTGTACCAGTCAAAGATTTCTGAAACTTCAAGTCTTTCTGCTTCTTCATTAAGCCGATTACGTGATCGATCCGATAAAAAAGCGCGCGTCGCTGCTTCCAATTGATGTTCCAGTTCTATGCCGCTATACGCCCGATTGAGTAATGCCGGGCAGTCGATAGATGCGCGATTGAGCGCGAAGTGAATGCGTGGTTCATCATAATTGCCCGGTTTGCGGATCATTCCTTCTTCAATATCATCCAATGAAAGAAATTCTCCAAACAATGATATAAATTTCAATTTTCGCTGATTTTTCAACATAGAGATTAACCTGGATTTCCAAAGGAAATCGACCGGCGCATAGACCATAAGCGTAGCAATTGAAGAGTAACTCCTTAAAATCATTTCTACAGTAAAGGCATTGTATGCATTGATTAAGAAAGCCAATTGCTCGGATTTATCCCAACTGGAAAAATCCCTTTCCTTGACTGCCGAGAGCTGTGATAAATATTTTTGTAACTGGCCATGATATAGCGCGAATCCAGCGTAATTGACTTGACTGACTTGTCCTTGATTCATCATATAGACATGTTCCCGCAATAAGCCATCCCAGATAACATGGTCAAACCGTGCTGCCGAGGCAGGCGGTGTGAGGATACATAGTACTAATGTCAGCAATAATTGCTTTAACACCATCAGGACATTTCTTTGCTCAAGGCTTGAATTTTTGCATAATGAATTCATCGCGATCCAAGAGGATAATGGTTAATTGTTTAATCGTATCAAGAAGGCATGAGAAAGGGAGGAAATATGAAACTGTTAAGTTGGAATATTCAGTGGGGGAGAGGTATGGATGGTCGGGTAGATTTGTCGCGTATCCTTCAGACTATCCACCTACTGGGGAATTTCGATGTCATCTGCTTACAGGAAGTCGCGGTTAATTTCCCCAGTTTACCGGGCAGCAAAGGCGAAGATCAGGTGGCTGAATTATCGGCCGGATTACCTGGTTACACCCCGATCTATGGCATAGCGACGGATGTACCGGATGGCCGCGGTGGCCGCAGCCTTTTTGGCAATGCCATCTTTTCGCGGCTTCCCGTCGGCCAGGTATGGCGGCATCTGTTGCCTTGGCAGGCTGAATTGGCAACGCCCAGCATGCAGCGGGTAGTGGTGGAAGCCGTCGTAACAGCGGAGTTCGGTCCATTGCGCGTAATGACTACCCATCTTGAGTACTACTCGCAGCGCCAGCGTGAAATCCAGATTGATGTTATCCGCCATTTGCATAGTGAAGCTTGTGCCATGTCGGAGCGTAAATTTCTGCAAGAAGAAAAGGGGGGAACCTTCGAGGTTTTTCCCCGGCCGCAGCAGGCATTACTCTGCGGCGATCTCAACTTTCCTGCCATGGCACCTGAGCGCACACAAATTCTTGCCCCATTTAGCGATGGCATACCGAACTTTTACGATGCCTGGTCGGTACTGCATCCGGGTACACTGCATGCCCCGACCGTCGGTATTCATCCGGTAGATTTTGTCGACCGCCCCGAATGCTTCGATTTTGTTTTTAT
>CBFGXU010000234.1:0-2151 GCA_965652935.1 uncultured Nitrosomonas sp.
ATTAGAATTGGCAGAGCTAGTCTGTCGCGCAAAAAGAAACGAAATTTTTATCGGCTATTGAACACCTATCCTGCTTATTTTTTCCTTTTATCCTTAATACGTTGATTCTGAGTGTCTACTTCGAACAAACCAATGGTCTTGATGAGGTCGCTGAATTTTGCGTAACCGTAATTTCGCGAATCAAATGCCGAGAAGTTCTTCACGATATGTTTTTTCACCTCGCCCATGTGAGCGAAGCCATCTTCATCCGAAAGCGCTTCAATTGCGGAACGGATCAGTGAAACCAGTTTGGTGTCCCGCGCCAGTTCCTTTGAGCTTTTCTTGGTGTCGAGAGTGGCTGTAGGTTCGCTCGAAGATGCCACAGATTTTGTGGTCTTCTTTTTCGGGCTCGCTTTGGATTTGCCAGAAGTATCTTCCGTTGGTGCCACAAGACCATCTTCACTGTCAACTTGCTTATTTTGTGAAAGAATTTCAAAATACTTGAACTCATTGCAGGCGGTTTGCAGTGATTCCGGCGTCTTTTTCTCTCCAAAACCATAAACCAGTTTACCGGATTCCCGGAATCGAATCGCCAGCCTGGTAAAATCGCTGTCGCTGGAAACTATGCAAAAACCGTCCAGCGGAGCTGTGTAGAGCAGATCCATGGCATCGATGATCAGTGCGCTATCCGTTGCATTCTTACCTTTGGTGTTGGCATATTGCTGGATGGGCTGGATGGCATGTTTGGGCAAGATTTCCTTCCATCGGCTCAACTGATTTTGTGTCCAGTCACCATAGATACGCCTGATAATTGCATCACCGAATTTTGTTATTTCTTCGAACAATTCATCAATGAGATCGATCACCTTAAAGGTGTTATCGGCATCGATCAAAACCGCCAGTCTGGGGTTGTTACTGTCTGCGCTCATAGGGTTATTCGGGGATAAGCAAGAGCTGCGGTGAGCCTATTCTTGCAAGAATTCCCGATATTATTTGAAATTGAAAGTATACATGACATCGCAAGCTTATAGCCAAGGTAGTCGAGCTTAATAGAATTTCAATCGATTACGAATAAATTAGGCTAATTTAAGTTTTAATGATTTTTGATACGCTCCTGCTGCTCTTACGTAACGGGGGGGTGATAATCATGATAAAACTCCAACCTTAGCTTTATTCAAGCTCCCACTGACTGGGCCGGTGTTATAATCCAGCTATATTTGATCAATCAAAGGGGCTTGACCATGGGAAAGATATTAGCTGCGGCGTGGCTTGCGATACTTCTTCTGGTGGGACAGGCGGCTTTGGCTGACCAGGAGACACAGAAGGCGGAAACCGCCAAGAGCAAAGCGGAGGTACTTGAGGAAAAGGCAGCGTCCGAGGAGAGTAAAGCGCCTCCTGCTCCGGCCGAGCTAATTACTAAGAAGCAAGTGCAGGCGGTCGATCCGATGGGCGAAGAACCCGTGGACGATGCGATCACATGCCTGGCACGTACTATTTATTGGGAAGCCAGAGGCAGTGAGGATAACGTAATGGAGGCCGTCGCCAATGTGGTTATGAACCGGGTCGGCCATGAGGGTTTCCCAAGCACCATCTGTGGCGTTGTCAAGCAAGGCTACGAGCAGAAAACCTGCCAATTCTCGTGGTGGTGCGATGGCCGTCCGGATGATGCACAGGAGAAACAACCCTACGCAATTGCCAAGGAAATCGCCCGCAAGGCCCTCAACCGCCAACTCAAGGACCGAACGGGTAATGCCTTGTACTTCCACCATCGGAAAGTGGCCCCAGATTGGTCCAAGGAATATATCAAGACAGTTGAAGTCGGTGAGTTTATCTTTTACAAACCGGCTAGCGGCAAGGCTAAATAGACTCTACGCTGAAAGAGACGGTATTCAATACCATAATCCCTACCAGACTCGCCTAACCTTCGCTTCCAGGCTACTATCAGGGTGAAGTTTACAGGAATTCTTGCAGACTCAAAGGTTCATCAAATCCCATAAATTCGCTCATTTTCTCTCTTTACCCTTTATTCTATCGCCCTACCCTTCGTGCAAATATGATGTAGTAAACCGCAAATACGGCTCTACGTGATCTTAGCCTATAATGGTTAAAGTCAAACTCTAAAGAAGATAGCGCCCCCTTTGTCTTATACCCCACGCCATAACCGTAGCGACT
>CBFGXU010000235.1:0-2145 GCA_965652935.1 uncultured Nitrosomonas sp.
TAAATTTTAAAAGTCAGCGTTATTACCCGCTTGATAGAAAGGGAGCATTCCCTAGAAGCAGTATAATCTCTAGAATTGTTATTTAATTGGAATGCGATTAATGAAATACCTGGTTAATTCCAGAAGATGTCAATGTAGCAGAGTTAAGTACAGGCTCTGATCGAGAACTTTTGGTTTTTCTTATTTTATGCCTGATCTTAAGTCAATTTTTTCTTCCGAAGGTATTCTTTCCCGGCATATTGCAGGATTTCGCATGCGCTCTCAGCAGCTGGAAATGGCACAAGCAATTGCCAATACCATAGCGAATTATCAGATTTTAGTCGCTGAAGCGGGCACTGGAACGGGTAAAACGTTGGCTTACCTGGTGCCGGCTTTGCTGACGGGTGGCAAAGTTATTATTTCCACTGGCACAAAAACGTTACAGGATCAGCTTTTTAAACGCGACATTCCGAATGTGCGAGCAGCGCTTAAAGTGCCGGTGACTGTGGCTTTGTTAAAAGGCCGCGCTAATTATATCTGTCATTATCACTTGGAAAGAAGCCTGCAGGAAACGCACCTGAGTTTTATCAGTCGCGACGAAATCCCGTATTTGGAGCAGATAGAACGATACGCCAGCATCAGTAAGGATGGTGATAAAAGCGGGCTCAGTGAGGTTCCTGAGAATGCGGGAATTTGGCAGCAGGTCACTTCAACACGTGATAGTTGCTTGGGCTCTGAATGCCCCAGCTATAAGAAATGCTTTGTGATGGAAGCACGCAAGCATGCTTTGCTAGCCGATGTAGTGGTGGTAAACCATCATTTGTTTTTTGCGGATGTGATGCTGCGCGATGAAGGTTTGTCAGAATTACTGCCAGCCTGTAACACGGTCATTTTTGATGAAGCTCATCAATTACCTGAAACAGCCAGTTTGTTTTTTGGCGAATCCATCAGTACCGGCCAATTGCTGGATCTGATACGTGATGCCAAAGTAGAAGCAATCAATGCTGCTGGAGATTTTATAGAATTGCCAAACGCTATCGCTGCCATGGAAAAAGCCGCCCGTGATTTGCGATTGACGATAGCTGAAGACAATACACGGATGTCACTGGCAGTGATCAGGCAGAACCGAAATTTTAATGATGCATTGGAGAATTTACTGAAAAAGTTGGGCGCGCTAACAGAGTTGCTGCAGAGTCAGGGAGAAAGATCTGAGGGGCTGGAGAATTGCTGGCAGCGTGCCGCCAATCATTTACATCTTATGCAACGTTGGCAAGATGAAACCCAGATGATAGGACATGTGCGCTGGATTGAAGTCTATCATCAGGCATTGCAATTGAATGCAACCCCACTGTCGATCGCAGAAATTTTTCAGAAACAAATGATTGCTTCGCCGCGCGCCTGGATTTTCACTTCCGCTACCTTATCGGTTAAAAGGGATTTTAGCCATTACAATGCTGAAATGGGATTGACCGCAGCGAAGACAGCTTGTTGGGAAAGTCCATTTAACTTTGCTGAACAGGCCTTGCTGTATGTGCCAAGTGGTTTGCCGCAACCACATCATAGAAGCTATACCGATTATGCTGTACAAGCCGCAATCCCGGTGTTGCGCGCGAGCCGGGGACGTGCTTTTTTTCTATGCACTAGCTTGCGCGCGATGCAGCGTGTCTACGAATTATTACTGGCAGCGGATGAATTTGATTTTCCATTGTTGCTGCAAGGTCAGGGCTCGCGCTCTTATATGCTGGAACGCTTCCGTGAGCTGGATAATGCCATTCTCATTGGTAGCCAGTCTTTCTGGGAAGGTGTGGATGTGCGCGGTGAAGCATTATCAGTGGTTATTATTGATAAACTTCCTTTTGCGCCCCCGGATGATCCAGTACTTTCAGCGCGCATTGAGAAAATTAACAGCGACGGGGGTAACGCCTTCATGGAGTATCAATTGCCGCATGCCGTCATTAATCTGAAGCAGGGAGCCGGCCGTTTGATCCGGGATGAAGCAGATCGTGGTGTACTGATGATTTGTGATCCACGTTTGACGACTAAAGCCTATGGCAAACAAATATGGCAAAGCTTACCGCCGATGAAGCGGACTCGTGAATTGGTTGAAGTTGAAAATTTCTTTAACACCGGATTTGGTAAATAGCAACATATAAGGTTATTCAATTA
>CBFGXU010000236.1:0-2110 GCA_965652935.1 uncultured Nitrosomonas sp.
GCTGTCATTTTATACACTAGATATTAATTACTTAATACTCACCGCGTCATCAGTAGTCTAGAAATATGCTCATGGTTTATCCTCATCAAATGGTTTGAGTGAATACTCAAATACTTCGTTATCCCATCCGCTTCGATCTGATTTTACTGATACTTCGCCCGTGATACGTCCTTTCTTCCATACCGGCTGCCCTGTTTGTGCTTGCCTGATTTTTATTTCCCGAAGAGGATCATCTTCGATGATAAGGTATTCAGTAACATTCAGCTGTTTCAGAGCTACTTGTAGTGGCAATTCAGACCGAGTATGCGGGAACCACATAACAATACCCGACTCCGCATACGATCCATCGGCTTTCAGATATCTATAGATATAACCCTTAGTGGCATTCTGCATTTCCGCAATCTGCTCATCCGTACCATCGTATTTTTTCCATACAGGCATTTTGTTTCCTTTCTATTTTTGTCACACTGCGCCAAATAAAGTAACCTTCTGAGCCGGATGGTCAGCTGTTATATTTTGACCATTTAACTCGCTAAAGGATAATGCCAAATGAAGTCATATAACTGACCGGGAATGAAAGATACCAGATTTACAGTTTAAAGAAAGCAGGGCACAATGAATAGGAAATATCAGGTTAAGGGTAGATCGGCATCGACGATAAGGAGGGGAAACCGAAACGAAATGATGAAAGTGGCAGATGGCTGGTGACAATTACACTGCCTTGCTCGTAGCGCTTGGCAATGACGTTGAAGAACAGGTTGGCCTTCCCCCTACCAAATAGGAGGTAGCCTATTTCATCAATTACTAATAGCTTAGGAGATAGCACCCACTGTGTTTGAAATACGTATCCAGCCTCCCTTGTTTTTTTGGTAATGGCCAACTAAAGCATTAAATCAGCTGTGTTGAGAAAATGGCCTTTTATGCCGCGCATGATGGCACTGTATGCCAGCGCAATGGCCAGATGGCTTTTACCTACTCACTTGGGCCGAGCAATAAAATGCTTTCGGTGCCTTCATAGGGTGCACGTATTGCTGACAGCCAACGATTTTTATTGTGATCCTTCTCTTTCACGTTGTTCTTCTTGTAAGTCGCCTCATGACAGCCTTTTTGCTTGAGTATGACTTTGACAGAATTCAAACCATATTCTTTGTCGGCATAAACAGCGCCACCTTTGGTGGCAAATCAAAAAAACTGTGCATATCTACCAAAACATGTTCCCTATGGCCAAACCAGTTAATTCTTACCTTATGCCAAAGCGCCCTTGTTTGGCTGCCGCAACTTTCCCGGCAGTTTGGTTGGTAAATTTTCCTAGTCCCTTAGTCCCTGTTTGACCGCACGATCCCGGTCTGCTGCATCCCAACAAGCACAAATGCTACACCGTGACCTTTGAAGATACATAGAGTTTGCGGAATATGAAACCATCGCATCAGAACGGGCAGCAGATATTTACTTCACACACCGATCATTCATGGGAACGGGATTGAATGGAAACAGCAACGGATTGCTACGACAGTATTTTCCCAAGAATATGAAATTGACTAATATTACGGAGGAACAAGTGGAATGGCATCATCTCACACAGACCACGCAAAATTTTCGGATTTGAAACCCCGCATGAGCTATTCTTCGAAGTAAGGTTAAGTTACACCAAGCACTCATCAAAAGTGCACTTCGAATTTGAATTAGCGTGATATAAAATTCCGAGACGACAAATATGGGCAGATAGTCAGTATTTTCCAATCTATATGACCCGGTTCCAACCTATATGAGCAGGGATATGATTGGCGAGCAGAATCATTTTGTTGGGTCCATTATGAATACGGCTGAGTCTTTCGACTCCAAAGCAATTCGCTCATAAGAGGGCTCAGCGCGCCGGGGATAGGGGATTAACTGACGCACTGAGGTACTACACCTTCAAAACCTAACTCATAAATTACTCGTATAGGTATTCTTAACTCAATTTCTAAAATTTTCTGTGCGATTACGCTCATTATTCAAATTCAAGTTCTTCGTTTTTAGGCACTAACTATGCAACATCCTCCCGCAGATACTCAGCAAATTAAGCTATTCTGAGACTACTGCATAACTGTCTGTTTTAATTTTAAATTTT
>CBFGXU010000237.1:0-2061 GCA_965652935.1 uncultured Nitrosomonas sp.
AGCCACACTACAGACTCCCAACAAAACAGTTCTGCTCACCCAAAATATAATACCACGGTCTTTGCAGGGTTATCAATAATGAACCCTACACCCAATGCGCGACCTATCTTATTCAACACGCCTAGTGAAGTATGGAAACATATCATTGTTTATGTATGGGCAATCGAGTTTAAGGTGATTGAAAAATGAGAAGTTCTACCCTGCATGCATTGCCGGAATTAAGAGCAACTAAACAAGACTATGAGTGGTATCCGACTACCAACGAAATCATCGATGCGTTTCATAGGCATGCGCATCAGTATGAAATAAAAAGTCTGCTGGATATCGGGGCAGGCAATGGAAAAGTTCTGAATCGTTTTCGTGAAATCAACAGCGCAATACCGGATTGTTATCACACTGAGTTATTCGCCATCGAGAAAGCACGGCCCCTACTGGACAGTCTACCGATAGATATCGGAATTCTTGGAACCGATTTCTGGGAACAGTCATTACTTGATAAATCGATTGATTGTGTTTTCAGCAACCCGCCATACAAAGAATTTATTGATTGGAGCGTAAAGGTTATCCGTGAAGCTAATGCTAATTTTATCTATCTAGTATTACCGCAACGTTGGAAAGAACAGAAACAGATCATCGATGCTATCAGCATCCGAAAGGCAGGATATGAAGTTATCGGTGAATTTGATTTCCTGAATTCTGAAGATAGAACGGCCAGGGCAAAAGTGGACTTGGTTTTTATCCGGTTATGTCATGAAGATTATTTAAGCAAAAAATATAGGTACAGAGATAGTATTCAGAATCAAACGGATCCGTTTGAACAATGGGTATGTGAATTTTTCAACTTGGGCGACAAAAAGAATAAGGGTAATTCATCAGATTACGCTAAGGAATGCGCGGATTCGCAAACAAGAAAGCAGAAGGTGGAAAATTCACTTGTTCCCGGCAGAAGTTTAATTGAGGTTTTGGATAGTCTTTATCGGGAAGAGATAGATGGCCTGATAAACAATTTTAAGAATGTTTCAACCCTTGATGAAGCGCTATTCAGGGAATTGGATATTTCTGTCGATTCAATCATAAGATCACTTCGCTCACGTATTGAGGGGCTGAAAAATGCGTACTGGCAGGAGCTATTCAATAATTATTCGCCACTGACCAGCCGGTTAACCGCTTCCAGCCGAAGCAGCTTTATTGGGAGCATACGCAGGAAAACCAATATTGATTTCACTTCATCCAACGCCTACGCAATAACTGTTTGGGCGATCAAGAACGCTGACCAGTACCTTGATAATCAATTGATTGACACATTCAACAGTATGGTTGATGCGGCCAATGTGATCAATTACAAATCCAATGAGCGAGTGTTCAAGAAAAATAGCTTCAGGTACTACAACGATGACGATAAGCACACGCACTTCAAACTCGATTATCGAATAGTAATTGAGAGGATGGGTGGGTTAATAAAGAGCAACTCTTACAATAGTTATGGTTCCAGAGGTGGATTGATCGAAAGAGCGGCTAATTTCCTTGATGATCTGCTTGTGATTGCCAAAAATCTAGGATTTAACTCTGACGATTCAGTAGCAAAACATAGTTTTGTCGCTGGCGGCAAAGAAGAATTCTACTGCACCAATAAAGCCGGAAAAGAACTCAAGCTGATGGAAGTTAGGGCGTACATGAACGGTAATTTTCACATTAAATTTAATCAGTCTTTCATGCTGGCTTTAAACGTAGAAATCGGGCGCCTGCAGGGATGGATCCACAATGCACAGCAAGCCGCTCAAGAAATGGGTGAAAACATAGAGATTGTGAACCAGTATTTCAATAAGTCATACACGCTTGAAGACGATATCAGCATAGCTGGATTGCTATCTTGATATTATTTTTTACTTCGGAAGGGGTCGATACAAAGTGAAGGAGGATAAATAATGGCACTAATTGAACTAACAGAAACAAACGGAAGTAAATGTCTGATCAATACAGAGCGAATATTATTCGTCAATTTTGACCCGGATGGAGACTTTCGTATCAATCTTGAAAACGGGCTATGGATAAAAATCAAAG
>CBFGXU010000238.1:0-2052 GCA_965652935.1 uncultured Nitrosomonas sp.
CCGTAGGGTCTGGGATTGCCTGTCGTGGTGGGCGGATAGCCGCCGTTCAGCACGCTGCGGATGGCATTTAATGGTGAACTCATCATTACGCTGCGGTTACCGGCCAGCGCAGGATAAATACCTGGCGCGCCTTTGCCGTCAGCGCCATGACAGGTCTGGCAATATTGCTCATACAATCGTCCGCCTAAATCCAGATGTTTTAACAAACTGCCCGTCATCACCGAAAAACTCACGCCAGGCACAGTACCGCTTTCATTTTCTGTCAGCGATTTCAGATAAATGGCCATCGCGTGCGCGTCTTCCTGCGATAAATGCTGCAGGCTTTGCCTGACGACAGTCGCCATCGGACCGGATGCCACAGCGCGTTTTGTCACGCCGGTTTTCAGCAGCGCCACGATTTCTTCGATCGCCCAGTCACCACTGCCCGCTTCCAACCGTGAAGAAAGAGAAGGCGCATACCAATTCATACCCATGATCTGCCCGCCGGTCAGCGCATCATCTTCACTGGCGCCCAATACATTACGGGTGGTGTGGCAGGCGTTGCAATGACCGAGTCCTTGCACCAGATAAGCGCCACGATTCCATGCGTCACTCTGGGATTGATCTGGTTCAAAAACGCCCGCCTTGAAATACAATGCGCGCCAGATAGCCAGCAGTGGCCTGAAATTGTAGGGAAAGGCAATCTCATGCGGCGAGTTGGACTGCGAGACCGGCGGCAGTGATTGCAGATAGGCAAAAATCGCATTCGCGTCTTGCCGTGTCACTTGGGTGTATTCGGTATAGGGAAAAGCAGGATAAAGAAGCTGTCCGTCGCGCGATTTACCCTCATGCAATGCCTGCCAGAAATCTTCTTCACTCCAGAGTCCGATTCCTGTTTCCTTGTCCGGCGTAATATTGGGTGTCACGAAAATACCGAATGATGTAGCCAGCCGGCGTCCGCCCGCATACGGCTGTCCCCCTTTTGCCGTATGGCATCCCATGCAATTGCCAACGCGGGTCAAATAAGCGCCCCGTGTGAGCTGCTGCGCCTCGCGAGAATACTCAGAATCATCAGCGATAGCATCCGCAGCCAATGTTAGCGAAGCAAGCACCAGCAATGCCGCACCTCCCCACCACACAGGGATGTATTTCCAACGGCTGATGCTGAATATGGGATATCTCATTTCGTACCTCCATTTTCCGGAATAATTTGGCTGCAACGATGTGCCAATTCAGGCAAAAGCGCACTAGAGGGCCTGGGTTCTCCAGAAACAGGCTGACGTGCCAGCCACTTCGCAATCGCATCGGCTTCCTCGTCGCTCAGTTGTTTGGCGATTTCAGACATGCAATCCGGCGTCCGGCTTCGCATGATGCTGCCCTTGCGCCATCCACTGAGCTGCGCCGAAATATAAGCACGGGACAATCCCAGTAAACCCGGAATCGCAGGTTCTACACCCATCAGCATATCGCCATGGCAAGCACTGCATGCCGGAACATCCTGCTCTGGTTTTCCCGAATAGATCAAGCGTTCTGCCCGTTCGACTTCCTCAGGCTGCATGGGAATCTTTTCCGGCGCTGGATAGGGCAACTGGAGTGAAGAAAAATACTGGGCTATTTCCAGCAGGTATTCATCCGACATATTTTCCAGCAGAATGGCCATCGGCTGATAATAGCGCCGGCCATCCCTGAAATTGCGCAGCTGGTTAAAAAGATATCCTTGCGGTTTACCCGCGATGCGAGGGTAGTAAGCATCACGTCCTGCTTTATCCTCAGCGCTATGACAGATGGTGCAGGCCCGAACGCGCTCAGCCATGGTATCCGGTGCGACAACCGGCGTATCACCATGCACATTCGCCACGCCGGTGATGCCGAAAAATATTAACAGAATAAAACGCAGCATTTAGAATTGCCCTCGACTCAATTATCAAAAACGGATGTTGTACTGGACATAGAAAAGATCAGGAGAAATGCCTGGAACCTGCTTGTCCAGGAAAGTCCCGCTCCACATCTTTGAATAACCGACCAGCACATCCTGATGGCGGTTGACATGGAGATTCAAGCGGAAATCAACCT
>CBFGXU010000239.1:0-2036 GCA_965652935.1 uncultured Nitrosomonas sp.
TATTGACCCGGAACGAATTATCCGCGAACTTTAAGGGGCGAAATGTGTCATATTGACCATGGAAAAAGAAGACGCCCGCAAGCAGTCGCGAGAAGTACTGCACGAGAGACGCAAACAAGTTATTCGTCTGTACCGGAAAGGGATGCGAGTGATGCAAATTGTTGAGCACAGTGGTCTCAGTTGGTACGCGGTAAACACTGCGATCAACTGCTATCGAACTGCTGGCACAGCAGCGCTCAAGCCTGCGGCGCGCGGCAAGAAGGCAGGCGGTGGGCGCATGCTGAGCGAAGCGCAAGAACGTACAGTCCAGCAAATGATCTGCGACAAGCGCCCCGAACAATTGAAGATGGAGTTTGCCTTGTGGAACCGCGCTGCGGTTATGCAATTGATTGAACGCGAATATGGAATCAAGCTGACGGTTCGCGGTGTTGGCAACTATCTCAAACGCTGGGGATTCACCCCACAAAAGCCGATCCGGCGTGCCTACGAGCAAAGCTCGGAAGCCGTGCAAGCATGGCTAGACAAGATATATCCCGAAATAGAACATCGTGCCAAATTGGAAGGCGCCGAGATTCATTGGGGCGATGAAACGGCGGTGGTGAATACCGATGTGCGAGGTCGGTGTTATGCGCCTGCAGGTAAAACGCCCGTAACGTTTGCTGTGGGCGGCACACGGCACAAGCTGTCGATGATCGCCACCGTAACCAATCAGGGCAAGACACGCTGGATGATCATTGATGAGGGATTCAACGCTGACAAGCTGATTGAATTCCTTGATGCACTGATCAAGGATGCGGGAAGAAAAGTGTTCCTGATTCTCGATAACTTGCGCGTGCATCACAGCAAGCCAGTCAAAACGTGGGTAGAAGAGCATAAGGAAAAAATCGAGTTGTTCTATCTACCCAGCTACAGCCCGGAACTCAATCCCGAAGAGAGACTTAACGCTGACTTGAAGCAAGCACTTTATACGAAGGTTCCGGTACGCACCAAGGCAAAGCTGAAAGCCGCGACAACCGAGCACATGCAGGTTCTGGAAAAATCACCCGAACGCGTGAAAAAATTCTTCCAGGATGCACGCGTCAGGTATGCAGCCTGATTCACGGATAAATCAGGCCGGATCAATAAGTAAATTTTATGATGATTTAAAGGAAAACTTAAATTCAAATGGCTTTGAACTTGTCTGGGATGATTCTATGTCAAAGGGCTGGACAAGTTGGTCTGGTTTTAGTGTGAAATTCAGTAAAGAACAAAATTTTTACTTACGTTTTGAATTTGGTTATTCGGGATTACATGATCTTTATTGGGGCATAAAAAGGGTAAACGATCTCATAAAAAAAGATGATGCTATTTGGAACAAGATTAACGAGATGATGAATGATCAATTTGGTTTTGGTAGAAAAACCGAGGGTTGGCCATGGTGGAGTTGGATTGATAAAAAAGAATTCAATAACGCATATAGAAACTGGGATTCAAATGAAACACCTTGGATATCAATAAAAGAGAAGAGATTATCAGAAAAAATTACCGATCTTGCGATTCGTGTACGTAATGCTTTTAATAAGAATCAGAATCTAAAGCTTTTATCTGGAGAAGTTTCACCAGATATTGGCGATAGCAGTAACTAATCTACTCAGCCGATCAACACAAATCATGAAAGCCTTCCAATTCACCGCCTTCAGCCAACGTGGCCGGGATAAATCGCATAACGAGGATGCGCTGTTGCTGGATAATCAGGTTCATCAAGGCAGTGTTCGCGAACATGGGATGGTTGACGCTGCCCAGCCACGTTATTTTGCCATTGCCGATGGCGTTGCGATCGGAACGCTGCCACGCATGGCGAGCCGTCGATTACTGGAAATCCTGCATAAGCATCTGGTAGTGGCAACGGCTGCAGAATCATTGCTTTCACTGTTGCAACGCGTACAGCAAGATTATGTGGCATTGAGCAGTAATCCCAAATTCCATGGTATGGCGGCGACGCTGGTTGGGGTGCGCCTGTTTGAAAATACGGTGACTGTTTTTAATGTCGGGGATTC
>CBFGXU010000240.1:0-1972 GCA_965652935.1 uncultured Nitrosomonas sp.
ATTATTATATCATTAATCGCATCTGAAACTGGCTCTGACCGTGCAAAGTTCTCAATTTATGTACGCCCACTTCATCCGCAATTTGCGATTGGTTCAAACTTGCCATCTTCAAGCCAGAAATCTGGTATCGTTGCTTTCTGGTGAGCTGCTTGTAGTGCTTCATCTTTGCTCCTTCTACTTGGTAGTTTAAGTAGCTCCGATACTACCGCAGCTTGCCTATAAACTTCCTTACAAAAGTTGCACTTCAAAGTTGAATCCGCCGCAAAGAATTCGATCTCAAATGAGAAACGGTTTCATCCGATTTCTATAATCCTTGCGATAGAAGGGACACCTTCAGCATTCCATACAAACAGCAGGTAAAAGCCTGGCGGCGCTATGTTGGCTGTTTTTGGAGACCGGACGGTGACGATATTTCCACTTCCTGAAGTGGAAAGTTTAAAAAAACGTGTTTCATTATTAAATGAATGTGTAACTGCACCGACGCGTACCAGCGTGATTTTGGCAATGCTTTCGTTCGCCTGAATTGAAAAGTCTTCATTCCAGCCGATCATTGCCGTCGGGGCATCAATGATTTCCGGACGAAAAGCAAATTCGCCGCTGCCATTTTTTTTAAACAGATAAGGCGGATAATAGATTTCACCATTTAATTGCCTAAAAGGGCCTGGTGCACCTCCTCCGCCAGTCATTACAGAACCATCAGGAAGAAGAATTGAGGTGGAATGATACAATCGTGCTGCCGCCGCGCTGGCGGTTGTTGTCCATCTATTGGTTGCTGGATTCCATAGCTCCGATGTTAATACCATACCGGCTTTCGAATCGCCGGTCGTTGAGCCGCCATTAACCCAGACCTGGCCATCAGCAAGTACTGTAGCATTGCTGTGCTGACGATCATTGGTTAATAATCCAGCCGAGGATATGATAGGCTCACCGGTACCATTGATGTTAACGACGATTGCGGTGCGATCCTTGCGGAGTGAGAGAATACGACCGGGAGCAAACATTACGCTAGGCATGGTATAGCTACTATTTATAGCTTTTGTCGCATATCTGGTGAGTGTGCCGGTTCCTGATGTATTAAGCTTGTGCATTAAACCATTATGGCTAAGAATGAATATATTACCTTGCGGGTTTACCCAGGCACGAGGATAAAACCATGAGTCTCCGCCATATGCTCCATAAGCTACATCGCTTCTTGCTGAACTAAGAGAACGCCAATTACCATTTTTTGAACGCACTTCTGGTATGGATGAATAAGTTGATGTTCCTACCCAATATTTGCTGCTTCGGCCACCAAGTATAGCATGCTCCCCATTTGCTAGAGTCACTGCAGTTCCATACCAGCGTTTAAAAGCCATATTCTGACTCTGACGAACCAGCACATCTGCATCTGAATTAAAGATGTTGACATGATTATTTCCATAATTGCGCTCCCCTCCCACAATGTCATCTCCGCCGCTAATAAGCGCATGACCAGATCCAGGAATCAAGGCTTGCGCGGCGCAGAAGATGTCGGTATTGGTGGTATTGGGTAATGTTTTAAATGCATGGGTGTCAATACCATCTAAAGGATTCCAAATGGCATAATGCAATTTAGCACCTTGTTGGCCATCCGTATTAGTGCCATAAGCAAATATCCGCCCATCGGGCATGAGCATCATGGCGATAGGGATGATTGGCCAATCATGAAGCTGACCAAATTTCCCCTTCAAATGAGCATCTGACACTGCTAGGGCGGGAGTAATACTTAAAAATATCGCTATTAGTTGAATCCAGATGTAAATTATTTTCATGAATTTTTATTGCTATTTATAGGTTTTTCGACTGTTACATTTGCTCAATCGAATCCTAACTGCTTGTAAAGTTAATTTATATAGCACAAATGACCTATGACATTTTCTTGATTCGCAAATTAATATCACGAGAACTTTGCACGGTCAGAGCCAGTTTCAGATGCGATTAATGATATAATAAT
>CBFGXU010000241.1:0-1936 GCA_965652935.1 uncultured Nitrosomonas sp.
TGCCTTTGATCTGCCTATTTCCCCGCATATCGCCGCGCAGCAGGCAGGTACGGAAATTGACCTCTCGGTTATTCAGCAAGCATATCGCGAACTTAGCGCAAAAGCGGATATCGTTATCGTCGAAGGTGTCGGCGGATTTCTGGCGCCGATCTCCCCGTTGCAGACAGGGGCGGATTTGGTAAAAATACTGGATCTGCCGGTGATACTGGTGGTCGGCATGCGCCTCGGCTGTCTGAATCATGCGCTGATGACAGCCCAGGCAGTCCGGGCCGCCGGTTTTACATTGGCAGGCTGGGTGGCCGATTGCGTAGATCCGCAGATGCTGGCTTTGGAGCAAAATATCGCCACGCTGGAGCAACGATTGCATTGCCCTTTGCTCGGTATCCTGCCGTTTCGCAGAGAAACCGATTTCCAGCACCATGCCGGATTATTGGATATCAAGTTTCTGATAAATAATCGCATCACTTAAGTCGTAAATGGATTCAAATCATTTTTTATAAAAAAGAACGTTTTTTCCTATACCTATGGGTTACTTACATCTCACAGATAATCAGTTGAACCCCCAAGGATATTGGCATCAACCTCTGGATAAGTCGTGTCCGCCCTTGGTCTGCGATCTGGCACTTTTTGATCAAAACGGCTACGACTTAACAGGCTTGGAACAACGTTATGCCGCAGTTAACTTAACGCCTGTCCACGCGCATCGGGAACATCGGCATGCATTAAAGGCGCCCTGGTTTACACAACCGGACAGGGTGGAAGGGGCCGTGCTTAACCACAGCTTGTTATTCGAGCGTAAAGGATATAGCGGGGAAGCATTGGAACAACTCGAACGATGGGCGCAAATAAACCCTTTAGTCTACAAAATCATCAAGATGCGCCCCAAGTGGGGGCTGGACTTCAGCATGGACTATGTGGATCGTGCCGGCAATGTATTTGAAGTATTGCACTGGGAATATGACGGCTTTGACTTTGATGAAGTAGAAGAACGTAAACGACAGCTGGAGACTAAATTTGCCGCCACGGATTGGGACGACGCAGCAGCCAGCATACTGAAACTAAAAGATAAATGGCATCACCTGGATTTCTTCTCTCAAAGCGACTGGAAGTGTGACTATTTCGGCATCGTTAAAGAGCGCTTCAAGATGGTGATATGGGACTAGGATGGATTGTTTCAATGATGAGAAGGGTCAGCGAATTCACGTACGGCAAAAATAACCTGTGATTTTGAATATAAGGAAGTATTATGGAAATAACATGGAGAAGTCGAACTCCTGACGCAACATATTGCGTCATGCCAGAAGTTTAATTCTTAATCTTAATTTAGGGAAAAGTGTGTCAAACCTCCAGGATCCCAGAATTCTTTTCGCGGCAGAGCGCACTCTGCTGGCATGGAACCGTACCAGCCTCGCCTTGATTGCTTTCGGGTTTCTGATTGAGCGCGCCGGCCTGCTACTGAATGCCATTGCACCAAACCAGGTGCATGCTGCTAGCATGGTGCTGACATTTTGGTTGGGTTTCGCCTTCATCGCCCTCGGTGCAGCATCTGCAATTTATTCATCCCGTCAGTATGCGGCCGTGCTGAAAACCTTGAGTCCGGCTGAGTTTCCTGAGGGTTACGGAGTACGTTGGGGCATGCTGGTTAATGCCGTCGTGGCAATACTAGGTGCAGGGCTCATCGTGGTTCTTTACATTGGGCGTACCTGATCTGATCCTTGCTCATAACATCTCGTTCAAGGCCGGGCAATGATGTCACGCAGATGGTCAATCCTATTATTTACCATATTCAGAATCATTGCTGTTTTCCACCCTGCGTACAAGCATAGCTGCTCATTTGGAGGCATCGGAGAGTCAGTCAATTGCAACGCTACTATTCCCCCCTCATTGCGGCAGTGTACATGCTGTTAATAATAATGATCGCGCATTGAAGGCCGAT
>CBFGXU010000242.1:0-1861 GCA_965652935.1 uncultured Nitrosomonas sp.
AGTCTTCCAAAATATTACTAGCTGTAACACCGTAACAAAACTCTTAAATCCGGCTGATAGAAAGAAAATTCAGCTGCAAGATAAAGATTAATGCAACAAATAGCTTAGGAAAAGATACACATCCTTAACGGTATTTGATAGTTTGGCCCCTCCATTAAATAGTTTTTAAAAAGGTTTAAACAAGAAATAAGTTAGGGCATGCAGTCATATGTTCAAATTTTTTATTGCCATGAATTTGGTTTTGGAGTAAAAATTAAAAAGCCTTTTAAGAAAATAAGGCCTACCAGCAGTAAAAACGGAGAGATTGAACACAAGTCATTTCTTGAATCACGAAATCAGGAGGTACAGCATGACGAAAGTTCTGGTTCTTTACTACAGCATGTATGGTCATATCGAAACAATGGCAAAAGCAGTAGCAGAAGGGGCGAGCAGTGTTGAGGAGACCGAAGTTACTATCAAGCGTGTGCCTGAACTGATGCCCGAAGAAGCGGCGCGAAAGGCAGGCGTCAAGCTCGATCAGAATGCATCGATCGCGACAGTAGACGAATTACCGAACTATGATGCCATTATCTTTGGAACACCGACTCGATTCGGCAATATGTGCGCCCAAATGCGCAACTTTCTTGACCAGACTGGCCGGCTGTGGGTCAACGGCAGCTTGATCGGTAAAGTCGCCAGCGTATTCACGTCCACTGCTACCCAGCACGGCGGCCAGGAAACCACCATTACTTCCTTCCATAGCACCTTGTTACATCACGGCATGATTATCATGGGCGTTCCCTATTCCTGTCAGGAAATCATGAATATGAATGAAATTACCGGCGGCTCTCCGTATGGCGCAGGCACGCTTGCCGGAGGCGATGGCAGCCGCCAACCGTCAGAAAATGAACTAAAAATCGCACGCTTTCAGGGAGCTCATGTCGCAAAAGTAACCCGCAAGCTAGCCTAATTCGCTGCTTCAAGCGGGAATGCAACAAAAAATTTCCCTCATGATTGGATTAAATTAATCTTTATTGCGATAGGGAATGAGTAGATGAGCAATCAACCATCAGAAACGCTTTCACCGGTTTTGTATATACCGCATGGCGGAGGGCCATTACCCATTCTGGGTGATAAAGAACATGAAAGAATGGTTTCTTTTCTAAAAGAGATTGGAAAAAAGTTGGGTGAACCTTCAGCAATATTAGTCATCAGTGCTCACTGGGAAGAAGATCAAGCAACCATCACGAGTAGCAGCCATCCTGAATTGATCTATGATTATTACGGGTTCCCTGAGGAAGCATACCAAATTCAATACCCTGCTCCAGGTCATCCGCAGCTCGCGAAAGAAATCCTTGAATTGATAACAGCCAGTGGAATTCCAGCTAAACTGGACAAACAGCGAGGCTTTGATCACGGCATGTTTATTCCGCTCATGCTAATGTATCCGCAGGCGCACATCCCCTGCATCCAGTTATCCCTACTCAAGAATTTAGACCCAGGACAACACATCAATTTGGGAAAAGCCATCGGTTCTATAAGAAAGAAAAACGTTTTGATTATCGGTTCAGGAATGTCCTTTCATAATTTGAAGCGGTTCTTTTCAAAAGGCAATGATGGCGACAAAGAAAACGATGAGTTTGACAGCTGGCTGATAGAAACGTGTACCAGCAAAGATTTTCTGCCAGATGAGCGCGAGCAAAGATTGATTGAATGGCAAAAAGCCCCCTCTGCCCGATATTGCCACCCTAGAGAAGACCATCTGTTACCGCTACATGTGTGTTACGGTGTTGCCTGTACCGACACACCGATCGCCAAAGTCGTGTTTAATCAGGACATCATGGGTAAAAAAGTTACCAGCTTTTTGTGGCAGTAGCAGAAA
>CBFGXU010000243.1:0-1780 GCA_965652935.1 uncultured Nitrosomonas sp.
GCGCTTGCACCATTGATTTGATAGAGTTTTTGCACCTCTATCAAACCGAATAATTTCCTTTGTCGTGAGGACTGTCAGATCAAATCTGAACTACTACAATTTACAGAATTCACTAAATGAACTCAGAATAAATCTCTTCTTATTACCTGCATAGAAACAGTCACTGTTGCCTACTTTCTATTTGATAACGAAATTTTCTAGCATATTAAGTGCAATTTGACTAAATCGTTTTGCAAACAAATCTGCAAAACCTTCACGGGGTGAATAGTCAATCAGTACTTCTGCTTTAATTATCTCCCGCGCAACAGATTCAGCACTGCCCATTTCATCAGCAAGCCCTAAATCAATGCTTCTTTGTCCAGTCCATACAATACCACTAAATATATCTGGATTATCTTTTAAACGCTCACCTCTGCCTTGCTGTACCACACGAATAAACTGCTCATGAATTTCTTTTAATAAGGTTGTCGCATGATCTTTCTGAGCGGGATCCAGAGGCATAAAAGGATCTAGAAATCCTTTATTTTCACCGGCTGTTAGTAAACGTCTTTCAACGCCGAGTTTTTCTAAAGTACCAGTGAATCCGAAGCCATCCATTAGAACACCAATTGAACCTACCAAGCTTGCCTTATCGACAAAGATCTTATCTGCAGCGGCAGCAACATAATAACCACCTGATGCACAAATATCGCCAATCACCGCATATAACGGTACTTCAGGATATTTAATTCGTAATCTTCTTATTTCATCATTAATATAGCCGGCTTGAACAGGACTTCCTCCAGGGCTATTGATTCGAAGGATAACTCCCTTCGTGTTTTTGTCTTTAAAAGCAGACTGAAGACTTGCATTGATTTTATCAGCGCTACTCGCGCTATCCGCAGTTATGATACCTTTTAAATCAATGAGTGCAGTATGCTTATCCTTATCAGCAATTCGCACTTTCCCATCATCTATCCAACCTAGTCCAACAAATAGCAATATGAAAAGATATAAAAAAGTCAGAAATTTAAAAAATATTCCCCACTTACGAGTACGGCGCTGTTCTCGTAAAGAAGCTGAAGCAAGCTTTTCTAACAAATCTCTTTCCCAGTTTTCTTTCCTAACTTCTGGTTCACTCATAGGTACATACTTACAAGTAAGAAATCAAAATTACTGTGTTTCAAATTAACAATAAAGAAGTGGAATGCCCACAACAAATATTATTATAAAGGGTTCAAGTATTAATAGTATTACTTTTTATTCCTATTACTGAATTCTCTGTATTTGTATTGCTTATTTAGGTGTTGTCTATATGAAAATGAAAAGCCCCTCACCGTGAGATGAGGGGCTTTGTAAGGTGCCTGGCGGTAACCTACTTTCACATGCGAATGCACACTATCATCGGCGCAGCTTCGTTTCACTATTCTGTTCGAGATGGGAAGATGTGGGTCCAAAGTGCTATGGCCGCCAAGCGTAACTAGATTATAGATAATATTAAAATCATCTATTGGAAAAAGTAATCAGATTAGATTGGCATTTAAAAAAACAGCATGACCTAAATTACTAAAATTATAGGATCAAGCCTCACGGTCAATTAGTATCGGTTAGCTTAACATATTACTATGCTTCCACACCCGACCTATCAACGTCGTAGTCTTCAACGAACCTTTAGGAGGATTAAATCCTCGGGAAATTTTATCTTATGGAGAGTTTCCCGCTTAGATGCTTTCAGCGGTTATCTCGTCCGCACTTAGCTACCCGGCGATACGACTGGCGTCATAACCGGTACACCAGAGGT
>CBFGXU010000244.1:0-1772 GCA_965652935.1 uncultured Nitrosomonas sp.
GGGGTCCGCTCGCAGCAGCGCTACCCGTTTGCTACCCAGCTGGTCCAAAGCATCTCCCCTGCAAGAAAAATATGCACCAATCAAGCTACGCTAATTCACAAAAATAGCTTTATCTTTAATGACTTAATCAAATGTCTTCCATTAGAAAATTCTTCTGATGGAAAATCTGGGTTTAACTCACGAGCTGATTTGGCTTAGAATGAGTCAGTACTTCTTTTATTATTGGGACCAAGGATTCTCAGGAAGGATGGATTTTCTACCAATTTTCCTAAATATTCACAACAAAACCTGCCTGGTAGTAGGAGGAGGAGAAGTTGCTACGCGCAAAATTATGCTTTTGCTCCAGGCAAAAGCGCAAGTTTTGGTAGTCTCACCATCACTGGATGCGCCATTGGATGAGTATCTTGCACACGGCAGGATCAAACATTGTGCTGAATATTTTCAACCCGAGCATTTGGAAAATATTGTTTTAGTCATTGCAGCAACGAATGATCGCATCGTCAATCAGCAGGTCTCACAGGTAGCCCGCCAGAGGCAGATTCCGGTCAATGTAGTGGATGATCCGGAGTTGTGTACATTCATCATGCCTTCTATCGTCGATCGCTCACCATTACTGATTGCCATATCCAGCGGTGGTCAATCTCCTGTTTTAACCAGATTGCTACGCGCCCAGTTGGAAATTATGATACCAGCTGCCTATGCGCGGCTCGCAGCTATCGCAGGAAAATTCCGTCAACATGTCAAACAGCATTTCACTCACCCGGAAAATAGGCGTATGTTCTGGGAAAAAATCTTACAAGGTGTCTTTACTGAAATGGTATTGGCCGGCAAAGACAAAATCGCTCAGGATTATTTGTTGCAATCATTACAGCATGAGAAAGACGTGCTACCTCAAGGCGAGGTTTATCTGGTAGGCGCCGGGCCTGGAAATCCCGATTTACTCACTTTTCGTGCCATGCGCCTCATGCAACAGGCCGATGTCGTCGTTTATGATCGTCTGGTTTCACCCGCCATTCTCGATATGGTACGCCGCGATGCCACGCGCATCTATGCCGGCAAGAAACGTAACCACCATGCACTGAAACAGGAATCGATCAATCAGCTACTCGTACGTCTGGCTCAAGAAGGAAAACGGGTGCTGCGGCTCAAAGGCGGCGATCCTTTCATTTTTGGTCGCGGTGGTGAAGAAATTGAAACTTTGGCTTCACATCGCATTCCATTTCAGGTTGTTCCCGGCATCACCGCTGCTTCCGGTGTTGCGGCGTATGCAGGTATTCCGCTTACACACCGGGATTATGCGCAATCCTGTATTTTTGTCACCGGGCACCTTAAAAACAACAGTATTGACTTGGACTGGCCTTATCTTGCCCGCCCTAACCAGACTATCGTAATTTATATGGGATTACTCGGATTGCCTGTTTTATGCCAGCAACTGATCGCCCACGGCCTGCCGGGTATTACACCCGCCGCAATCGTTCAGCAAGGCACCACACAAAAACAAAAAATTGTCATTGGAACCCTCCAGACACTCCCTGACCTGGCCTTCGCCGCCAACTTAACTCCCCCTACACTGATCATCGTGGGTGAAGTCGTCAAATTACACGAGAATCTTGCATGGTTCGAGCCATCAGAAGAAACATCCCGGACAAATATCATCGCACTAAACGAAAATGCTTAAAAATATAAACCTATTTTCCTGAGTTGAATTTATGAAACTCAGTGGCTTACTGCCGTGCAATGGGTAGCGGTGGTGGTTACCGCCATAACCAACC
>CBFGXU010000245.1:0-1695 GCA_965652935.1 uncultured Nitrosomonas sp.
CTAAGCAATCAATCCTTACTTTTGATGAGGGGTTGCTCAGATTGATCGCAGTCCGCAAGAGGCCGAACCGGGCGAATGATATCTTCACCTCCGGCTGGAGTGTCGATATTCAGTCCAACATGGCTTTTTCGATAGCCATACAAGAAATAGAAGATCAGTCCGATGCCTGACCAGATCGGGAATACCAGCTTAGCATCCATGGGCAGAAATAGAAAAAGGGTGATACAGCCAACTATAGCAAGTGGACCTACTAACCAAATGCCAGGGGTTCTGAATGGGCGAGCGCGGCGCTTGTCTTTGATACGCAATATCATCACGGTAAATGCCACAACCATAAAAGCGAACAGCGTGCCGGAATTGGAAATATCTGCCAACTTTCCCACAGGGAAGAAGGCAGCGGCTATGGTGACACCTAAACCTGTCACGTAAGTGACGATATGCGGGGTCTTGAATCGGGGATGGATGCGACTTAACACCTCTGGAAGCAAACCGTCGCGAGACATGACGAAGAAAATACGCGTCTGACCAAACAGCATCATCAGAATCACCGAAGGCAACGCCAAGAAGGCGGTCAGACCGAGCAGATTGCCGGTTTTTTCCCAGCCGATTTCGCGCAATACTTGGGCCAGTGCTTCGCGTGAACAAACCAGTGGTTGCTGTCCGATAGCGGCAAGTGATTGACATTGCTCAGCTAACATCAACGAACCCGGTGCGAGATTTTTACCGGCTGCATCCATGAGTGGCTGTGCACCGACTGCACCGATTACCCCTGCCGAAATCAACAAGTAAAAAACAGTGCAAATCACTAGCGAACTGATGAGTCCAATCGGTACATTTCTTTGAGGATTTTTGGTTTCCTCAGCGGCAGTCGAAACCGCGTCAAACCCAACGTAGGCAAAGAAAATGGAAGATGCTGCTGCGATTACTCCTGCTTCACCTAAAGGTAAAAAAGGTTGAAAATTATCGATATTTGCGACAGGAAGCGTAATTGCGATAAAGAGTGTCAAGGCGGCAACTTTGACTGCAACGAGAATAGCATTAAATGTAGCGCTTTCTCGTGTGCCAATGACTAATAATCCCATTACTGATAGACAGATAAAAACCGCCGGTAAGTTAATGATGCCACCGGCAAAAGGGCCATTTACCAGAGCAAAAGGCAACTCAATCCCTAGAGAGCTCTGAAGAAGGCCGACGAAATAACCTGACCAGCCGACAGCCACTGCACTGGCCGCGACGGAATATTCGAGCATCAGCGCCCAACCTACTAACCAGGCGATCAGTTCGCCCAGTACCGCATAAGAATAAGTATAAGCGGATCCGGAAACAGGCACCATTGACGAAAGTTCGGAATAGCAAAGGGCTGCCACGGTACAAACGAAACTAGCAATCACGAAAGAAAGCATCATTCCGGGGCCGGCCTTCTGTGCGGCTTCGGCTGTCAGAACAAAGATACCGGTTCCGATAATCGCACCAATGCCCAAAAGAGTTAACTGCCATGCGCCTAAAGATCGATGAAGTTTTTTCTTCTCTGCTGTCGCTAGAATAGCATCCAGGGATTTTACGCGCCAAAAAATCATGAACAACACCTTTCAATCAAAGCAAATATTCTGTATTTGTTTAAAAAATTTCGCGGAGTAGTGTACAAGATAATAGCGGTAAAAAGAGAAAATTGATTGGTAGTGTTTCTAACGATTA
>CBFGXU010000246.1:0-1599 GCA_965652935.1 uncultured Nitrosomonas sp.
TCCATTACTTCAACACTGATAAGCCACTCTATAAGTAAATAATTTCAATTGACGGCTGACTTTCTGTATGCTTGAGGAAATTTATTTGCTTCAGCCCCCTAATGCCTGTACGGGGTATCAATCGGGATATGCGACAAAGTTATACTCTGTCAAGAGTTCGAAGGTAATATCAAATTGTTATTTGATAATAATTGAGAATTCATCTTTGGTTACCACTAATGCCATAAAGTTGTATTCTTGAGTTTGCGAAAAACAACTTTGGAATGACTATTCATCGTACGCTTGCGAACGGATAATCTCTCTCATTCCCATCATTATTTAACATCATCAAACATCAGACAATGAATTTGATTAACTTAATGGCTGCTGCAGTTTAGATTTAGATAGTCAGATTTCATGCATTGAGCTGATTAAACATTTATAAGGAAAGCTGGATGCGATCAGTAAAACATACAAAATTTCTTTGGCCCATACTCGCCATACTGTGCGGATGGATTATTGGAATGTGTTCAGTCTCTGCCTCGAAGTTAGAGGATATTGAAGCGATCTTAGGGATTGATCACAATCAAATTGCAGCTCTCCATGAAGGAGAAATTGTCTCTTTTGAAGTTGCTGAGGAAACTCAAAAGGAATTAGCGGTTGGTTTGGGTATGTATCTATCGGCTCAACCTGCTCAGTTGATTTCGTTCTTTAAGCGAGGTGATCTAGCGATGGTTGATCCGGATGTCGTGAAGTATCACGAAATAGCTCTGAACGATACAAATCCATTCAAAGAATTCATGTTTACCCTGGATCAGGAAGATGAAGCTCGCAAGTTGCTCAAGGTGAGGGCCGGTAATAAATTTAATTTATCTGCTGAAGAAATTAAAAGCTTTGCAGAACTAAAAAAGAAATTGGTAGGTTGGAGTGAGGTTGATTTGATTACGTCAGTATCTCAGCATTATCAGCAGATATTATTGCAGCGTTTTCAAAAATATCGCAAACACGGCTTGGCAGGCGTTGCATCTTATGCTCGTAAAGACAAAGAGACCAAACCAGCCGAGGAATTACGTATAGCTGCTGCTAGTAGTAAATTGCTGAACAGTTTTTCTCCAGATTTACAGAAATTTTGGATAAATTATCCGACCCCATTGCCATCCGGAACAGAAGAACATTTCTCTTGGCTTATTCGGAAAATAAATGACCGCCCAACTGCGATTCTCAGTCACCGCCTGCTGTTCACTTCTGATACAGGATCGCTAATTCTTACGCGCCAGTTTTTTGTTGGACACACTTACAACTCAAGCCAACTTACCCTCGGCTGTTTGCCTTATCGTAACGGATCGCTTATTTTTTATATTCATCGAACATCTACTGATCAAGTTGCTGGACTGGGCAATAAGTTAAAACACAGCATGGGCAGAGAAAAAATGAAAGAGCAAATGATAATTAATCTTAACGGCTTACGTTCAGCGATCAAATCTTCTGGCTCACATTAGAAGCCGCGTTAATAATCCAATCCCAACCAGGGATATTTAATCAATGCAGGGGCACCCGTTCTTTAAGTTTTTTTCCAATCGTCACGCATAACCGCATCTCCTTGCGGTGAGTAGTTGCCGT
>CBFGXU010000247.1:0-1592 GCA_965652935.1 uncultured Nitrosomonas sp.
CCTAACATGGGTGGGAAATCAACCTACATGCGGCAAATCGCGCTGATTGCCCTGCTTGCGCATTGCGGTAGTTTTGTGCCCGCCGCGAAAGTGCACATCGGGGTGCTGGATCAAATCTTTACCCGGATTGGTGCTGCTGATGATTTGGCCAGCGGACGTTCCACGTTTATGGTGGAGATGACGGAAACTGCCAATATACTGCATAACGCTACAGCGCATAGCTTGGTTCTGATGGATGAAGTCGGGCGCGGCACATCCACTTTTGATGGGTTGGCGCTAGCGTTTGCCATTGCCCGGCAGTTATTGACCAACAACCGTAGTTTTACCCTGTTTGCGACGCATTATTTTGAATTGACGAAACTGGCTGAGGAGTTTAGGCACATTAAGAATGTGCATTTGGATGCAGTAGAGTATAAGCATCGCATTGTCTTTCTGCATAAAGTAGCCGAAGGTCCGGCCAGCCAAAGCTATGGACTGCAAGTGGCGGCCTTGGCAGGCGTTCCTGAACTGGTCATCAAATCAGCTCGAAAGCACCTGATTAAACTGGAGCAGGAAAGTGTCAATAAGAAATCTCAGTTGGATCTATTTTCTTTTTCCATTCCAGAGCCGAAAGAAGAAATGCTGTCAGAACATCCCGTCATTGCCATGCTGCAGAATCTTTCACCGGATGAATTAAGCCCCAGGCAAGCACTGGAACAGCTTTATTCACTAAAAAAGGTTCTCGATACAGCTAAAAACGGCTAGCTTATCAGGATCTGCGGATTTTCAATGCTCATGGCCATGCGCGCCGTGCACATGTTGATGAGAGATTTCTTCTGACGTGGCTGGACGCACATTTGTCACCGTACAGGAAAAGTTTAATGTCATGCCTGCAAAAGGGTGATTGCCATCGACAACGACGGTGTCATCAGTAACATCGGTCACTTTATAGATGATGACATCATCTGAACCTTCCGCGCCGCCCTCGAAATGCATGCCAACCGCTACATTTTCCGGAAAAGAACTGCGTGGCTCCACGCGGATCAATTCAGCATCATATTCACCAAAAGTATCGTCCGGCTCCATCGAAACTGAGCAGGAGTAGCCAATTTCCTTTTCATGCAGCGCTTCCTCAACCAAGGGAAAGATGCCGCCATACCCGCCATGCAAATAACTGATTGGTGTGTCCGTTTGCTCCAGAATGTTTCCTGTGGTATCCGACAATTCATAATTGAGAGAGACCACGGTATTTTTTTCAATGCGCATTTTAGACTTATCCTCGTCGGTGATATCAAAAAGTAGAATATTTATAATAATCAGGATTACTACAAATAATCGAATTGATTAGATGGCATTATACGCAAAAAGTTGTTTTTCTTTGCTTTGAATTAAAAATACTTTTTATGGACGAGTTCTATCTAGTCGGCCCTGAACAACCCTATTTTCAGGCGTATGAGACGGTAAGACGATGATTGGCTCTGCCACTGTGTCAGGATTGCCACCTGGAACCAGGTTTCGCCACAGAACAATTGCCAGTAGGGATGCTCCACCCTCTCTTCACACCACTTCTTCGTCAGACGGGGCAAAGGTAGGTTGCAGGTACAGTAATCCGG
>CBFGXU010000248.1:0-1589 GCA_965652935.1 uncultured Nitrosomonas sp.
CTACAAGCGAATGATTTATAAAATGCAGAGGAAATTTCTCGCTCAGAGTCATATGAATGGTTTACTTGTACTTATAAAAATGCAATCCATAAACATGTCTATTCAAACAATAACAGATGTTCGACTAACGATCTGCTACTGAGAAGGAGTGCGCCATGAGTGACAAAAAAAAGTTAACCACCAATGCCGGATGCCCGGTTGCCCATAATCAAAATGTAATGACTGCTGGACCCTGTGGTCCGCAACTGCTACAGGATGTGTGGTTTCTTGAGAAACTTGCGCATTTTGACCGTGAAGTGATTCCTGAGCGACGTTTGCATGCAAATGGCTCAGGTGCTTATGGAACCTTTATGGTTACTCATGACATTACCGAATACACGCGAGCTAAGATCTTCTCTGCAATCGGTAAGAAAACGGATTTATTTGTGCGTTTTTCCACCCTGGTCGGTGAACGAGGCGCAGCCGATGCGGAACGGGATATTCGTGGTTTTGCCGTGAAATTCTACACCGAGGAAGGCAACTGGGATTTGGTCGGCAATAACACACCGGTTTTTTTTCTGCGCGATCCGTTGAAATTTCCCGACCTGAATCATGCGGTGAATCGCGATCCGCACAGCCACATGCGCAGCACAAAAAATTTTTGGGATTTTCTAACCTTGTTGCCGGAAGCGCTGCATCAGATCACCATTCTCATGAGCGATCGCGGTATTCCTGCGACATACCGGCATATGCATGGTTTTGGCAGTCATACCTTCAGTTTCATTAATGCCAAACATATGCGCTACTGGGTCAAGTTTCACCTGAAATCGCAGCAAGGTATTCGTAATCTTACCGATAAGGAAGCCGAAGCCATTATTGGAAAAGATCGTGATAGCCATCAGCGC
Source organism: uncultured Nitrosomonas sp. (assembly GCA_965652935.1). GTDB lineage: Bacteria > Pseudomonadota > Gammaproteobacteria > Burkholderiales > Nitrosomonadaceae > Nitrosomonas. The sequence goes on from CBFGXU010000248.1 coordinate 885, forward strand.
GATTTATATGAAAGCCTGGAAAAGGGCGATTTTCCCAAGTGGAAGATGTATGTGCAGATCATGCCGGAGGCGGATGCCGCTAAAGTTGCTTATCAACCGTTCGATCTCACCAAGGTATGGCCACATCAAGATTATCCTCTGATCGAAGTCGGCATCATCGAACTCAACCGTAATCCGGAGAATTTCTTTGCTGAAGTGGAACAGGCAGCCTTTAATCCCGGCAATATCGTGCCCGGAATTGGTTTTTCTCCCGATAGGATGTTGCAGGGACGATTGTTTTCATATGGCGACGCTCAGCGTTACCGCCTGGGGGTGAATCACCACTTGATTCCAGTTAATGCACCCCGTTGCCCGGTGCATCATTATCACCGTGATGGTGCCATGCGTGTGGATGGTAATTTCGGCAGTACCGTCGGTTACGAACCCAATAGTCAAGGGGAATGGCAAGAGCAACCCGATTTTGCCGAACCTCCACTGAGCCTGACCCACGCGGCTGATCATTGGAATCATCGTGAAGATATGGATTACTATTCCCAGCCTGGCGCGCTATTTCGCTTGATGACGCCACTACAGCAGCAGGCTTTGTTTGAAAATACCGCGCGTGCCATGAGCGGTGTGCCGCGGGAAATTCAGACTCGTCACATCAGTAACTGTTTCAAGGCAGATCCTGCTTATGGTACCGGTGTTGCAAAGGAATTGGGGATT
>CBFGXU010000249.1:0-1581 GCA_965652935.1 uncultured Nitrosomonas sp.
ATGATCCCTTTACCAGCCACTTTGGCCGTGATCTTGCCAGCAATTGCACCGGTAATAGCGCCCGCGGTACCAAGGCCACCAGATATCAGCATGCGATTCTCCAGATTCACGATGACACTGTGCGTTGGGGGTTCCTTGAGCGCACTCAGCGAGGCATGCCTGACAATTTCCAATTCCGAGTTATCTGCAGGTTCAATACGGTTTTCTCTTAATATTTGCTCGATCTTTTGCAAATGTTCACTGCGCAACTGCTGGTTATTTTGCAACACGTTTTCAATGGATTGTTGTACCGGGCCGAATACATTGCCTTGCATCAGATAATTTTGCAATTTCTCAGCCATCCAATTTTCCAGAACACCCGTGGCGAGTGCTACAATACGTTCATATTCTCCCGGCAGACTATAGTACCAGTCCAGATAATCATCCACATTCTCAGTCATTTGCCTGAAACCAGCGGCAGTAGCTTCACGCAGTTTTTCCAGCGATGATTCCAACTTGACAAGGTTATTAAGGTAAGCCTGTTCAATTTGCTCAGTCGTTCCGGGTTTATAGTAACTGTCCCCGATCATTTCAACCGTTTCGATCACGGTTTGTTGAGATGTATGGATTTCCTTCACGGTTTCCGGGTTGGAACGCAACCAGGCATCCACATATACGGTCGAAGGTACATAAATGAAGAGGACGAAGAAAGTCACCAGTGCCGATGTTATCGCCCAAGCCGATGGCGAAACTGGGGGTGGCAGATCGTTATCCTGAATCGGACTCAATACGCGGCGGTATTCGGATAGCGGCACCATAAAACTGGAGATCCCAAGCGCCACATTATAAAAAAACAGCAAACTGCCGAGAAAAACGGCGCCCAGATAAAGCAGGGCATTGAATGTATGCAGACCGCTCAGCGCAAAAACCTTAAGTCGCTCAACAAAAACCAATAACCGATTGGTTTCAAGAATTAAAATGCTATGCGTGGTACCACCCAGTTTCTGGCTTTCTATCGTGACAGCCTCTGTCAAAGAAGCGTATCGAAGGCTTGTATCAGTGGGACTGGCAAATAAGATAAAAAGCACCGCCATTATCAGCGCGGTCACCCAGCGCGACCAGGTCAAGGATTTATGAACGGCGATGTAGGGTTTGTATTCACGGGCTGCAATGGAGAAAAAACTTGCATAAATAACGGCAAATATCGGAATGGCGGCGAAGAAGATCGTCCATTCCTGTTTTTCTGCCGCACCTAAATAAAATAACAGTAAGAATGCAAAAATAATCGACCACAGCAACCACCAGATATACGCCAGAATTCGGCGCGTAAAAAGCCAGTACAGAATGCCCAGTCTTTTGAACTGACTAGTAAGATAAATTTTTTGGATAGTCACTGCATAAATCGCCGCAAAGTAAATAGGTAATCCAAACAGAAATGTCACCAACAAGGCAAACCATAATTGCTGATCCGGAATCAGCCGCCCAAAAAAGTTAGCAAACGCCATCCAGCCGGCAGAAAATGCCAGATAACAGAGAATTCTTGTGAAACTAAAGGTTTGAAGCACAGAAAACACAGCAACGATTCCTTAAGAGCAGTTGGCT
>CBFGXU010000250.1:0-1574 GCA_965652935.1 uncultured Nitrosomonas sp.
TCAATGATGATTCCACCACCCAAGCAAACCTTGCTTTCATAAATAACGACAGATTGACCCGATGTAACCGCCCATTGATTCTGTGCAAAATCGACCTGGCAATAATCTTCAGTAAAGTTTGCAATCGTACAGGGAGCGTCCGCCTGGCGATAGCGGGTTTTAGCGGCATAGACCCAGTTGCAATGTGGCCGTTGCCCACTGACCCATGTCAAATCCGTTGCTTTCAAAGAGGGTTTAAGTAAATCAGGATGATGATGACCTTGCACCACAACCAGAACATTGTTGGCCATATCTTTGGCTGAGACGAACCATGGCTCATCACTGCTATCCCGCCTGCCACCTATCCCCAGCCCTTGCCGCTGTCCGATAGTGTAATACATCAGCCCAATATGCTGACCAATCACCTTCCCTTCCGGCGTTTGGATTTCTCCGGGTTTGTGTGGCAGATAGCGATTGAGAAATTCACGAAATGGACGTTCCCCGATGAAACAGATGCCGGTGCTGTCTTTTTTGGAGAAATTGGGTAGCTTTATTTCTTCGGCGATCCTGCGCACATCACGTTTATAAAGATGCCCAATGGGAAATAAGGTAGTGGCAAGCTGCGATTGATTCAACCGGTATAAAAAATAACTCTGATCCTTGGTGCCGTCTTCGCCTTTTAACAGCTGGAATATATCACCCACTTTCCGCACCTGGGCATAATGGCCTGTCGCAATATAGTCAGCGCCCAACTTATTCGCATGCTCCAGAAATGCCTTGAACTTGATTTCAGCATTGCACAGCACGTCAGGATTGGGTGTTCGCCCGGCCTGATATTCGGCAAGAAAATGAGAAAAAACCCGATCTTTATATTCGGCCGAGAAATTCACTACTTCGATCGGAATATCGATCACATCCGCAACCGATACCGCATCCAGAAAATCCTGCCGAGAAGAGCAATACTCATCGGTATCATCATCTTCCCAGTTTTTCATGAACAGACCGACGACATCGTAACCTTGCTGTTTTAACAAATAAGCAGCCACGGACGAATCAACACCACCGGACATACCGACCACCACCCGGTATTTTTTCATTCCATCACGAGTCATAGTGCATCAACAATTCCAAGGGGTAGCGCTTGCCGGCCAGATGATCCTGAATGCATTGCCTCACCAGTGGACTTCGATGACGATGAGCCATTTGATCAATCTCATCCAGATCAAACCAGGCCGCGCGCAGGATACCTGTATCGAGTATCCGCGCAGGATCATGATGTGTCACATGCCCGCCAAATGCAAATCGAATATAGGTAGCATTCGCTCGCTGAGAATGCCATTGATAAATACCCAGTAAATACTCAGGCACAAAGGTGTACGCAGTTTCCTCCAGCGTTTCCCGGATGACCCCCTGAATGATGGATTCTCCTGGATCCAGATGCCCTGCAGGCTGATTTAAAAACAGCCCGGAGCCTGCTTCAGGCTCTTCCTCGACCAGCAGATATTTTCCGTTTTGTTCAACAACGGCCGCAACCGTTACATTAGGTTTCCAGATCATAGTTTTCATAGATAAATAGTGTGATTGACCAGCACAGA
>CBFGXU010000251.1:0-1536 GCA_965652935.1 uncultured Nitrosomonas sp.
GCTACTTAAGTTCTGTTTAGGCTGTCTGGGAATGACGTGCTTAATTTCTCAGGCGCATGCGGCGAATCCATCGCCAGCCAATATGAGAACGCCGGCAGCCACCCCGGCACCAGCCACAGCAACAGCACCTGCTGCAACCACTGCTGCCAGCGGCGGTTTCGACAAATCCAAAGTACCGCCGGTGACTGCGGCATCGCGCCCCGGCCTGTTTTTGCTGCCGCCCACCGGCCCCGGCTATTATTCATTCTGGGACTTGATCACGGGCAACAAACGTGAAAAACCACCGGTTGCGCCTTATGCACCGTTCGCGCTGCTGACCACGCCAGCCTATGATATCGATTTTCGTTATCTCGATACGCCTGGGCACGAGAAAGATATTTTTGACCCCATCAAGAGAATCCATCTGGGGGATGATTGGCTGCTTTCCTTGGGCGGTAATTTCTGGTACCGCTACACGCATGAAACCGACAGCCGCTTGAATGCAGCCGGAATCAATAATGATTTCCATATGCTGCGCACCCGATTCCATGCAGATTTGTGGTATCGCGACAGAGTGCGCTTGTTTGCAGAAATGATTGACGCCCGCGCTTTCGGCTCTGAACTGCCGCCGCTGATCACGGACAGAAACCATGCGGATATGCTCAATCTGTTCACCGATATCAAACTAGCCAGTGTCAATAATGGCCCGGTTTATATCCGTGTTGGCCGGCAGGAATTGTTGTATGGTTCGCAAAGACTGATTTCCACCTTGGATTGGGTGAATACGCGTAGAACTTTCCAAGGTGTCAAAGCTTTCTGGCGTACGCCGGAATGGGATCTGGATGCCTTCTGGGTGCGTCCGATGATTACCGAGAAAGGTAATGTCGATAATTGGGATACCCAGCAGAATTTCTTTGGCTTGTGGGCTACCAACAAGCCGAAACCCGGCCATTTGATCGATCTCTATTTCCTGAGTCTGGAAAACGAGCGCAATCTTGCCGCAGCCAATGTGTTGGCAGGCAATATTCTGCAGGGCAATTCCCATGTGCATACGTTAGGCGGCCGTTTGGCTGGAAATTTTGATAATTTCCTGTATGAATTTGAAGGCATGTACCAATTCGGCCGCCGCTCCGGGCTCGATGTGTCCGCTTTTGCTGTGGCTACCGGCGTAGGTTACCGTCTGCCACTGCCGATGAATCCGCAGGGCTGGATACGCTATGACTTTGCATCGGGTGATAGCCGTCATACGGATGGGAGAAGCAATACATTTAATCAGCTGTTTCCGTTTGGTCACTATTACTTAGGTTTCCTGGATCGGGTAGGACGCCAGAATATTCATGACTTCAATGCGCAATTTACTTTGCACCCGATGCCATGGATAACGTTTATCACTCAATATCATCGGTTCTATCTGGCCAATAACCGCGATTATCTGTACAACGCGGCTGGCCTGGCGACACTCAGGGATATTACAGGCCAGTCAGGAAGCCATGTGGGAGATGAGGTTGATTTCCGCTTGAATCTCCATGTCAACCGCCATCAGGATGTGCTGGTCGG
>CBFGXU010000252.1:0-1532 GCA_965652935.1 uncultured Nitrosomonas sp.
TTCACCGGAAGACGTGTCTATTCCGGTCATTACAAATGCAAACTCCACACCATTGTTTTCAATGCAATGATATTCCATGACTTCCCAATGGGCATCGGGGAAGCGGGTGAAAAAGCCGGCCATCATGACCCCTATCGCTGTTCTGCCTTGGTATTCGCCAAAGTAGGCAGAATGGTACGTAGCGTCGTCAATGAACAGGGATTTGATGCGCTGAAGATTGTGTTCATTGGACATAGCGACGTACTGCTTGGCCAGTTCGATCAGCTTTTTTTTATTCATGGGATTATGCTATTTTAGATTCCGCACGTCTAAAAATCCATTCATCATTGTCGCTTGTCTCTTCGCTGAACTGATAACCTGCCACATCAAAATGCTTGATGTCTTCAGGGTTCGTGAGCCTGTTCTGGATAATGTAGCGGCTCATCAAGCCACGCGCTTTTTTAGCGAAAAAACTGATGATCTTGTAAACGCCGTTTTTTTGATCCTTGAACACCGGCGTAATGATCCGTGCATTCAGTTTGTTAGTTTGAATGGATTGGAAATATTCATTGGAAGCCAGATTGATCAGAATATCCGTATTTTGTTTTTCCAGATCCTGGTTGAGCGCTTGCGTAATTTTGTCTCCCCAGAATTCATATAGATTACCGCCGCGCGGATTGTTGAAATGGGTACCCATTTCCAAACGATAGGGCTGTATCAGATCCAGCGGGCGCAGTATGCCGTACAATCCCGACAAGATCCGTAAATGGTCCTGTGCAAAGGCCAATTCTGCAGCGTTCATGGTATCTGCATCCAGACCGGTGTACACATCCCCCTTGAAGGCGAGCACCGCCTGTTTGGCATTTGCCGTGTTAAAGGGCCGTTTCCACGCGTAATAGCGGTTTGAATTCAGAAGCGCCAGCTTAGGACTGATCGACATCAATTTTCCGATTTGATCCGGCTCCAGTTTTTTGAGTTCATCGATCAGTTGTGCCGAATCAGCGAGAAAGTCGGGATGGGTATGCTGCTGGGTAATGGCTGGTGTTTCGAAATCCAGGGTTTTAGACGGGGAAATAACAATAATCATGCGTTCTTATCCTGAAATATCGAAAATACTATCAGATAACTGAATCATGGGTAAACGCTGGTTTCTTAGCATTATACTTGTAATTCTTACCAGAAATCCCCAACATAATTGTAACGTGTTAATGATTGCGTTTATTTTTCCAACAGAGGAGCGGATCATGCTTAGATATCGAAATTTTTTTATGCTGCTGATGTTAGGGATTTTGATGCCGGTGAATTTATTAGCGCAGGGAAAAGGGGTAGAAAACCTGCGGCAAACCAGTAAGGCGTTTGCGGAAGTGGCGCGCAAAGTTTCGCCGTCAGTTGTGCTGATTCAGGTTGAAGGAGAAAGTAGAAGCTCGAAACAAGCGCCATTTGATTTTCCTTTTGGTGAAGGGGAGCGATGGCCGTTTGGGGATGAATTGTTTAAACGTTTTTTTGGTGAAAAGTTTCCAGATATTCCGGGATTTAATGTGCCGGGTGAGCAG
>CBFGXU010000253.1:0-1506 GCA_965652935.1 uncultured Nitrosomonas sp.
TGGAAGACGATGTACCCGACCACTCTGTGTTATCGCGCTTCAGAACCCGGCTGACCGCAGCTGGCGCATGGGATGGATTGCTGGGAATAATCCGCCGTCTAATTCGATAATGATCGGTTTGAAGCGATTATCCCTGGAATTTTTGCGAAAAGCTCATAAAAAGTACTTCATTGCTCACAAAAAAATCTGAACTGAATACGCTTCAGGTAAAGTTATGTTTTTGCAATGGTCTCTTAGCATGAGTTTCTGCTCTCGCAGTGTCTGACGAAACAGTCCGCCGACTTGGGGACGAATCGACTTGGAATGCATGGAAATACGGGAAAAATTTGCAGGGAACGGGTCTGTATTATCTCAAATTCTGCAAATCTAAACTACCAAAATCACCTTGAAACCCTTATGAATAAAAGCGTGGAAGAATTATTTAGAACCATCTTATTACTTCTAACTTTTCTCTTCTGCTTCTGTCAGCTTGAGTAAGTATTCTAAGATGCTATAATGTTCAGATAATTTGACTTTTACGTGCCAGCAAGCAATTGATGTAATAGGCAAGTCAAATTAAATTCACACATTCGTCTATAAATGCTCGAAACTAGGTATTAGTGAGTAATTAAGACAAATGGAGGCTCAATCCCTAAAGGAGAATTTTATGTCTGTAACCATGCGACAAATGCTGGAAGCAGGTGTTCACTTTGGACACCAGACGCGCTTCTGGAATCCCAAAATGGCCCCCTACATTTTTGGCCATCGTAACAAAATCCATATTATCAATCTTGAAAACACCCTGGTAATGTATGAAGAGGCCGTGAAGTATATACGGCAATTATCAGCGAACAAAGGGGTGATCTTATTTGTTGGTACCAAACGGCAAGCGCGCGACATTATTCGTGAGGAAGCGATACGCTGTGGATCTCCTTATGTAGACCAACGTTGGCTCGGTGGAATGCTAACAAATTTTAAAACCATCAAACAATCCATCAAGCGTTTACAAGATATGGAAACGATGGTTCGAGATGGCACGCTGGATAAGCTAGTGAAGAAAGAAGCACTTGATCTCCAAAGAGAGTTGGATAAGCTCAATAGCAGTTTGGGTGGCATCAAGGACATGAAAGGGTTACCCGATGCCTTGTTTGTAATAGATGTGGGATATCAAAAAGGCGCTATTACAGAAGCCAGAAAACTGGGTATACCGGTCATTGGCGTCGTCGATACCAACCATAATCCAGAAGGTTTGCAGTACATCATTCCCGGAAACGATGACTCAAGCCGGGCAATACGCTTATATGCCCGCGGTGTAGCTGATGCCATTCTAGAAGGCCGTAATCAAGCCATTCAAGAAATTGTTGAAATGAATGCTGCAGAAGCTGAATAAACAAGAACAGTGTTTCTTGAATAATCAGCGACAGATTGGATATGTGATTTATTGAACTACTTATCGTAATAATTATATTGAAGTACTGGATTTATTTTTAGAATCAGCGGTTCTCGTTTTATTAATTTCTTTTAATC